>CAZLUE010000140.1:0-1750 GCA_964562625.1 uncultured Dehalococcoidales bacterium | reverse complement strand
AGCGGCTTGGACATGATGGTCAATTGTCTGACGAACGCCTGGGGGGAGACGACGGCCGTCTTCGCGGGGCCTTTGAAACCTGCCTACGCGGCCGCCGTCGACGCGGCCAAAGGGCATTACCTGACACCCCGCGTGACCGGTAAGGATGTCGCCATCGCCAATACCTACTCCAAGGCCAACGAAGGCTTCATCGGGACGGCTATGGGCTACCGCGCCATCGCTCCCGGCGGCGACGTCGTCCTTGTCGCCAACGCGCCCGACGGGTTGGTGACACACTACCTGCTTGGGCCATTCGGTAACTCAACCTTCGCTCCGCTGCGGCGTGGCAGCCGCATCCCGGAACACGTCGGCCGGCTGATCGTCTTCAACGAGTACCACGACCTCGCCAGCCGGCACTGGTTCGGCGATTCCGACAAGGTGATCTTCGCACATAAATGGGACGAAGTGCTGCGGCTGCTCGACGACCGTAGAGCGGGAACGAACGTTGCCGTCTATCCAAGCGCCGAAATCCAGTACTGCCAGTGAAGGCCGGGAGTACCGCTAGAACCCACGATTACCGAACCGCCGGACGGTCACCAGAAACTGGCTTTTAGAGCAAATCTCCAGCGGTAGTGGCCAGAGAGACGAAAATGGTCTTGAGAACGGTTGAAGAGTATCACGAAAGTCTACGGCGGATGGACCAGACCGCCTACGTCCTCGGTGAGAAAATCACCGACGTGGAGGCGCACCCGTTGATTAAGGGACAGATCGCCGGCGGACTGGTAGCCGACATGCCATCGGAGAAGGACCTGTGCAACCCCGAGATCGGACATCTTGTCAGGAAATACCTGAAAGGGGCGAACGGCGTTACTGTCGATGACCGGATGCGGATGTATCGTCTGATCGAGAAGCTTGCCTTCGAGACGCGTGATATAGTCTCCAACATACACGGCGGCGGGTCACCGGAAGCTCACCGGATGACGCTCTTGCGAGACACTGACCTCGAACCGAAAAAGGCAATGGCGCGACGGCTGACCGGTATCGGACGCGAGGGTGAAGGATAGACCGGATGGATTTCAACCTCTCCGAAGAACAGGAAATGCTGAAAACCTCTGCTCGCGATTTCCTGAAAGCGAGGTGCCCCAAGAGCTACGTTCGTGAAATGGAGACCGACGACCGGGGCTACTCGCTAGACCTCTGGCGGGATATGGCCGAGCTTGGTTGGATGGGGCTGGTTTTCCCGGAGAACGCTGGTGGTAGCGGGATGAGCTTCCTCGAGTTGGCAGTGCTTCTAGAGGAGATGGGACGTGCTTGTCTACCCGGCCCGTTCTTTGCGACTGTCGTCCTGGCGGGGTTGACGATTCTCGATGCCGGCAATGAGGAACAGCGACGTCGCTACCTGCCAGGTATCGCCGATGGCGACAGACTGGCGACGCTGGCACTAACAGAGACCGAAGGAACTCTCGACGCAACTTCGATCAAGATGACGGCGGTTTTCGAGGGCGGCGGCTACCGGCTCGACGGGACAAAGCTCTTTGTTCCCGACGCGCACATCGCCGACCACATCCTCTGCGTCGCCAGGACGGCGGCGCCGTCAGCTGTCGATGACGGGCTCAGCCTGTTCGTCGTCGGCGCCGGCGCGACCGGACTGGGCTGCTCACCACTGAAGACGATAGCCGCTGACAAGCTCTGCGAAGTGACCTTCGATGGGGTATTGGTCGCTGCTGAAGACCTCCTCCCACCGCCCTGGTGCAGGCACCCCGACCCGATA
>CAZLUE010000139.1:0-2047 GCA_964562625.1 uncultured Dehalococcoidales bacterium | reverse complement strand
CAAAGCTGCGACAGGACGAAGACACGCTGGACACCTGGTTCTCGTCCGGCCTCTGGCCACACTCCACGCTCGGCTGGCCCAAAGAGACGCCGGAGTTCGATCGCTACTACTCGACACAGGTGATGGAGACCGGCTACGACATCATCTTCCTCTGGGTCGCCCGGATGATAATGATGGGCTTGGAAGACGTCGGCGAAGTGCCCTTCCACACCGTCTACCTGCACGGTATGCTCCGCGACGCCAAGGGCGAGAAAATGAGCAAGGTCAAGGGCAACGGTATCGATCCGATCGCAACGGTCGATGAGTACGGCGCTGACGCCCTCCGCTTCGCCGTGATGACCGGCTCTTCACCCGGCAATGACGTCCGGCTATCGCTGGAAAAGATCGAACTCGGCCGCAATTTCGCTAACAAGTTATGGAACGCTACCCGTTTCGTCGTCCGTTCGCTCTCCGCTAACGGCGGCAACCTCACCATCGACCATGACAGACTCCCGGCCGAGGACCGCTGGATACTGAGCCGCTTGAGCCACACCGTCACCGGTGTTACCGGCCTGCTCGATGATTTCCAGTTGGGTGAGGCATTACGGCAAGTACATGATTTCCTCTGGGGCGATTTCTGTGACTGGTACATCGAATTCGCCAAGATTCGCCTCCGGTCCGACAACCCGGCAACGCTCTCGCCGGTACCGGTACTGGTTCATGCCCTAGAAACGTCGTTACGGCTGCTCCATCCCTACATGCCGTTCGTCACCGAAGAACTCTGGCAGCAGTTGCGACAGCGCCTCGCCCCCGGCTGGCAGCCAACCGAATCGATCACCATGGCGGCTTTCCCCGAAGCCGACGATGGCGCCGTCGACGAGGACGCCGAACGACTGGTCGAGGCGGTCGTCGATATCGTTCGGGCAATCCGCAACATCCGCACTCAACACAATGTCGAAGCCGGACGCTGGATCGAGGCCCGCATCTACGGCGGCGACCTGACATCCTCGCTGGTCGACTACTCCTCGGCAATCGAAGTGCTTGCCAAGGCGAGACCGGTCATTTTCCACGGCGAGTCGCAAGCAACCGACAGCGACGACAACGTGTTCGTCCAGGTCATCAAGGAAACTGAGGTCGTCATCCCAATGGAGAGCATGGTCGACCTCGCCGCCGAGCGGCAGCGGCTCGACCAGGAGATCACACAGGCCAACACCGAGATCGCTCGTCTTGAGACTCGCCTGGCTGACCAGGCCTTCCTCGGCAAGGCCCCGGCGACAGTCATTGAACGAGAGCGCGGCCGGTTGGCGGAGCGACAGGACCGCGCCGTCCGACTCAAGAAAGAACTCGAGCGCCTCGGGTGAACTATCCCGTGCCTTACTAGGAGAAGGCCACTCCTAATGGGGAGCTGGACTTATCATTCTCCCGCTGCAAGTGGGCTGCATTTTCTCTGAACTCTACAACGCGATGACGGGCAATCCTCTGATCATCCCCGCAAACACGACAGAAGGTCGCCTCCGCAGTCAGACGAACCACATGCCAAGCACCACGACCCCAATCACATCTCTACGATGTAGGGGCACTAATCCCAACACTCGCGGGAAACCATGCTAGAGCGCCGACTGTGGTACCAGCGGAATTCGATTGACTCGCAGCCAGTCGAGTGCTTTGCGAGTGTCACTGGCCACCCTGGCCATATCGATGTGCTTCAGCCGATATTTGAATAGCCAATAGCTGAATTCCTTCATCTCGAGCAGACCGGTGGAACGCCGCTTCAACGGATAGCCGAACTCTTTGCGAAAGCGCCGCAACAGGACGCCACCGGTCGCCTGGTAGACCCGCCGGTAGACCTCGTTGGCCGGGTCATGCCCACCGACAAAGCCGGATGCCCAGCGTTCCTTACGCACTTCGCCACGTACAGCCCAGAAAAGAGCTTTTTCGACCGTGACCCCGTAGTAATAGTTGAGATACTGGTGGTAGCGCCCACCCCCGACCAATTCCTTGAACTGTTCTTGTGTTATGTCGACTGGCGGCTTACCGTGAAAAAGCAGATTCTCTATCTCGACGGCCG
>CAZLUE010000138.1:0-2239 GCA_964562625.1 uncultured Dehalococcoidales bacterium | reverse complement strand
AAGCGACGCTGGCGCTCTCCGGAATGAGCACCATGGAGCAGCTTATCGAGAACATCGCTTCGGTGGAGCACTCGGGAGTCGGCGCACTCAGTGCCGATGACTTGGCGTTAATCGGCCGGGTTCGGAAGGCCTACGAGGGGTTGATTCCGGTTGACTGTACCAATTGCGGCTACTGCATGCCTTGTGAACAGGGAGTGTCGATACCGACCATTTTCAGGATATACAACGAGGCCTCTATGTACGAGGACATGCGGACAGGACGCTTCCGTTACTGCGGTCCCGACGGCCTAAAGGAAGAGCGGCGCGTCGACAAGTGCACCGAGTGCAATGACTGCATCGAGGCGTGCCCGCAGGGACTCGACATTCCGGAATTACTCAAGGAGGCACACGCCGCGCTCGGCTTCAAGGATTAGTATTCGGTGGCCGGGCGGCAGGTTGCTGGCTTCACCTGTAGGGTTGTCTGGGTGATCAGCCTCGGTGGCGAGTGGCCGCAGACCGACCGGCCTAACCGATGCCGCCGAGACCGGAAAGGACGGCGGCGATACCGCTGCCGGCGACGAGAACGTCACAATCCAACCGCGGCGTCGTGTCCGTTAAATCGAGACCTCACTTTCGGCAGGCCGCCAGCTAGGGAATCTTTTCCACCGCCGAGCGGGTAACACCGGCAATTCGGCATATCGATTCCGGCCGAGCGCCATCGACCTGTAAGCGGTCGAGCATTTCCTTAATCCGGATCCGGCGCTGATAGCGATCGATATCTGCCAGCGGCCCGCCGCCACGCTGTTCACGATAGATTCTGGTGAGTAATGCCGATATCTCAGCAGGGGTATAGCCGAGTTCTGTCCAAGTTGCCAATTCGCTGATGAAGCCATGGTAGGCGCGTTCGAGACATTCCGCTACCTTCGGAGCAAGCTCTGGTGACTCGAGCAGTGACTGATCGTTATCCATGTCGTGGCCGAGTGCCGTCAACAGGTCGCGTCCGGCGAGAATGGCAATCGGGATCATCCGGGTACCGAGAAACTCGTTGCCGTGTCCCGGTTTGACCTGGATCAGGCAGAAGCCCCTCTTGAGGGCATTCTTGGCGTCGGTGTCCTGAAGACGAGGGTCGTGCCGTATTCCGCCGCCGGTGGACATCATCCGCTGGAATTGTTCCAGACCCTGCTTTAACTGCCAGTGGACGTCCTTATCGCCGGTGCTGGTGCCGAACAGCGGACCGCGCATCAACCACAGGTCACCGGCGAAGATAATATCGTCCGAAGGTCGGAATCCGTCGAGCGACTGCTCATGAGGATGAGGTCGATCAATCGCCGAGTAGAGGGCGATGACCTGATCGGGGCTATGAGTCGATGGGTTCTTCGGGCATCCGATCAGTTGCAGCCAACCGCCTTCACCGATCTCAATCGGCGCGGTAAGCATGGGAAATTCGATCCCGTGGATGGTGACGGCACCGTTGGTTGGCGCCGGATCGAGGTAGCGAATGTCGCATTCCTTCAACTGCTCGGGATCGACCCTCGATAGAAACATCTTTTCAAATTCGCTGTGCGGCCCCTCGACAAAGCTCCTGAAACCGGAGTGAACCAATATCTGTGCTCCGGACCGATTTGCCAGAAGATGGGTAAGTCCGATGTGGTCGGGGTGTCGGTGGGTAATGACGATGCGCTCAATGTTGTCCGGGTTGACGTCGTGGTCGGCCATGACCGCCAACAGTTGTTGACGATGCTGGTTATCACCGGCGTCGATCATGGTGTGCCGGCGGACGCCGCCCTTGTCGTAGCTGAATGTGTAAACGTTGGCACCATGCCAGAAGTAAATGCTCAGTAGTTCCGCGTTACCGGGCAGCGGTTGAGTGACCGCCGATCCCCAGTCTCCCTGTGTGGTTCGTGTTTTCCGATTGCTCTTCGCCGTCATCTGCCTGCTACCGTCGTCATTCCTGCGATGCTTGCCCCAGAACGCGTGGTGACTGTCATGGCAGGACACATCGCCGACCGGGTTACTAAACACTGTAGGCATTAGCAGTGATGGCTGTCAAGGACAGGTGCGGCCGAAGCGGGCTTTGTCGTTGATGTCCGGGTTTGCTAAACTCTAGATCACCGGATGCATCACGAAGAGCGCCGTGAGGAAGACCGCGCAGAGCGCTGGATGAGACTAGAAGAGCCGGGCACGATCCGGGGTGTCACCTTAAAGAACCGGAGCAAATCATAGGCAAGCTGCGTGAGGCTGAAGTGCTGCTGGGTCAGGG
>CAZLUE010000137.1:0-2390 GCA_964562625.1 uncultured Dehalococcoidales bacterium | reverse complement strand
GTAAGGTCGTCCTCGCCTTGATCACGGGCCGGCCGGTACCGGGTCCGAATAGACTGCGCGTCGATCCGGTGCCCTACTTTCACGGTCTGCCGGACACTGTCGGTGAATTGAGACACTACCTGCTGGACAGCATGAGTAAAGGTGACATGTCGCGGGGAACAGACTTCCTTACCGTCATGGACGATATCTACAACATTCCTGGTCACCATGAGCTTCCCGGACGCCGTTACCGGCGGCCTTCGCCGCGCCACGGACATGGTGCCAGGGGCACTGGAGATGACACGTAATGATTTTACTTTAGCGATCATTCAGAAAGAGTTAGAAAGTCGATTGAAAAAATACGAACTGGAGAAGGAAGGAAGGTAGTATAGTGAGAATATCCCTTAGAATGATACGGAAGAAGCTGCCGTTACTGCTTGTTGGCATGGCAATCGTCATTGTAATGGTATCGGTGTTCGGCGGCGCTGCCGCCGCAGACGTTGGTAAGACGGCCGTTGAGGTCTCTGAGGACGAACCGATCCCCGCTTTGTGGTACTTGGCGCCGATAGGTTCAGTACTTGCCCTGGTATTCGCCTGCATCTTCTATCGCGGGATGAAACGTCAGTCCGAGGGTACCAAGGAGATGACGGACATCGCCTTGGGCGTCAGAGAGGGCGCCAACGCCTATCTGAAACGCCAGTACAAGGTCGTCGGTATCTTTCTGGTGATACTGGCGGCGCTGCTTGCCTACCTTGCTTTCGGTATGCAAGTTCCGGTGATGAATGGCTGGGTACCGTTCGCCTTTCTCACCGGTGGTTTCTTCTCAGCTATTTGCGGTTGGTTGGGCATGAAGACGGCCACTTACGCCAACGCGAGGACAGCTAACGCTGCCCGCGATTCGCTCAACAGTTCGCTTAAGATTGCCTTCCGCAGCGGCGCCGTCATGGGCCTGATCGTCGTCGGTTTCGGTTTGCTGGACATCTGTCTCTGGTTCATCCTGATGACCAACCTGACGGAGTACAGCCTCGGCACAATCACGGTGACGATGCTTACTTTCGGAATGGGCGCCTCTACCCAGGCACTTTTCGCCAGGGTCGGCGGCGGCATCTTTACCAAAGCGGCCGACGTCGGTTCCGACCTTGTCGGTAAGGTTGAAGCGGGCATTCCCGAAGACGATCCGCGCAATCCGGCTGTGCTCGCCGACAACGTCGGTGATAACGTCGGCGATGTCGCCGGTATGGGTGCCGACCTCTACGAATCCTACGCCGGATCAATCCTGGCGGCGGCGGCTCTCGGTGTCGCCGCGGGATTCGGCATGTTCGGTATCGTTCTCCCAATGGTGATTGCCGGTCTCGGTATCATCTTCTCGATCTTCGGTATCTATCTCGTCCGGGCGAAAGAAGGCGCTTCCACGTCGAGCCTCCTGAACTCACTCGGCATCGGCGTCAATGTCGCCGCGGTGCTCATCGCCCTCGCCTCCGGCGTACTGGTCGTCTACCTGCTGAGCAACCTTGGCGGCCTCGAAGTCGGCATGGCGATAAGGATATGGGTCGCCATCCTTGTTGGTCTCCTCGTTGGCATCATCATCGGCAAGGCTGCCGAGTATTATACGTCCTATGACTACAAACCCACCAAGGACATCGCTGAACAGGGTACCACCGGGCCGGCCACGGTCATCATTGCCGGTCTCTCCATTGGCCAGCTGTCCACTGGTGTCCCAGTGGTCGCCATCGCCGTCGGTATTCTTGTCAGCTACGGCCTCGCCGGTGGTTTCGAGGTGCCGATACAGGGTCTTTACGGCATCGGTCTGGCGGCTGTAGGTATGCTGTCTACTCTCGGGATTACCCTGGCAACCGACGCCTACGGTCCGATTGCGGACAACGCTTCGGGTAACGCCACCATGGCTAAGCTGGATCCGATAGTCAGGGAACGGACAGACCTGCTTGACGCCATCGGCAACACCACTGCCGCTACCGGTAAGGGGTTCGCCATCGGTTCGGCGGCCCTCACCGGTCTGGCGCTGGTCGCCTCCTACATTGAAGAAGTCAGGGCCGGTCTGGTCCGTATCGCGGAGCACAGCGCAGACGGCCTCGCCGAGGTCGTCCCCGATGTCTTCGCGACCGTTTCCCAACTCGAGTCAGCGACAATTGCTCAGTTTGTTTCCTGGTATGACATAAGCCTGATGAACCCTAAGGTTCTCGCCGGCATGTTCATCGGTTCGATGCTCGCCTATGTCTTCTGCGCTCTGATCAACATGGCGGTCGGGCGTAACGCCGCCAAGGTCGTCGAGGAAGTAAGGAGACAGTGGCACGAGATTCCGGGACTAATGGAGGGGCAGGCGCGACCCGACTACGCTCGATGCGTCGACATTTCCACTCGCGCCGCACAGAAGGAGATGATCGTCCCCGCCG
>CAZLUE010000136.1:0-2470 GCA_964562625.1 uncultured Dehalococcoidales bacterium | reverse complement strand
ACTCGACGGGAAGGTCGCGGTCGTCACTGGGGCCGGCCGTGGAATCGGCAAAGCGGTCGTGATTCGGCTCGCTGAAGAAGGCGCCCGAGTCGTCGTCAGCGACATGGATCTCGCTTACGCGGAGAATGTTGCCGACGGTTTGAACAAGGCGGGTCGACGGGCGTTGGCGGTGCGGGCCGATGTCAGCCGCTGGCACGAAGTGGCCCTGATGTTCAAGGCGGCGCAGCGCCGTTTCGGCGGGATCGACATCTTGGTCAATAACGCCGGTATTCGCCGCGACGCGCCACTGGCAAAGACCACTGAGGACGATTGGGACGCTGCCCTGGCAGTTCAGGTTAATGGCAGTTACAACTGCTCTCGCGCCGTTCAGAAGTACATGGTTCGTCAGGGGTACGGCAAGATCGTTAATTTGTCATCGCCGGTGCCGTCGGCTGTTGGTGACCGTGGCCAGACTGGCTACGCCACCGCTAGCGCCGCCGTTCAGGGATTCACCAAGGCACTGGCACTGGAGTTGGGGCGCTACGGAATCAACGTCAACTGCGTGTGCCCAGAGTACGTAGATACCGTGATGACGCGCACTGTCGCCCGTAAGGCGGGGATGTACGTCGACGATTTCCGCCGTTTCGTCACCGCTCGTATCCCGCTGCGACGGATGGGTACGCCCGAGGATATCGCCGGGGTCGTCCTCTTTTTCGTCTCCGAAGAATCGAGCTTTGTCTCCGGTCAAGTAATCAACGTCCGTGGTGGCCCGTAACGGCAGTCCCGGCGGTAAGAGGCGATTGCACTACATACCTGATACTGAGGATGAGGACTCGGCGGCCGAGGTTTTCTGGCCGGAGGGCTTCAAGCAGGTCATACGTGATGACGTGCCTGGATCGATTGTCGGGCAACTGGCCGTCGAGCGGCGTTACCGACGCCTCTACCGACAGGTCTACGTTGACTGGTTTGCCAGCTACGAACAGTTCCTGGAGCGGCTCGCCGAAATGGTCGCAATCGGTGCTGAGAACGGAGCTGACGACGCCTTCGATGAAATCCTCGACTCGTTTATCGAAGAGGACGCTTTGCCGGACCCACTCGTCTACACGGCCTATCTCTGGCCTGAGGCCCTAGGCAAGGATACGCGGAACCAAGTGCGCCAGATCGTCGTCAATGAGTACGGCGAGGACGACATTTTTCGCTTCGCCTATGACGTCGGCTACAAGAATGATTTCGGTTCGTATCGCGAGTACTTGGAACGAGTGGGCGACGTCGTCGTCGCTGGGGCTCGTAACGGCGCAAACGATGCCCTCGACGGCATTTACCGGTCATTCATGGATCGTGACCGGCTGCTGCCGCAGCGGCGTTATCCACGTCGGTTGAAGATGATTCTGCCGGGGAACTGACAGGACATGGAGGAGAGGCGGCATGAACAAGATTGCGGTTTGTGGGAAGGGCGGCAGCGGCAAGAGTGTCGTTGTCCGCTTGCTGGCTGACGGGCTGCGCGAACGGGGACGGCGAGTGGTCGTTATCGACGCCGACGAATCGAACACGGGACTCCACCGAATGCTCGGTTTCGACCGCCCTCCAGAGGCGTTGGTCGACCTGCTCGGCGGCAAGCAGAAGCTCGAGGATGAACTCGAAGCGGCGGTCCGGGCCGGTCAGTCCGAGATGAGTGTTGAGTTGATCCACCAGGAGATGCAGCTGGCTGAGATGCCTTCAGAGTATCTTTTCGAGACTGACAACGGTGTCCGACTGGTCAATATCGGTAAGATACTGGTGGCGCTGGAGGGCTGCGCTTGCCCGATGGGGATTGTCAGCCGGTCCTTCCTGAAGCAACTGCGCCTCGAACCGGACGAGATAGCCGTCGTTGACCTCGAAGCCGGGGTCGAGCACTTCGGCCGCGGCGTCGAGACCAGCATCGATTGCGTGCTTGTGGTCGTCGAGCCGTCGATCGACTCGTTGGAAGTCGCCGACAAGATCGGTGAACTGGCGGCGCAGATCGATATTGCCGATGTCTGGGCGGTGCTTAACAAGATTGATTCTGAGGAAATCGCGGAGCGGCTGCGGCGCCACCTAGAAGACCGCGACATGACCGTCATCGGGACCGTTCACCAGAAAGAGGAGATCTTCATGTCATGCCTTGAAGGACGGCCGATTGAGGGTCGAGTGGCAGGCGATGACATCGACAAGGTGCTTGATTTCCTGTTTCCCTAGCGTGGGAACCCCGGCATCCCGTCTTTGAATGATGTCAGCCTCAAAATGTTGACAACGGTAGCCTGCCTATGATAAGCTGTGCAGCGTGTGATCTGGGAGAGGGCCGAACCGGCCCTCTTTCTCATTAATCCCGGCTGAGTTCGCCCGTTCCCGATTGTCGTGTGCAGAGTTGGGAACTGCCACCGGTTTGTGGTATATTTTGGCGGGGCTGGCAGTGCTACGAGACAGCCGGCCGACTACTACTAGTGTCAGGAGGATAAGATGTGTTATATCTGTG
>CAZLUE010000135.1:0-2565 GCA_964562625.1 uncultured Dehalococcoidales bacterium | reverse complement strand
CCGGCGCTGCTGGTATCGAACTCGAGCCAGGCTCCGCGATTGGAGATCAGCTTGGCACGGCACAGTCCCAGGCCACTGCTGGCGTCCTCATCGATAGTGAAGTAGACGCCGGGAGACCGCAGCAACTGGCTGACGACGACTCGTTCAGCGCCGCTTGTGATGAACGTCCCCCGGGCTGTCATCATAGGGATATCACCGAGGAAGAGATCCTGTTCCTTGATCTCGCCGGTTGCCTTGACCAGCAGCCGGGTCTTGACGGAGAGAGGAGCCGAGTAGGTCAGGTCGCGCTGGAAGCACTCCTGCTCAGAATGCCGTGGATCGCGGAACTCGTAACCGATGAAGCTCAACTCGAGACGGTTGCCGGTAAAATCACGTATCGGGGAAACTTCACTGAGGACCTGAAACAGTCCTTCTTCCTGGAACCAGCGAAAGGACTGGAGTTGCACTTCGATCAGGTTGGGTACTTCCAGAATCTGGGGCAGCTTGGCGTAGGATTTTCGGGCATCAGAATAGCGACTCGTGACGGCGTCCGGCGACATAGAAACCCCCTCTAACTAAGACGGCTCGTGTGGGCCTACGGAAAGCGTTAACGCGGGAATACCCCGACGCAACGGTAAGAACGGGTGGGAAAATCTGTGGCGAAGAACAATACGCAGTGAGGCATACTAACAGTCTCTCAGTATAGCAAGGCTTCGGATGTCTGTCAAGACTCTTCTGACCGTCCATAATCGTCCTGCAACCGAACGACGTCATCCAGCTCCGGAGTCGATACCTCAAGCAGGGTCGTGTCCTCCAACGCCTCGACCCGGTGCCGTGTCAGCGGCCTTAGTCGAATGGTTCCGCCGGGTTCGAAGACGAGGCTAGTTAGCTTGGTCTCGTCTTCACCGGAATAAATCCGAGCCTTACCCGACAGGATATACATACTTTCCTCCTTGAACTGGTGGTACTGGAGGCTGAGGCGGTGGCCTTTCTTCACGAAGATCAGCTTGCCGACATACTTCGGGGTGTAAGCGTAAAGCAGTTCGTAGCCCCAGGGTTTCTCCGTCTTGCAGGGAAGCCCTTCGCTCATTATCACCGGTCCCCCTTGTTTCTCAGAGACATCGCCGCCCGGTGGCACCATCAGACACCGGTCAACTGGCGGCCGAGGTCGAGCAGCCTTTGCACTCGCTCTGGAGAGTCGCCCTCGGAGTAGACCCGCAGGATCGGCTCCGTTCCCGAGAACCGGATCAGTAGCCAACTGCCGTCGGCAAGGATGTAACGGAAACCGTCGCCGGTGTCCACTCTGGTCACGGCGACGCCGCCGATGCTATCCGGTTGGTGATTGCGCAACCCGTCGATGATGCGCTGTCGCTTCTGTGGCGGGAATTCGACGTCGTTGCGGTGGTAGTGGTGCGGTCCAATCTTATCGTAGAGGTCAGCAAGCAACCGAGATGGTGTCTTACCGGTCTTGACCATAAAATCGAGGAAATAGAGTGCCGCCGGTATCGAATCGCGCTCAGGGACGTGCCCCTGAAAACCGTAGCCGCCGCTTTCTTCGCCACCAATGATGGCATCGTGCTCCGTCATCTTGGGGGCAACATAACGGAAACCGACCGGGGTCTCAATAACGGGCACGCCGTATGTTTCGCCGAGGCGGTCTATCATGCTGGTGGTCGTAATCGTCTTGACGATTGGGCCGCGCTCCCCCCTGACTTCGAGCAGATAGTGGCAGAGCAGGGCGAACACCTGGAGTTGAGTGAGAAAAAATCCGTTTTCGTCGACGATACCGATCCGATCGGCATCGCCGTCCAAGGCGATGCCGACGTCCGCCAGGCGGTTCCTGACCGTCGCCTGGAGCTTTTCGAGGTTGACGGCGATCGGTTCCGGGTTAATGCCTGGGAACGCCGGGTTGCGTTCACCGTTGATCTCTTCGAGCGTAATCTTGCCGCCTCCGAGGAGTTGGCCGAGATAGCCGGCCCCGGCGCCGTACATCGAGTCGACGACGACCTTAAGATCAGCCTGTTTTAAGGAGTCGAGATCGACGAAACCGACCGCTTTCTCGAAATAGGCGATGTCAAGGTCATATTGACTGACCAGTCCCTGTTCGATTGCCCGGTCGAGCGAAGTACGACTCACCTCGCCGGCATCGAAGGCTCGCGAGGTGAACTCCTCCACCTCGGAGATCACTTCCGCTGGGGCGCTGCTGCCGTCGGCAATCCGCAGTTTGAATCCGTTCCACCGAGCCGGATTGTGGCTGGCGGTAATGGCGATTGCGCCGGCCGCCGCCTGCTGGACGACACAGTAGCTTATGACGGGCGTTGGTGCTGCCCGTAGGGAGAGTAACACCTTGATGCCGTTGCCAGCGAGGACTTCGGCGGCGGCGGCCGCGAACTCCTCAGATGCAAAGCGGTTGTCGTAGCCGACGACGAACCCCCGTCCGGTGATTCCGGCTCGCTTGACGTAGTCAGCGACACCTTGGGCGCAGTAGCGGACGTTGGCGAAGGTAAAGTCCTCAGCGATGACAGCGCGCCAGCCGTCGGTACCAAACTTTATCGGGTTGGCTATCGGATCTCCCCCCTTTCCGCG
>CAZLUE010000134.1:0-2607 GCA_964562625.1 uncultured Dehalococcoidales bacterium | reverse complement strand
TGGCGTTATCCCAAGCCCCGCCTGCGTTCGCCATAGTCAGCGCCAGCAAAACACAGCCTAGGAGCGCGCCGCCCAGCATCCCGCCCAGCGCCGCCGGTCCGAGCGCAAACCCGACCACCACTGGCGAACCAACAGCGAGTACTCCGGGGGCAATCATCCGCTTTAGCGCCGCAGTGGTCGCGATTTCGACACATCGGTCGGTATCGGGTTCCGCAGTGCCTTTCTGACAGCTACCCGTGGCGAGAGCATTATGAATACCATTCTGGCCGGCTACGAACCATGGCATGGGGAGATCGCTACCACGCGCAGCGGCGTTCTGGTAGCCACTGAGTCGGGCATTGCGGTCGCCTATAGTCTTGGCAACGCACAGGAACGTGGTGACACGTTTATCGATCCCGGAACGCGGGTCTACGAGGGTATGATAGTGGGAATGCATGCCCGCTTGCAGGACATCCCTGTCAATGTCTGCAAGGAAAAGAAGAAGACCAACATACGCTCATCTACTTCCGATATTGCTGTCAAGCTGACTCCTCCCATCAGACTCAGCCTGGAGCAAGCAATTGATTTCATCACTGATGATGAGTTGGTTGAGGTCACTCCAGATAATATCAGGTTGAGGAAGAAACTGTTGACCCACGCGCAAAGGTCGAGGAACACCGCTTCCCGACGGCGAAGCGTGGAGTCTTAGGATTCATATTGGCTGGAATTCGTGCTTGTCATGACGGTGGCGCCGATTCCTCCGGCATTCCTGGATCGGAGCGACGTCGCGCAGGGAAGCGAACAACTGAACGCCGCAGGCAGGAGAAAGCGCTACAGCATAATCAGAGGACTGGGATCACTCGCCTGATGGGTTACGCGCCATAGTAGCGGCGCGGTCGGCGGGTCCTACGGGGAACGGGTATTGACCATGTTCTTGACGCCGGCGATAGCCGGCGTCATGGACTTCTTGTCCACCTCGACGTTGATGATCGATGGCTTGCCGTTGGCTACCGCCCGTTTGATGGCCGGTATGATCTCGGTGGGGTCGGTGACCATCTCACCGTAGCCGTCCCACATCGAGACCAGCTTTTCGTAGGCCCGCATGTGGTGAAGCTTGGTATTGGCGTGGCCTCTTTCTTCAACTTCTTTGGCCCAAGTGTACTCCTGTTGCAGCTTGATCATCCCCCAGGCGGAGTCGTTAGAAATGACACGGACGACCGGGATGCCCAGTCTGGCCAACGTGTCCATTTCCATCGTATAGAAACCGAAACTACCGTCACCGGTGTACCACAATACCGGTTTCCTGTTGGCGACCCAGGAGCCAATGGTGTTGGAAGATCCGCAGCCAATCATGCCGATGGCACTGCCGCCATGGATTTGGCCGGGACGAGTCGCCATTGTGCCTCGCCTAAACCAAACGCCGGCCTCGCCGCCGTCGATAACAACGTTCCAGTCGCTGCCGTCCTCGGTCAAGAACGTCGCCACTTCGCCGGCACAGCGCCCCGGGTGAATCGGAACGATGTCTGATCGGTAATCATCGGCCAGACCGGCCACTCCATTCTCCGGCAGGTCGGCCCAGGTGGCGTCTACCGGTTTGTCCCTCTTGCTCTTCACGGCCGCCAGCAACTGACTCGCTACCGGACCGGTCCCGCCGACGATACCGATGTCCGCCCGAAGGGCGAAGCCGATTTGCCTCATGTCGGTGTGGACCTGGACGACCTTCGCATCCGCCGGCACATTGCGTCCCATTATCATCCTGAAGTCGAACCGGCAGCCTAGGGCCAGCACTACGTCAGCTTGATCTATCGAGTTTGTCTTCAGCAAAGGGTTCTTGGATTCATCTCCGAACATCCCCCGACAGGCTGATGAGGTGACGCCGAGCGGCATTTTCAGGTAATCTGAGAGCACGGCGATATCGGCGGCATGGTCACCGATAGTGAAGCGTGCGCCGTCGGCCAACACGGCCGCGGGCCGCTCTGCATTTGCCAGAAGCTCGGCCGCTTCATCGATCAAGACCGGATCACCGAAAGGAATGGCGTCGGTGCGATGTTGCGACGGTACTGGGAAATGAACTTCCGACTCTTCCACCTTGGCGATCGGAAGATCCATCGGAACCTCGAGATACACCGGACCCGGAGTCAGGTCGGTGGCGTTACGAAGCGCTATCGAGATATGCTCCGGGATGCGGGCCGTGCTCGTCAGTTTCCGCGCCCACTTGGAGCATACCTTCATGACATCAAGGGTGGACATGTCTTGGAGAGCTCCGGTGTCCCTCCCCTCGACGGTTACGGCGCCGCCAATGTGGAGAATCGGGACGTTCGACTCCAGTGCCTCGAGCATTGCCGGTACCGTGTTGATGACGCCCGGTCCGGCAGTCGTCACGACCACCGTCGGTTTACCGGTGGCGCGGGTGCAGGCGATTGCGGCGTACATGGCGGCGCATTCATGGCGCATGTCGATGATCTCTATTCCGGCAGCCCGCATGCCGTAGAGGATGGGCATGATATGGCCGCCGCAGAGGACGAACGCCTTTTCAACTCTCTCACTTGCCAGTGACTTGCAAAACAATGCTCCGCCACTGATCAGACCCACTTTACCTTCATCCGATTTCGATAAACCAGCCGGTGA
>CAZLUE010000133.1:0-2732 GCA_964562625.1 uncultured Dehalococcoidales bacterium | reverse complement strand
CGCTCAGCTCGAGAGCGCGGCGCATCAGATCAATGGCAATGACGGGATCGCCATCGTCGCTGAAGCCGACGACGCCGGCGGCCGCCAGAGTGACCATGTCGACCAGTTTGTCACCGTTTCGGCCCCGAGTGATACACGCTATCGGCAGCACGCGAACAACGGCATCATCAGCAACTCTAGCCATCAGACGGTCGATGACTTCCCGACTGTCGAGCGGCGGTAACGTGTTCGGCATGCAGCAGACGGTAGTGAAACCGCCGCGGGCGGCGGCACGTGTCCCGGTAGCAATCGTCTCCTTGTCTTCCTGTCCCGGTTGGCGAAGATGGCAGTGCAGGTCAATAAAACCGGGACAGACAACCAGACCATCGGCATCGAGAACATCGCAATCGACGGCTGCGTCGGCGTCCGCTCCCAGTCGCAAAACAATCCCATCTTCAACGAGGAGACTACCGACAGTGTCCAACTTCTGGCCGGGGTCGATCAGCCGGCCACCTCGAATCAGCAACCGTCGTGTCATTCCGCGACCGTCCCTCCCCCACTTGCCTCGTATCCACCACCGCCATGCTGACCGGGCCGATAACCCTGACGCTCGGCATCCTCCACCGAACTGAAAATGACTAGGTTCTCCGGTTTGATGGTTTTCGCCCAGTGGCTCCCCGAGCGGTGGTAGCGCTTGTCCTCGACGCGGCCGCCGTGCCATTCCGTACTGGCGACGTATTCCGGCTGAAAACCGTGCTCGCAGTAGACGCAGCGCAGCATTAGAGGGTCGCGACCGACGATCGTGAATTCGGGCCGCAGGTAGCGAAGCTCGCTCTCTTGCACGGTGACACAGGTCGGGTTGAGACAGGTGACGCCAGTATCACGCTCGTAGACCGGGTAGTCCGGCAACAGGACCACCGTCTCATCCTCGACAACAGGGCAGTCCCTGTCCCCCAGCAGGAGGGAGAGCAGCGCCATCCGCACCGGAACACCGCGCGCCGCCTGCTTGAAGTAGGCGCTACGCACGTCGGCGTCCATCTCGTAGGCAAGCTCATCGACGCGAGGCAGGGGGTGCATCACCAGGGTGCTGTCGAACTGCTTGCCGTCGAGCAGTTTCTTGTCGACCACCGGGTACTTATTGTTGAGTTTTCCGGCGTCCTCGGCTGCGGCGAAACGTTCCTTCTGCGGGCGGGTAACATAAAGAGCGTCGACCCCGGCCTTCAATCTGACCTCGACGTTGATTCCGGGCATCATCGCCAACTGGTAAGGGCTGTCCGGTGTGCTGTAGACAGCGTCTAGAGGGAACGGCGCGTCACGCTCCGGTAATTCGCCACCGGCAACCTTCTCAACCTGGCCGCCGTACTCGGCGACCAGTTTCCTGACGACGTTGTCAGGCACATCGAGACCGGGGCTGGGGCAAAAGAGGATCTCCGCGCCGAACTTGGCGAGGGCGAACATCAGTGAGTGTATCGTCCGGCCGTACTTGAGGTCGCCCCAGAGCGCAATCCGGAGACCGCGGATCGTCTCCCGTTCCGCCCGGATGGTGTAGAGGTCGCAAAGAGTCTGGGTGGGGTGCTGGTGGCCACCGTCGCCGGCGTTGATCACCGGTATCCCGGCATAGTCAGCGACGACGCGGGCGGCGCCTTCCCATGGATGGCGAACAACGATGATGTCCGCGTAGCTGCCGACGACGCGGGCCATATCGGCCAGGCTCTCGCCCTTGGCAGTCGAGGTCGCTCGCGCGTCGGCGACGGTGATAACGCTACCGCCAAGACGGAGCATCGCCGTTTCGAAGGACAACCGGGTCCGGGTGCTCGGTTCGAGAAAGAGGCTGGCCATGATCCTGCCGTGACAAATGCCAAGCTGCTTCGACATCGACGATGACATCTCATCGGTCAGGGCGAAGATCGCCTCCATCTCCCCGGTCGAGAGATCATCCATCGTTACCAAATTCCTACCGGAAAACCCCATGATTCTCCCTCACAGAACCGTCGCCAACCCCGGTCGATTCAGGGCACCGCGCTGGCGATCTTGTCGACAATCGCAACCTGGTCGACACCGTCGGTCTCCACCAAACGTACCCTAATTTCCTCGTGACGCGAACTAGGCACGTTCTTGCCGACGTAGTCAGCACGAACCGGAAGTTCACGGTGGCCACGGTCGACCAGCACCGCAAACTGAATCGAGCGTGGCCGGCCGATATCGATGACAGCGTCCATTGCCGCCCGAACGCTGCGGCCGGTATAGAGAACGTCATCGACAAGGATAACCGAGCGGCCCTCGACGCCGTCAGGGACATCTGTGCGCTTTACGATGGGCTGTTCGTCAATGGGGAGGATATCGTCGCGGTAAGGACTGATGTCGATGGTACCAATCGGAATCTCCAGACCGCCGAACCGAGCCACCCGGGCGACCAACCGTCGCGCCAATGGTACGCCGCGAGTGTGCATCCCGACGAGGACGAGTTGTTCCGGATCGTCGTTACACTCTACGATTTCGTGGGCGATACGCGCCAGTGTCCGACCGACGTCCCCGGCGGACATGATGACCTTCTCAGACATGACAAAAACCTCTTACCGACGCCAGTAAGAGGTTCCACAGTACCACTCTGAGTTCCCTTACCGGCCTCACGGGACCAGCTTAAAGGCTCCGCGACCATTGTATCACCACGGCGGACGGTTTGCAAAGGTGTGAACTGGGTCAGTAGATATCAAACAGTGTCTCCTTTCCCACAGGATGCTTGTCCATTCATT
>CAZLUE010000132.1:0-2762 GCA_964562625.1 uncultured Dehalococcoidales bacterium | reverse complement strand
CGCCGGCCGGACCGAAAGATAAGGTCGAGCCGGTAGAGGCGGCTGAATCGGAGACGCCCATCTCGGTGCCGAATGATGTGGCCGCGTTGGTGACCGAGGCAATGCGACTTCGCGGTCAGGCCGAGAAGGCGCTTCGCGATGGTAACTGGGCGGCTTACGGGAAGTTGGGCGAGGCCCTCGATGCGGTCCTCGCCCAACTCTACGCGCTGGCGGTGGGAGAGTAGTCCCTGCCGCGCCGAGGACCGGCCTCCGAAGTGAAAGGGTGGCAATCTTGAAGCCGGTACGCAGAACGGTCGTTCAGTGTGATTTCGACGGCACGGTGACGGAGAAGGACATCAGCTTCATGCTGCTCGACGCCTTTGCCGACGGCAATTGGCGACGGTGGGAGGAAAAGCATGAGGCCGGCACGATCACGGTCGGCCGTTTCAACCGGGAAGTCTTCTCGATGGTGCATACTGGCCGTCGCGAAATGCTCGATCTCGTGCGGTCGCGCGTCACGATACGGCCTGGCTTTGAAAGATGGGTTGCCTACTGCCGGAGCAACCGGGTGAGGCTCGTCATTGTCAGTAACGGGCTCCGCTTCTACATCGAGGAAATTCTCGGCGGTCTTGGCTTGGCAGACATCGAAGTCCACGCCGCCGAAACCCACTTCAGCCCCGACGGGCTTCGTGTCCAGTACATCGGCCCGAACGGTGACGTACTGGACGACGGTTTCAAGGAGTCCTACGTGGATTCCTTTCTCGAAGGCAAAAACCATCTGACCTACATCGGTGACGGCGGCTCGGACTTCAGGCCGGCGCGACGCTGTCACCGGATTTTCGCTACCGACCGGCTGCTCGAGCACTGCCGGCGGGAAAACGTCACCTTCACCCCGTTCGACGATTTCGGCGACATCATCACCACGATGGAATCGGCGTAGTTAAATGATGGAGGCCGTGCTTCACATCTGCTGTGGTGTCTGCGCCGCTGGAGTCGCCGAACGTCTCAGCGCTGACGGTTACCGGATTCATGGTCTCTTCTACAATCCCAACATCCACCCCGCGGCGGAGTTTGCTCGCCGCTTGGCGGTCGCCAAACGAGTCGCAACTGAATTCACCTTCCCGCTGGAGATCATCCCACATCGGCCATGGGAGTGGTTCGATCTTGCCGGGCACCTGCCCGATGAACCGGAGGGCAAACAGCGTTGCCATATCTGCTTCCGCCTCCGGCTGGAGAAAGCCTACCGATACATGTTGGAGATCGGCGCCGATGCTTTCACGACGACGCTGACGGTCGGTCCACGGAAATCAGCTGAGACCATCAACCGAATCGGCCGTGCGATCGGTGGTGACAGCTTTCTCTTGCGCGACTTCAAGAAAAAAGCCGGCTTTCAGCGGGCAGTCACCCTGGCGAAGCAGTGGGAACTCTACCGGCAGCACTACTGCGGTTGTATCTACACGGCACGTGAGAGCTAATCCGGGATCCGGTGAACGCCACGAATGGCCCGGCGCGGGTGGGGTTCGTCGTCACAGTAGACCATCAGTAGTCCGGGAAGGTGCTGGTGCATGTAGTAGAGGTCGCCGCCGCCGAACTGGGCGATTCGCTGGCCGCGGGGATACCAGTAGAAGGGCGTTTTGTCTTGCTCTCCGGCGACGCGCAGCAAACGGTCGATGTCCCTGAGTCCCAACAGGGCGCGAAAGAACGCCTCTTTGCCGGCGTACATGCCGTCGAGGCTGTTCCCCCAGAGCGGGATGTCGAGACCCTGGTATACCACTTCGCCGATCCGGGCGTCGCGGTGTCGGATGTCGCCTTCTGGATTCACCGTTGTTCCGGTCCGGTCCCAGCCGGCGTTGAGCTGGCCGAACAGTTGTTTAGCCGCCGCGCTGTCGGCCGCCGTCTCGTTGAGTTTCAGGTAGACGTTAACCAGCAGCGGCAGCGAAGGCAGCGTCTTGCCGCATTCCGCCAGGTAGGCGTGCGCCTCGTCGATATCGAAGTAGATCACGTTGTCGCGCTCGTCACGGACGTAGTCAGCGTCGATGACGACGTTCCGGAGGACGACGTCCCGGTCGACCGAGGCGTTGTAGATGGTGATTTCGGGAATCATGATGGTTGCCTGATTGGTAGCCACCATCACTCCGTTTCATGGATTCGCCAGTTACTGGGACGTTCTCCCAATACTAGCCGATGTCAGTCGTCACTGACAAGACGGCCAGCCTTTACACACTGAAGTCTCTTCGGCTACAATAAATTACGCCATCGTGCGGGTGTAACTCAGCGGCAGAGTGTCTGCTTCCCAAGCAGGACGTCACGGGTTCGAATCCCGTCACCCGCTCCAACTCCTTGTGGTCTCGCGGTTGCCTTCACTGTCGGCTGCGGTCCGGTTGTAGTAACCTCGCCGCGCCAGCGTGTTCCGCTGCACTGACGGCCCGGCCACCTGCCGCATCGGTCTTTCCGAAGATGTCGTCTTGCTCTCGGGTGCCCGGCAGGCGTAGACTGGAGAGACCGGTGATGAAGTTGCGACGAGGACTGCGTTTCGTTTTCGAAGTTCAGTCCTCTCTGTTTGTAGAGCGGTTCACACCATTGTGCGCAGGTGAGGCCAGTGGATCCCGAACAACACCCATCCAGTGACGGCCACCTCGGGCCGGTGCTTTCACGGAGCAGCTGGCGCCGTTCGCTGGGCAAACTAAGGACCTTCCGTTCCCTCAAGAACCCCGTGTATCGCAGCTATTTCGTGGCGATGCTGGCCCAGATGGTGGCGTTGAACATGCAGATGTTCGCCCGCT
>CAZLUE010000131.1:0-2840 GCA_964562625.1 uncultured Dehalococcoidales bacterium | reverse complement strand
GGCGTCGCCGATGTTGGCCGTTTCGATCGCGCGGTCGATCCGTCGCATCAGGCCGGAAAGTACCTTTCCGGGGCCGATTTCGATGACGCTGCCGACGCCGCTTGAGATCATGAACTCAATCGTACGCTGCCACTGCACGGTAGTCGTAAGCTGGTCGAGCAGTTCCGTCCGCACCGCCTCACCACTCGTCAACGGTTCTCCAGTGGTATTGGCGATCACCGGCACCGTCGGGTCGCGGAAGCTGATAGTCGGCAGTAGTTCCCGCATGCCTTCCACCGCCGGCTGCATCAACGGCGAATGAAAGGCAGCGCTGACCTGGAGCGGTACCACTCGCAAGGCGCCCTTCTCATTGGCAAGTTCGACAGCACGGGCGACATTATCGACCGCTCCGCTGACGGTCAGTTGTCCCGGACAGTTGATGTTGGCAATGACCGTATCTGTCTCGCGACAAACATCTTCCAGTACTTTCTGGTCGAG
This sequence comes from uncultured Dehalococcoidales bacterium, assembly GCA_964562625.1. GTDB lineage: Bacteria > Chloroflexota > Dehalococcoidia > Dehalococcoidales > Fen-1064 > CAZLUE01. Next base: position 2,363 of record CAZLUE010000131.1, on the reverse strand, counting down.
GCCCATCACCGCCGCCATCGTCCCCGGTTGCCCGAGCCCAGCCTCATACATCAGACGACCGCGCTCACGTGCCAGCTTGACGGTCTCGTTGAAATCTAGGACGCCGGCGGCTGCCAGCGCCGTGTATTCTCCCAGGCTGTGTCCGGCGACGCAGGCCGCCTCCGGCAGCTTGCCGGTATCGCGAGCGGTCACCAGGCAGGCGTAGCTCACCGTCACAAGCGCTGGCTGCGCGTTGACCGTCTTCCGCAGTTCTTCCTCCGGTCCTTCGAAGCAGACCTTGGAGAGGGCAAAGCCGAGCGCGGCGTCGGCCTGCTCGAATACTTTCCTGGCAGCGGCGAAACCGTCGTGAAGATCGCGGCCCATACCGACCGCCTGCGCGCCCTGTCCCGGAAACAGATGGGCAACCTTACACCTCTCGGCCATTGCTAGTCTCCTCTTCGGAAGCGTCTGAGTCCGCCGATAACCGCTTCAGCCTCGGCGACAAGTTCCTCAATTATGACCTTGACCGGCTTGATCTCGCCGATCATCCCGGCGATCTGTCCGGAGAGCAGCGAGCCCTCGTCAGTATCGCCGTCAATCAACCCAAGGTGCATCCGTCCGCGTCCCAGTTCGTTCAGTTCCTCGGCACCGACTCCCGCTTGTTCCAGCGCCATGTATTGCTCGGTGAGGCTGTTCTTCAGGCTGCGCAGCGGCAGCCCGTTACCCCGTCCGGTGACCACCGTCGAGCGGTCGTGCGCTTCGACTATCATCTGCTTGTAGTCAGGGTGCGCGATGCACTCGTTACTGCAGACGAATCGCGTTCCCAACTGGGCGCCGATGGCGCCCAACGCCAGTGCCGCCGCCACCCCACGGCCGTCGGCGATACCGCCGGCGGCGACCACCGGAAGGCTGACACTGTCGACCACCTGCGGAACCAGCGCCATCGTCGACGTCCCGCCGATGTGACCGCCGGACTCCATACCCTCGGCGCCGATGGCGTCGACACCGGCTTCTTCGAGGCGATGGGCGCGGGCCACCGAACCGATTATCGGCATCACCTTAATACCGGCCTGCTTGAACTCGGGAATACGGTCGAGCGGGTCACCGGCGCCTGTAGTAACGATCGTCACTTCATCTTCGAGGATGACGCCGATAACGGCGGCGACGTGCGGTGAGGTCAGCAGCAGATTGACCCCGAAAGGACGATCGGTCAAGGTGCGAGTTATCAGGATCTGCTCTCGCACCCAGTCGGCATGGTAGTAACCGGCACCGATGATACCAAGGCCGCCGGCGTTGGATACCGCCGAGACCAGTTCGGCGGTGCCGAGATGGGCCATACCTCCCTGAATGATGGGATGCCTAATACCAAGCAGGTCACAGATGGCAGTCCTGAGCACGGCCCGACCTGCCTAACTGGCCTTCGGCTTCGCGGCTTTAACTTCGACCGTTTGACGGCCGTCGTAGTTACCGCAGGTAGGGCAGGTGTGGTGCGATCGCTTTGGGCTGTGGCACTGCGGACAGTCGATCAAAACGGGCGCGTCGATCCGATGATGAGTGCGCCGTTTTCCTTTACGTGCCTTGGAGGTTCTTTGTTTCGGTAGGGCCATCGTCTACTCGCTTCCTCGGCGGCTATGCCTCGTTCTCTTTGCCGGCGGCTTTCGTTTCAAGGAGTACCGCCCAGCGCGGGTCGGTATCCTGTGGGCGGCAGTCGCAGGCGCTTTCGTTGAGGTTCCGCCCGCATGACGGGCAGATGCCAGCGCAACTATCTCGACAGAGCGGTTTCATTGGTATCTTCATCTCGGCGTACTGACGAATCGCCTCAGTCAGATCGATCACGTGGCACTCGTCGATCGTAAAGCTAGCCGCTCCTTCTGGTGCTGGCAGGGCGGCTCCGCTCTGTACATCGGTCGTTGGGAAATACTCCTCGGCAATATCGAGGCTTATCGGCAGTTGGTCCTGCGCCAGGCACCGGCTGCATGCTAGCCTGATCTCGCTTTCTATTCTGCCCTTGGCAAGGATGCCTCGGTCGGTCCGCGTCAAGGTGACCGGTCCCCATACCGGGCTCCGCCCGCCGGCGATACTTACTTCCGCGTCCACCTCGTATTCCCTGGTCGCACCAATCGGTTCCTGGAGCAGTTGGGAGACGTTTGCTTGCACCATGACCACATCTCCTCAGGGAAATGCCCCGGAGAGGCACCCCCATCCCAGGTTCAGGAATCTGCCGGCGCGGTCCGGTGTGACTGACGGACGCCTTATTATAAGCAGGCGGCGGTCTCTCAGTCAACCGGGGAAACTAGGTCTGTGGATATCGGACAGTGCCTCCCTTCCTACAGGATGCTTGTCCATTCATTCCTGGTAGAAACCCTTGCGGTGTCTTGTAGCCA
>CAZLUE010000130.1:0-2939 GCA_964562625.1 uncultured Dehalococcoidales bacterium | reverse complement strand
TGGCACTCCGATTTCGGTCCCGGTGGGCCGCGGCAGCCTGGGCCGTCTGTTCGACGTTACCGGACGGCCGCTGGACAACCTCGGTGATGTCGAGGCCGAGGCAGTCTGGGCTATCCATCGCCCTCCGCCCAGTTTCGATGACCAGGAGACGACGCCGCAGTTACTCGAGACGGGACTCAAGGTCATCGACCTGATTGCCCCGTTCACCAAGGGCGGTAAAGTCGGCGCTTACGGTGGAGCCGGCGTCGGGAAGACGGTCGTTATTCAGGAATTGATTCGCAACATCGCCACCGAGCACGGTGGATTTTCGGTATTCGCCGGTGTCGGTGAGCGCTCCCGTGAGGGTAACGACCTTTGGAACGAGATGAAAGAGTCCGGTGTCCTCGACAAGACGGTGATGGTCTTCGGGCAGATGAACGAACCGCCGGCGGTACGACTGCGTATCGCGCTGACGGGACTGACGATGGCCGAGTACTTCCGTGACACCGAAGGGCAGGACGTTCTCCTCTTCATCGACAACATTTACCGCTACACGCTGGCGGGCATGGAAGTGTCGGCGCTGCTGGGCAGGATGCCCTCGGCGGTGGGCTACCAGCCGACGCTGGCCACTGAGATGGGCGAACTTCAGGAGAGAATCACTTCAACGAAGCACGGTTCGATCACTTCATTCCAGGCGATTTATGTACCGGCTGACGATTACACTGACCCCGGTGTCGTCACCAGTTTCGGGCATCTCGATGCGGTGATTGCCTTAGACAGGGCGATCGCCGAGCAGGCGTTGTTCCCGGCGGTCGACCCGTTGACGTCGAATTCGCGTATTCTCGATCCGGCGGTAGTCGGTGAGGAACATTACGCAGTGGCACGGGAGGTGCAGCGTGTCCTCCAACGCTACAAGGATCTTCAGGACGTGATCGCTATCCTCGGTATCGAGGAATTGAGCGAGGACGATCGGGTTATCGTGGCCAGGGCCCGCAGGCTGCAACGGTTCCTCTCGCAGCCGATGTTTGTTGCCGAGGTCTTCACCGGACTGGAAGGTCGCTACGTGGCGCGTGAAGAGACGGTGCGCGGCTTCAGCGAAATCCTTGAGGGCAAGCACGATGCTCTGCCGGAACAGGCCTTCTATATGATGGGAACCATCGACGATGTCCTTGCCGAGGCGAAGCGGTTGGAGTCCAGGTAATGGCTGGGATCAGGCTTGATGTCGTTACCGCCGAGCGGCGGGTCTACTCCGAGGAAGTTGACTTGGTGGTCGCTCCCGGCATGGATGGTGAGATGGCAATTCTGCCCGGTCATGCCGCGTTGATGACGACGCTGCGACCTGGTGAGGTGATCGTCAGGCGCGACGGTGAGGAGACACCGCTGGTGATTACCGGCGGTTTTATGGAAGTGCGTCCGGAGCGGGTGACGGTACTGGCGGATGCCGCGGAGCATATTGAGGAAATCGATACTGAGCGTGCGGAGGCGGCGAAACGCCGAGCCGAGGAACGCCTTGGAGAGAAGCTCGGCGCGGCCGATTTGGCACGCGCCGAAGCTGCTTTGCGCCGTTCGATGATCCGTTTGCGGGTGGTACAGCGGCGTCGGCGGAGAATGCCGGAGGTCTAGGCGGGCCTCTGGAACGCGCCGGCCAGCGAGCGGTCGGCTACTTGATGGCGTAGACGGCGCCGTCGCTGGAACCGACGTAGATCACCCCGTTCGATACCACCGGCGATGACCTGATGGCGGCGCCGGTGGTAAACGACCATTCAACATCGCCATTCTCGGCATCCAGGGCGAAGAGTTGCCCGTCGCCGCTGCCTACGTAGAGAATCCCGTTGCCGAGTGCGGCCGAGGAATGTATCGTCCCATTCAGGGGGAAACTCCAGATAAGATCGGCTTTTTCGGTATCCACTGCGTAGACCGTGTTTCCGGAGGTGGTGTAGACGATGCCATCGATGATGGCCGGCGTCGTCGTGTTCACCGCCCGTCCCAGTTCCATCGTCCAGAGGAGTCCTGAGATTGGTGGCGGTTGCGGTGCAAGCCTAAAGGCGTAAAACTGAATCCACCAGTTGCGCAAATCGTGTTCACCGGGCCAGTTCCTCGCCATGCTGTCGATGGCGAACAGTCGAGAGCGGTTGGTGTAGTAGACGACGCCGTCGTAGACTGCCGGTGACGAGGCTACATCCCCCGGGTACCGCATCCGCAGTCGGAAGCGGCCGTTGCTCGCCTGTAGCCCGTACAAAGAACCGTCCATCGAGCCAACGTAGATGACCCCGTTGTCGATTACCGGTGAGGACGTCACCCGGTTGTTCGTCTCGAATTCCCAGACCTTGTCGCCGGTTACGATGCTGAGGCAGTAAATAGTGTAGTCACCGGAGCCGAAGAAGACGTTACCGCCGGCGATTGCCGGCGAAGACTGGACAGGCAATCCGATGTAGTGGCGCCAGTGCTCCTCTCCGGTGTCGGCATCCAAGGCGTAGAAATAGCCATCGTTAGATCCGAAATAGACGACGCCGGCGGCCACCGCCGGCGAAGATTCGACCCAGCTGCCCGTCTGAAATTCCCACTCCTTCTCGCCGGTTTCGGCGTCGAGCGCGTAAAGACTGAAGTCCTGCGAGCCGAAATAGATCGTACCGTTGGCGAGGGCCGGGGATGTGCGGACGGGGGCACCAGTCTCGAACTTCCATTTCAGTTCACCTTTCGGCGGGAGGCCGATTGGGTCGGCAGCGCCGCTGCGTGTCGAGTCACCGCGAAACATCGCCCACTCGCCAGGCGCTGACACGGAGTCCAAGTCTGGGGACGGCGCCAGAATCAGGTCGGTGAAGGCGTAGAGTGAGAGAACGCCGCTGGCTATCAGGAGCGTCGGGGCAAGTATGCTGACTGAGATTATCTTGATCAACCGGTTGCGACGAGTGCGACGCTCGATACCCGCGCGGACTATGTGCAATTCGTCTGAGTCGATC
>CAZLUE010000129.1:988-3002 GCA_964562625.1 uncultured Dehalococcoidales bacterium | reverse complement strand
GTTGGTGCCGGCAATGTCGAGGTGGGCCCAGGGAGTGTCGCCAGCGAATTCGCCAACAAAAAGCCCTGCGGTTATCGCTCCGGCATCGCGCCCACCGGTGTTCTTGATATCGGCAATGCTGCTCTTGTTCTGTTCCTTGTACTCCTCGTAGGTTGGCAGTTGCCACATCTTCTCGCCTACCTCGGCTCCGGCGGTAATTATCGCGTCGACCAGTACCTGATCGTTACCGAGGACGGCAGTGCAGACCGTACCCAGAGCGACAACACAAGCCCCGGTCAGCGTTGCCACGTCGACGATACGCTTCACCTTCTGCTGCCGCGCGTATCCGAGCGCATCGGCAAGAATCAGGCGCCCCTCAGCGTCGGTCGAGACAATCTCGATTGTCTTCCCGCCGAGCGCCGTCAGCACATCCGTCGGCTTGAGAGCACTTCCGCTAGGCAGGTTCTCAACCGCCGGCACCAGCGCCAGCACGTTGACTTTCGGTCTGAGCTGCCCGATCGCCAACATCGCCCCAAGGACGGCGGCACCGCCGCACATGTCTCCGTTCATATCGGTCATCGAGCCGGACGGCTTCAGCGATAGCCCACCGGAATCGAACGTGACCGCCTTGCCGACGAGGGCAATGTCGATTGCCTTCGATCGGAGTCCTCGGTAGCGCAAGATAATGAACCTGGGAGGCTGATCGCTGCCGCGGGCAACGCCGAGCAACGCCCCCATCCCCAACTCCTCCATTTGCTCCCAATCGAGGACCTCGATTTCGAGCCCGCTGGCGGCGGCGACTTGATTCGCCTCACGGGCCATATCGCTTGGTGTCATGAAGTTGGCCGGCTCGTTACCCATGTCCCGCGCCAAGACAGTCGCCCCGGCCATTATCTCACCGAGACGGACCCCATCCTCCAACAATACCCGCCGCCCGTCGCCAGCGGCGACGATTGTCAGGCGCTCAATATCACCGTTATCGTCGTCACCGCCACCCTTATGACGGCGGAACCGGTAGAGGCCGAGCAGCGCCCCTTCGACCACCACTTGGGCGGCGGTAGCATCTCCGATGCCTGCCAGACCGACTCCCAAAGGAACGGTGGCGATCTTCCGCGCTCCCTTGCCGCGCAGCAACCGGCAGGCTTCGGCGATGATTCCGCGGGCCTTGTCCTCGGTAAAATCAGCTTCATTACCGAGTCCAGTGACGACGACCCGGGCTGCCGGTAGTCTACCCAGCGTGTGCAGCAAGGTATTCTCACCAAGCTTTCCCTTGGTCTCTCCATCAGCAATCAGTTGCTTTATGGCCCCGTCGAGCGCGATATCGACAGCCCCGATCTCTCCATCGAGGATGTCGTCACCTTCGAGCAAGCCGACAATTATCGCGTCGGCGGCGACACTGCTGATGTCGCCGGTTACGACTTCCAGATCCACGGTATCCTCTCTTTCCGCCGCGACCGCTACGCGGTCATTTGAACCAAGTTACCTACATCGCATGGTAAACGCTTAAGGCATCGACCCCTCCACCACCCAGCCGATGCCCAATTCCTCGAGCCTGGGCGCTAATGCGGTCGGCGTTAGCATAGAGAGACTCCCGAAGCCGTTCCGCCAGACTGGTGTCACAGCGCACCAGAAACGTGCCACTCGCCAGTACTTCTTCGACCCAACGGTGGATCGCACAAAACTTCTGAGTGCTCTCCTCCGAACCAATCCAGTAACGGGAAAACACTCTTCGCAGTGTGTCGCTCTCGAGGGCAGAAACCGGTATCCGCTCCGCTAACCTCCGACTGAAGTAGTTCTTCTCGGTGCCGGTTAGTCCCGTTGGCGACGACAAAGACCAACGTCGTCGTCGGTTCCGGAAGTTTTCACAGACTTTCTCTCGCCTGACTAACGTCGTAAACGAGCCGCCCGTCCTCCCTAGCATCAATTATAGTGGCTTCTTAACGTTTTGACTAGATGGTCGGCCAAGAAAGGTGTTAGCCCGATCCCATCGGAAACCGACCGGTTGCTGATAAGAAAGGCCAGACGGACAGAGTCG
>CAZLUE010000129.1:0-978 GCA_964562625.1 uncultured Dehalococcoidales bacterium | reverse complement strand
TCCGCCGGCGACTATGAAGGTGCCTCAGATACTGCCCCGGTCGATCGCCCGATGCGACCCACGACCGCTGGGTGGGTAGAAGAAAAGGCCAGTTCCGCTTACCGGGAACCGGCCGATTCACTTCTTCGCCTTACCGCGATCGGTCCGCTAGGCGTCTTCCAGCACCACCCTGGCATCAACCGCGATGGCCCCGTCGCCATACGCGAATACCGGATTGAGATCGAGTTCCTTGATGTCGGGGTTCTTGTCGACAAACTCGGACACCTTAAGAACCATCGCCTCGAGATTGGCGATGTCGACCGGCTCGGAACCACGGTAGCCTTCGAGCAGGGGATAACCCTTGATCTCATGGATCATCTCGGCGGCGTCGCGCTTGGCCAGCGGCACGATCCGGAAAGAAACGTCTTTCAGTATCTCCACCAGGATGCCACCGAGGCCGAACATCAACACCGGCCCGAACTGGGCATCCTTGGACATACCGACGATCACCTCGACCCCGGTTCGGGCCATGCCCTGCACCGAGATGCCCTGTATCGTCGCCTTAGGAAACGCCTTGCCGATCGACGCCATTATCTCATCGTAGGCCTTACCCACCTGATCGGCCGTCTCCAGTCCCAACTTCACGCCACCGGCGTCGCTCTTATGTACCACGTCGGACGAGGCGATCTTGAGCACCACCGGGAAACCGAGTTCACCGCTCAGAGCGACTGCTTCGTCCCGTGACGTCGCCAACTTGGTATCCACCACGCTGATCCCGGCCTCATTGAGAAGATCCTTGGCTTCCACCTCGGTCAGGAGATTCCTGCCCTCACCCCTGACCTTGTCGATAATGGCTTGACCGGACATTAGCGTTCTCCACCTCTTGCTGCGACCTGACTAGTCTAGCAGAAATCCCCACTTCCTAGCAACCACCAGTACTTGGTCAGTAGATATCAAACAGTGTCTCCTTTCCCACAGGATGCTTGTCCATTCATTCCT
>CAZLUE010000128.1:665-3049 GCA_964562625.1 uncultured Dehalococcoidales bacterium | reverse complement strand
CATCTCCTGACGCACCAGTGGCAATACCGACCGACGGTAAACAAGGAAATCCCAGACGGTGACACGCAGCGTCTCGAGGCAATCGATCATCCGTCCCTCGACGGCGCGTTTGCCGTTCTCGACGGCAATCTGCTTCATCAAGCCCCAGGGATCGGTGGTAGCGAGGCGATAGACCGCCAGATAGCGCGTCTGGCCGTCCCGCAACTTACCGGCGACATTGCGGTAACGAGTGACGCTCTCGATGCCGTTAGTCGCCAGCAGATCGGGAATGTGGACCTTGCTGTACCAATGGTTGAACTCATATTCGCGCGCCGGATCGGTGCAATCATGGTAATCAAGGGCAATTGTTTTCGTCGGCAGTAACTCGCTCACGGTAGTCTCCTCGTCGCGCTCGGCCGCCAGGCCGACGGCCTATATGGCCAGGTCGAGGACGTCACTCAGTGACAATATCGTCGGACCGTCCCAGTCCTCGCGCCTGGCCAAATGCGTCTCGTCGCTGTCAGCGTCGACCCTGATGAGAACCGGCTGCATCCCAACCTCACGCGCGCCGGTAAGCTCCAGGCTACCACCATCGCCAACGAACAGACAGTCCTCAGGACGCACGCCGAGGCGGTCGCAGGCCAACCGGTAGATTCGCGGGTCAGGCTTTCTCATGCCGGCGAGGCATGAGAATACGGTCTCGTCGATCAACGGCGCGAAGATTGTTTCGGGCCAGACGGTGGGAATCTCGTGGGTACAGTTGCTGATAAGACCGATCTTGTGACTCATCTCCTTAAGAGCGGCCAGTGTCTCGCCGGCCTCCGGCTGGGGTGTCATAACAAGACGGATGTAGTCGAGTCGGGCCTGCACCGCCAGTCTGATCTGCTCTTCGTTCGGCGTCATATCGAAGTGGCGGCACATGTGCTTAACGTCGGCCTCACAGCTCTGACCTGCACCGGTATTACGCTCGCGGGAAGTGGAGAACCAGGCATCGCAGAAGTCATCGGCCGGCAACGACAGGGCCGCTGCCATTTGCACCAACGCGTCCCCGTAACCTTGTGCCGAGAAGTTATGCGCCAGCGTCCCAAAGAGGTCGAAGATGACGGCTCGGTACTTCATTTCCCCTGGAGAACTCGTTCGAGCATCCATGTCTTTCACACTGGTGAAAACCCGAGGGACTGCCCCTCCGCCTATCCCATTTGACCGTCTTTCTGTCTGGAAATACAGAGACGACACGAATCGTCTTCCAGGGAAGACCACTCAGGAAACCCAGGACACACCAACGCGAGCCAACCGCCTGCTGTTCCACCTCAGATCAGACGTAAGCAGGCCCTCACGCCACCGAAGTGAAGGCCGGTGGCTAACCGCCAACGCGACGCTTGGGGCTAGTGACGAGCGACGGGCGAGCCACCAGCGAATAGGTGAAGGCGTGGGCAGCAGTGACGTCACCATACTTCGTTTTCATTTCGGCAATGTCACCGGCGTCCAGTGCCCGCGGCGGGCAGGACTCAACACAAATCGGCCGCTTGCCTTCCGGCCAACGCTCGATGCAGAGATCACACTTTTGCATCTTTGCCTTGGCTTCATCAGCGAATTGCGGCGAACCGTAAGGGCAGGCATCCTTACAGAGGTGCCCAGCGCAGTTGAGGCAACGTTCCGCCTCGCGGACAGCGGCTTCCTCACTATAACCCATAACGACCTCATTGAAGCCGGTTAGGCGCTCAGTGACCGACAGGAGCGGCATCGCCTCTCGAGGTTGCTTTTCTTTGTCGGATGGGACATCGACTTCGATGTCGCCGGCAGCGGTAGTATCTTCCGCTCGCACCCGGAGAACGTCGCCCTGAAGAAAGCGGTCGATGAAGAAGGCGGCTCGCTGGCCGCTGGCAATGGCGTCGATGGCACTAGTGGCGCCGCTGACGGCATCGCCGGCGGAAAAGATACCACGGCGGCCGGTCATCATCGTTTCCGGATCGACCGTAATCGTCCCCGCCGGACCGGTGGCGATATCGCCACTAATGCCAGTCAACTCCGGCCGCTGGCCGATGGCGAAAATAACATGGTCTGCCTCGAGGGTGTGGCCGGATCCATCTACGGCGCTGAAACCGGGACGACCAGCGGCATCGAACGTTAGTCCGTCAATAGTGACGCACTCGACGCAGGTACCTCCGTCCTGTTCGGCGACTGCGGTCAGCGACCGCGAACAGTGGATACCGACGCCCTCCTCTTCCGCCTGGATGATTTCGGCTTCGTCGGCAGGCATCTCCTGGCGGCTTTCGAGACAGACAACGTTGACAGTGCTCGCGCCGAGCCGCCGTGCCGAACGGGCGCAGTCAATGGCGACATTACCGCCGCCAACGACCAGAACCTTACCTCCGACCTGGATCATCTTCCCAGAGCGAACGTCC
>CAZLUE010000128.1:0-655 GCA_964562625.1 uncultured Dehalococcoidales bacterium | reverse complement strand
ACGTCACTCTTGGCAAGACCGGCACCGGGGATATCGAGCCTCTGCCCCTTATGCGCGCCGAGGGCCAGCAGTGCAGCGCCGTAGCCTTGGCCAAGAAGGCTATCGAGGTTGCCAAGGTCGACCGGGGTGTTCGTCTTGATGTTGATACCGAGACCGGTGAGGTAATCAATGTCACGCTTAAGAACGGCCCCCGGGAGACGGTGCTCGGGAACCGCCGAGACAAGCATGCCGCCGGCTTCAGGGGAGGCGTCAAAAACAGTCACGCCGTAGCCGGTGCGGATGAGGTCGTAAGCGGCGGCGAGTCCCGCCGGGCCGGCGCCGACGATGGCGACGGTGTCCGGCCGGGTCTGTTCGATCCGCTCGGGAGTCTCCGCCGGGACGTTGTCACTAACAAAGCCCTTGAGTGCCATGATGGCTACCGGTTCCTCAACATCCTTACGGCGGCATTCGGTCTCGCAAGGATGGAGGCAAACACGACCGCAGACCGATGGCAGCGGCATTCGTCGCCGGATGAGGTCGAGCGATTCGCGGTACTTGCCCTTGGCAATCAGAGCCACGTAGGCCGGAATGTGAAGGTGGGCCGGGCAGGCGACCTGGCAGGGAGCCGTCCGTTCGCCATAGAGACCGTTCTTACCCTCATTAGCAAGAATACCGC
>CAZLUE010000127.1:0-3110 GCA_964562625.1 uncultured Dehalococcoidales bacterium | reverse complement strand
GTGCCACCTGGAACGCGGACGCCAAGGGATAACCGCTCTGGTGGACTCGTTCGTCGGGCAACAACTATCAGGCCACGTTACCGGGGCGATTCGCTCCCGACTGTATTCACTGCTCCGCGACGGTGACATCGACCCAGCCCAACTTACCGCCACCAGCGAATAAGAAATGCACAACAGCAGGATGTCGTTGGCTAAGACAAGGTGCCTTCGCAGCCTGGCAGAACGGTGGCGACCGTTCCGGTCATTCGCCTCATGGTACCTCTACCGATACCTTGACCTTCGCTAGGCTGACGATTAGATAACAGCCTGCAACAATGAGTTGCCGTGGCAGCCACAGTCCGAGGCTAATCGCTCACCACCGGGTACCCGGCACTGCTCCAAGCGGCGGCGCCGCCCAGAAGCGCTCGGACATCCCTGAAACCCTCCTCGTAGAGCACGAGCGCCGCACGGGCGCTTGATCCTTCGGTCGGTCAGGTGCAGTAGGTGACGATCAGTTCGTCCGTGAACAGTTCCGCGACACGGTCCCTGACCTCCTGTTCCGGTATGTTGACCGACCCAGGCAAATGGGCCGCCGCGAAGGAACTCGGCCCACGAACGTCGACAATGGTCACTGAGCCTTTGTCGAGTTCGGTTTTCAGCTCCAAGACTGTGATCCGAGGTATCTCGTCAACCGTCTTCGGGACTGACGCACATGACACGACGCCGATCAGTAGCGCCAGGAAAACAATCGGGATCGCCGATCTTCTGAGCATCGGTACCATCCCACCGGTAATACTCCGATTTTAGCCGCGCCGCCCGTCCGGCGTCAAGTCGCGGGACGGTATTCGCCGAAGATTGACAGCCTTCCGACGTTTGCTGCATAATTTTCCACTGGACATCATGGCCCTGATGACTCCGAGCCCGCAGCGACAAATGGTACCGGATGCAAACCGGGATAACTCCGAGAGAAGACAGCGACCGGCAAACCCGCGACTGGACACAGGGCGGGATACTGCGTAATCTGCTCAATCTATCGTGGCCGATGGTACTGACCGAGGGCTTCGCCGTCACCGCTATGACGCTCGACTTTGTCTGGGTGGGGCGTCTGGGAACAACGGCAATTGCCGGAATCGGCGTCGCAAGCATGGTGACGATGCTGGCGATGTCGGCCGACGTCGGCCTGATGACGGGCCTTCGCGCAATTGTCGCTCGTTTCGTCGGCGCCGGTGACCGCGACGGCGCCATCCACGCCGCCCAACAGGCGATGGCGCTCAGCATCCTCTTCGGAACGATGATGACGGTAATCGGGGTTACCTTTCCGGAGAGACTGATTGAGCTTTTTGGAGTGGATGAAAACGTCGTCTCCACCGGTGCTGGATTCCTGCGAATCATGTCCGCCGGTATGATCGGCTTCGGTCTAAGGGTGGTTGCTGACAGCACGATGCAGGCTTCCGGCGACACCGTGACGCCGATGCGAATTACGCTGCTGACGCGATCCATCCACCTCGTTCTCGGACCATTCCTCGTCCTCGGTTGGTGGTTCTTTCCGGCGTTCGGCGTCGCCGGCGCGGGTGCTCTCAACGTCCTCGCCCACAATCTGGCGGCAGTGCTTGGCATCTGGGTGCTCCTTTCCGGGCGATCACGCCTGCGGCTGACGGCGTCCGGTTTCCGGCTTGATTTCCCGATGATGTGGCGGATTATCTGCATCGGCGTGCCGGCGCTGGTAATGACGACGCAACGCTCGCTGGGATACATCGTGATAACGTGGCTGATGGCGCCGTTCGGGACGGTTGCCTTGGCGGCGCACAGCATCGTGCAGCGGATTGATATGATTCTCTTTCTGCCCAGTTGGGCCATCAGTGCCGGCGCCGGGGTGCTCGTCGGGCAGAACCTGGGGGCCGGACTGCCCGGCCGTGCCGAGCGCAGCGCCTGGCTGGCAACCGCGCTGGTGACGGGACTGATGGCGATTGGCTGTTTGGTGTTGCTCCTTGCCGCTGAGGTTGTCACTGGACTCTTCAACACCGAACCGGAACTCATCGCCGCCGCCGCTGACTTCCTGCGCATCGCAGCTGCAGGCTACGCTGTGATGGCGCTCGTGATCACCCTCGGGCAGGCTCTCTCCGGGGCTGGCGACACGCTGGCGGCCATGGTCATCAGCGTCATCATGGTCTGGCTGGTACAGGTACCGTTGGGATTGCTGTTGCCTGACGTCGGTGGCCTTGGTGCACTCGGGGTGCGGTGGGCGATTGTCGGCGGAACGGTTGTCGGCGCTACCGCCTACCTTATGTACTTCCGCTCCGGTAAATGGAAGTTGCGAAATGTCTAGCTGGGCGTCACTTGAATACAGTCCCACTTGCCGGTACTGAGACGGCGAACGCAGGGGGCGACCATCTCTCAGGATTGTGACCTGAAACATCCATTGACATCCCTCTCACCAACCACTGGGCTGAACCTCAATACTAAGCGCTAGTTCAAGCCGAATGTTTTGACTACATCAGGAAACAAGCGAAACTGCTTTTCGTAAAGAAGCGGTCTCTCAGACAATTGGTGCTGAAATCGGCCGTACCTTCTGAACGGGAATTCGGCTGCAACAAACTCCATACTCAGGATATCGTCGGCTGCCGACATCAATGGCTGCCGGTCTTCACTAATGACCGCTGTCATTGAACACCACTTTCAAGGAAGGTAATATCTTTCCGCAAAAGCCATCCAAGGTGTATCATACATATTGCACTGGTTACGTTCACTCATAAAGTTTCGCAACACGGTAATCCTGAGTTCCACTCGCCCACGATCCATCTTTGAATCATTCAGCCTACCAACCTGCCGAACCATGGCCTCGGAGAAGTCGATACCAGCGGCAAGCCCGGCTGATGCCATTTGAGATACAGATTCCACGGCCCGCCCCGGCCCGAAGTCAACTTCCGTGACGTGGTCATTCGGTTGAACAGGTAGTAATGATATTGTCCAATCATTGGATTCCCTAGTTTGCCGTGTCATTCCTTGCCCAACCAACTTGCCAACAATTCCCCTCGGTTGGCGCATCTGAGATGCCCGCAAACGGTCAAAGACGAAAGCTTGCGGACTCACTTATTATCATCCTCTCGTATATCATTCAAGTCGTCCGGCGT
>CAZLUE010000126.1:0-3147 GCA_964562625.1 uncultured Dehalococcoidales bacterium | reverse complement strand
GGGAGTACATTGCCGATGCCTCGTCGGCAGTCTACACTAGGTACCCGGAAGGTCTCGCTTCGGCGTTGGAGAAGCTTGGCGGTTCCAAGTTGCAGGTGCAGTCGGCCAATCAGGCCCTGGCGCCGATGTTCATCGTCAACCCGTTTCGCAAGAAAGGGATGACGGCCGCCGACCTGTCGAGCACTCACCCGCCGATCTCGGAGCGAGTTCGGATATTGCGCTCCATGGCCGGCGGTGCGTCGTTTGCCGACTACAACCAGGCTTATCAGGCCGCTCACAAGGGCGGTGGCAATGTCATCGGGGTGGTGTCTCTGGCCGGGGCGGGAACAGTCTCTCTTCGCGGCGCTGCCCAGGAAATACCACCCGAGGAACACGAACCGACCAAACTGGAGCGCACTCGTCAGGTCTCCGATTTGATGTGGCGCAAGAACGGCTATCGGACGATCGATTGCGAGTGCGGTACTCGCCTCCGCGTCCCGAGTGATTTCAAGAAGGGAGACGTTCGTTGTCCCCACTGCGCTCGTGTCCATTTAGTCACCGGTTAACCCCTCTTCACCATTCCCGGTTGGTTATCTTTGCCGGAGCCCTGTTTGCCGGAGGGTCGTTGCCGGGCGTTCGGCGGCGCCAGAGGTCATCATGAACAGGATCGGTCGGTTTGTAGCAAGAACAGTATCTCCGCTATGATGATCTGGTTACGGCACCGTCCCGCGCTCTTTGAGGTGGCGATACCGGCGCTTTCGTTGCTCTTCGGCCTCGAAGTACTTCGAGTAGTCATCCCTGGCCTGACCTGGACACTGGGTGATCGTTTCGGGTTCGGCGCAGTTCAATTAGCGGGGATCGCTCTGCTCATCTTCGCCACCGCTTTTCTTGCCGGAATCGTCTGTCGCTGGTTGGGAGGCCGGCGGGCAATGCTGCTCGCCGCCGGCG
Organism: uncultured Dehalococcoidales bacterium; assembly: GCA_964562625.1. GTDB lineage: Bacteria > Chloroflexota > Dehalococcoidia > Dehalococcoidales > Fen-1064 > CAZLUE01. Next base: position 2,220 of record CAZLUE010000126.1, on the reverse strand, counting down.
GTCTGGGACTGCTCCGTCTGGGGATTCAGTCGTGGTGGGGCGAACCGCTGGCCAATTTGGTCTTGGCGATGCTGGCGACGGCGTTGTTTGTAATCTATCTGCCGTTGGGACTGGACTGGGCGCGCGGCCGTGGTGGAGTCGCGGTTGGACGCTTCGCACTGGGGATTCTGGCCGGACTGGCGTTGGACACGATCATCCACAGCGCCTTGCTTAGTTACGACGCCATTTGGCGACCGGGCTTCCCCGCGATTCTTCTGCCGGTGGTCTTGGTGGGATTGCAATGGTTGCTCTTGATGGCCGGTAGCAGCCAGCGAGACGGCGGGACCGGCGGCCGGGGACGGGTGGCGATTGCCTGGGCGGCAATCGGGCCATTCCTCTTCCTCGAGATTATCGTCTTGCAGAACGTGGCGCGTACCGCGACGCTGACCGGTTGGCCGCTGCCGACTGCTGGTGGCTGGCTGGTGGTAACGCACCTGGCGGGTCTGGCTGGTGCCGTCTGGTGGTTGAGTCGCCCCAGGATACGGGCGTGGCCTTTAGTGGCCGGCGCCGGGACGGTATTGGTTGCGACCACCGTACTGCCGGTGCCGCAATTCGTCTGGGCGGTGGCGATTAGCGCTCTCGTTGCTCAGGTGGCGGTCTCCTTGATGTTTACGGTCATTGTTACTGGGCTGCTGTCTCATTCTGGCGGCGTTCCCGGCGCGGGTTTCACTGCCGCTGGTGGTGTCGGCATGGTTCTGCTGGTGCTGTTGCTGTTTGGCTACTACGTTGTTTATAGGATCAGCCTTCCCTACAGCAATAGCGTGCTCGAGATTGTTGCCGCGGTGCTGGTGTGGTTCGGTGGGATGCACTCGTCTTTGGTTGGTCGCGGATCGGCCATGGTGGTGCCGGACGGAGCCCGGCTGGTGCGTGTCTTGAGTGTGCTGGCGGTTGTGCTCATCGTCCCGTGGTTGCTCGTCTGGCGTACACCGGTGCCGGTGACGGTCGGCGACTCTTCGCTCCGAGTCATGACCTACAACTTGCACAACGGTTTCAACACCGACGGTTACCTCGGTCTTGAGAAACTGGCCAGCGTCGTCGAAGAGGGTCGACCAGACGTCCTCGCGCTTCAGGAAATATCTCGGGGATGGTTCGTCAATGGACGGACGGACATGCTCGGCTGGCTGTCGCATCGCCTAGGTATGCCCTACGTTTCCGGTCCGACCGCTGACGCCTACTGGGGTAATGTTGTTTTCAGTCGCTACCCGATTATCGGCTACGAGAACCGCGCACTACGGCCGCGGGACCTCTTCATTCTACGCGGTTTCACTCGGGTCGGAATCGATCTTGGTGATGAGCGGGAGCTGCAGGTGATCGCCACTCACTTTCATCATCTTGACGAGGATTCGGCGGTGCGGGTCGGGCAGGCAAGCGAAATCATTGCCTATTGGAATGGCGCCGGCGATACCATCATTCTCGGTGACTTGAACGGAGAACCGGACTCAGCTGAAATGATGATGCTGTTCGCTGCCGGCTTGGTCGACGCCGCCGGCCATGGGCAGTCGTCACCGTCGAACACGTTCCCTGCAGGCGCTCCTCTTCAACGGATTGACTACATTCTTGTTTCGCCGGATCTGGCGGTGGAAGAAGTCTTCGTCCCGTCGACGACCGCCTCCGATCACCGGCCGGTGATCGCTGTCATCTCGAAGTAACTCCGGTTCCCATCAGGTTTGTCGAAGGGCATCGATGGTCTCACTTTCATTTTCGCCACGCCTGCGGCTATAATTATATGGGGTATTTGTTCTGAATGTTGACCGTATCCGGTTTGACCAAGTCCTACAGTGCGCGAACGTTGTTTCGCGATGTCAGCTTCTCGGCCGGCCCGCGGGACCGGATCGCCGTGATCGGCCGTAACGGCTGCGGTAAAACAACGCTGTTCGAGATTATCGCCGGCAACATCGCCGCCGATGGAGGCGACGTTACCCGGCGCCGCAACACCACCATCGGCTACCTGGAGCAGGACGTCACCGCGCACTCAAACCGGCGGTTGCTTGAAGATGTCGTCGTCGCATCCACAATCGTCAGCGGATTGGCCCACCGGATCGAGGTGCTACGGGAGGAACTGGCCGACGACCCCGATCAGGACGAGCAGGCCGGGTTCCTCCGGGAACTCGGCGAACTGCAGAGTCGCTACGAGGCGGCAGGCGGCTACGACACCGAGCACGAGGCAAGGTTCATCCTGTC
>CAZLUE010000125.1:0-3210 GCA_964562625.1 uncultured Dehalococcoidales bacterium | reverse complement strand
CGTGAATTGCGCGAACGCAACGACAACGCTTTCGTCTGGCTGGATGAACCGGGCCTCGGTTGGGTCTTCAGCGGAATGACTGGCTACGACGATGTCCGTGCCCGAGAGGAGTACCGATCGTTCCTGGCAGGCATGGAAGGGCCAGCGGCGCTGCACCTCTGCGCCAATGTCAACCTGCCGTATCTCCTCGACCTCGGCATCGGTATCCTTTCGTTCGACGCCTACCAGATCGACGTCATGCCCCGTGGTTACGCCGCCGCCATCGCTGCCTTCATCGAGAATGGTGGCATCATCTCCTGGGGAATCGTTCCGGTGGACTCGTTGAGTCTCTCCGCGGAAACGTCGGAGAACCTGGCGGAGCGGTTGGCCGGCTACTGGCAGGTCGTCGCCACCACCTCTGGTATGCCGCCTGAGCAGATCGCGCGACAGGCACTCCTTGCCCCGGCGCGCTGTATGCTCAAAGATGCTGGACTCGTCGGTGCCGTCGGTGAGAAAAGCGCTGACACCGCCGTGACTGACCTACGCCTCGTCGGTCGCGAGAAACACCTTGTCGACCGCGAGGAACACCTCGTCCACCGGGCCTTCACTATCCTTGGCGAGGTCTCCGGACGCCTTCGAAGCAGGTACCGCCTGTGATGCAACAACGGCGTGCTCTGGCGATCATCTTCGTCCTCATCGGCATCGTTGCTGCCGGTGTCGTCGGCTACATGGTGATTGAAGGCTGGTCATTCCTCGATGCCCTCTACATGACGATTATCACCATCAGCACCGTCGGCTACCAGGAAGTAGCCCCGCTGTCCCAGGCGAGTAAGATATTCAGTGTCGTCCTCATCGTCGTCGGCGTCGGTGCGATGCTTTACACACTGACCACCGTCGTCCAGTACCTGCTTGAGGGACATCTGGTCAATATCTGGGGGAGACGTCGTATGAAAGACCGTATCGGCAAACTCAATGACCACGTCATTCTTTGCGGCCATGGAGTGGTCGGCCGCGAAGTTGCCCAGGCCTTCGTTGCCGAAGGCGTCGAGTTCGTTGTCATCGAACGCGACGCCGCCTCGATGTCTGACCCCGCCGAGAAGCAGTACTCGTATGTTGAGGGCGATGCTACTCATGACGATGTTCTCGAGGCAGCCGGCATCACACGGGCGCGGGCGCTGGTGGCCGCCCTCGGCACTGATGCCGACAACGTTTACGTTACTCTCTCCGCCCGAGGAATGCGTTCCGGCCTCTTCATCGTCGCCCGGGCTTCGACTGCGGAATCGGAACCGAAGCTCATTCGAGCTGGCGCCGATCGCACGATGTCGCCGTACCGCGTCGGTGGCCGTCGTTTGGCAATGCTCACCCTTCGCCCGGTGGTGGTTGATTTCATTGACACGACGATGCGCAGCCGCGGCGGTGACTTGGTCCTTGAGAACGTTCGCATCTCCGCCGGCTCACCGGTTACCGGACTGACGCTAGGGGAGGGCAGACAGATCTGTGGAGACGCCAGCATTCTCGCCGTTCAGAAGAAGGACGGTGATCTTCTCGCAAACCCGGCCGCGGATGTCGTCCTTGATATCGATGACGAAATTATCGTCGCCGGTACCCGTGAACAATTACGTCATCTCGAGGGCTCCGTCTAACCGTCTCCTCGGAGCTGCGTTCGATTGACCCCGTCAACCGCCGTTCAGTATAATGGGCGTACACGTGACTATCTTCACTTTGGGCTCGTAGCTCAGCGGCAGAGCGCTCGGCTCATAACCGATTGATCGCAGGTTCGAATCCTGCCGAGCCCACCAGGTCGCCGGTTCTACCTGAACTGGAAGAACTCCTCACATTGTTGGTTGGCCCGAGCATATCCCGGCGGCTCCTACTGCCTGACACTAGGCTCCCCGGAAGATAACCTACATTGTCTGACCTGCTCGGGTAAACGGACCGGCCGGCTTCGAGTTGACAGGAATTCTCCTGTTTTTCGACTGATCGCCGGTCGTAGTTCCGTCGTGCCTCAAGCGGCGCGGTAATCCGGGTCATTGCCGGCATTCGACTTGACCGACCGGCTGGAAACCGGTAAAGTAAGGGTCTTTGCCGTTCCTGGCAGCGGGAAATAGAGTCGGGACAACGTCGCCAAGAACGACAATGGGGTCCCCCGCCGCCTTGCACATTGTGCAATCCGGTGGCGCCGGGTCGGTATCGCCGCAGCGACAGCCGGGACCGAATCGGACAAGGGGATGAGGAGGAACACCTGAATATGGAATATGATCAGGCCGTCACGGGCAGACGGCAACACACCGTCGATGAACTCCACGATATCTATTGCCAGTTCTCGTGCCAATCTGATGAGAGTGGTATGTATGACCAGTTCCTCGTGCCGGAAAGAGCCGAGGGACTCCACGTCTGGTGCAAGGATCGCGCTGAGCCATACTTGGACTTGGGGATGGGATTCTCCGCCCTGAATTTCGGCCATCAGCACCCCAGGCTGCGAAAGGCCGTCGAGCAGGCGGTGGCGGCAATCGAGCACGTGCACAGCCTCAACAGCGAGAGTAAGCTGCTCTTGAGCAAGGCGCTCGCCGAGATGACACCGGGGTCACCCAACAAGAAGGTGTACTTTCCGGTCGGCGGCGCAATGGCCGTCGAGACAGCCATCAAACTGGCCAGGGCGTACACCGGCAAGACCAAAATCGCCAGCTTCACCGGAGCCTTTCACGGCTACTCGTACGGCGCAATGATGGCAACCGACGACGCCGTCATCGACAAGTCGCTGTACGCCCCGTACCCGGGGGAAGCGGTGCGATTGCCATACGCCAACTGTTATCGCTGCGAACACGGTGATCATAGCGATCACGGTACCAGTTGCCGTTTCGAGTGCCTCCAGACAGTGGAGCAACGCTTTAGTCAGGACGACGACATCGCCGCCCTGATAATCGAGCCGGTACAGGGTCACGCCGGCTTCATCATTCCTCCCAAAGAGTTTGTCTTCGGCCTGAAGAACCTGTGTCAGGAAAAGGGCATACTGTTTATCGATGATGAGATTCAGGTCGGGATGGGACGCACCGGTAAGTTCCTCGCCATCGAACACCATAACATTGAGCCGGATATCATTCTGCTGAGCAAGTCCCTGGCCGGTGGTTACTATCCGCTCAGCGCCGTCATCGCCCGGGCCGAGATATGGGACCGCATCTCTCCCGTCGCCTCCGGTATCGGCTCGACATTCGTCAACAGCCCGTGGGCGAC
>CAZLUE010000124.1:1352-3297 GCA_964562625.1 uncultured Dehalococcoidales bacterium | reverse complement strand
CCGCAGCCGCGAGTACGAGCAGATGGAGATGGAATTCTTCGTCAAACCGGGCAGTGACGACGAATGGTTCGAGTACTGGGGCGAAGAGCGACGCAACTGGTACACTGGCCTCGGCATCAAACCTGAAAAACTCCGACTGCGCCCCCACGACGCCGACGAACTGGCCCACTACGCTAAGGCCTGTTCAGACGTCGAGTACCTTTTCCCGATGGGCTGGGACGAGCTCGAAGGCATCGCCAACCGCGCCGATTTCGACCTCAAACAGCACTCAATTCACAGTGGTAAGAGCCTGGAATACCACGATAACGCCGCCGGCAAGCACTATTTTCCGTTCACCATCGAACCGGCCGCCGGCGTTGACCGTGCCGTCCTCGCCTTCCTGCTTGACGCCTACACCGAGGAAGCGGACAAAGATGAGACCCGGGTACTGCTGCGTCTCCACCCGAAACTAGCCCCGGTCAAGGTCGCCATCCTCCCGCTGAGCAAGAAAGAGAATCTGGCCAGCTTCGCAAGGGACGTACACGCCGACGTCAGAAAGCACATGACCTCGCAATACGACGACACCCAGTCTATCGGTCGACGCTACCGGCGCCAGGACGAAATCGGCACCCCGCTCTGTGTCACCATCGATTTCGACTCCCTGGAAGACAAACGCGTCACTATCCGCGAACGCGACACGACGGGTCAGATCAGAGTACCGGTCGACGGACTATCGGCGACCCTGGTGGCCAAGCTGTCCGGCGAGGACATCTTTGTTCTCCCACCGGAAGGTGAGGTCTGGAAGGGCACCGTCGGGTAGCCGTGCCTTTGCGCACCGGGCAAGGGGGTCATGGTCACCAAAGCCATGAGAATTATCCATTTCTCCGATCTCCACCTCGGCGTCGAGAGTTACGGCCGCATCGACCCAGCGACCGGCGTTTCGTCACGCCTCAACGATTTCCTCATCGCCCTTGACCAGTTGGTCGATTACGCCGTAGAGGAACAGGTTGACCTCGTCCTATTCTGCGGCGACGCTTACAAGAGCCGGGAACCGAGCCAGACGCAACAGCGCGAACTGGCAAAGCGGGTCAGCCGTCTTTCTGCTGGCGGGATACCACTCTTTCTGCTGATCGGCAACCATGATCTGCCCAACACCGCTGGCCGAGCCACATCCACCGAAATCTTCGAAACCCTGGCCATCGATAACGTTCAGGTCGCTGGTCGCCCCGACGTCCACCGTATCTCGACGCGCAGCGGCGCTCTCCAGATCGTCTCTCTGCCATGGCTGAGGCGCAGCTCCCTGCTGACTCGCGACGACACCCGTGAACTTGATATCGAAGAGATCACGCAGCGACTCGAGGCGATACTGACGGGCATCATCAACGACGGCATCACTCGACTCGACCCCGCCATTCCGGCTATACTGGCCGCTCACGTCTGGGTCGCCAACGCCACCCCCGGCTCGGAAAAGTCGATGACTCTCGGCCAAGAACACACACTGCTCCTTTCCAATGTCACCAGCCCGGTCTTCGACTACGTCGCACTCGGTCATATCCACAAACGACAAGTGCTCGCCGAGGAGCCCCCGGTGGTTTATTCGGGCAGTCTGGAACGACTCGATTTCGGTGAGGAGGACGACGACAAGGGCTTCTACGTCGTCGATATCGAGCCTTCGACCAACGGAGACCGGCGTAAGGTCTTGTACGAGTTCCACCCGCTGGAGGGACGCCGTTTCCTCAGCGTCAAGCTCGACCTCGAAGCCGTCGACTCCAACCCAACCGACAAGGTGCTGGCAGCAATCGCAGAACATGGCAGTACTGTGACCGATGCCATCGTCCGGATACAACTCGGCCTTCCGTCCGAAATCGAAGGGCTGCTCAACGACGCTGCGGTCCGCGACGCCCTGAAAACGGCGCACCACTTCACCATCGCCAAGGACATCCAGCGCAAGACTCGGCTGCGCCTC
>CAZLUE010000124.1:0-1342 GCA_964562625.1 uncultured Dehalococcoidales bacterium | reverse complement strand
GGTCTACCTGGAAACGAAGAAGGTGTCCACAGAGCGAACCAGGACGTTGCTGGAATACGGCCAGCGGCTGATTCAGGAAGAGGAAGAACCGGGTGGTTCGCCGCCTTCCGAACAACTGACCGAGGCGGACACCGCACCGGCCTCCGACGACCTATCCCAGGAGCATCTGCTTTAGCCGCGCCGACTTCCCATGGTCAGACCAGATCGATCGACGGGTATCCGCCATCAGCCATCGCCGCCTCGTAGAGAAGCCGCGCCACCGCCACGTCCTCGATGGCTACCCCGGTCGAATCGAAGACGGTAATCATCGAATCGTCACCCCGTCCCGGTAGATCACCGCTAACTATCGCGCCTAGAGTAGCGTAGACGTCCTCGGCGCGGTAGTCGCCCCGGGAAAGAGGCACGTTCAGCTCGCCGGCGGCGCCCGCCTGCCCCAGGTCGTCGACGATGACGCAAGCATCCAGAAGGATGCCGTGGTCGAGTTCCTGTTTGCCGGCAGCATCGGCGCCGACGGCATTGAGGTGAGTACCGGGGAGAACCCACTGGCGCTTCACCAACGGTGACCGCGACGGCGTCAGCGTCACGACGATATCCGAGGCCACCGCTGCCTCCAGTGAGCAGACCTCGAAGGAGAACCGCGGCAGCGCCGCCGTTAGCATCTCGATCGCTACCGCCGAGGGATCGTGCACGCGGATCTTCTCAAGAAGGAAAAACTCGGCGTGGGCAAGCACCTGTGTCTCTGCCTGCCGCCCTGCCCCAATCAGACCCAAGGTCGTCGCGTCTTTCCGCGCCAGGTACTTCGAGGCGATCGCCGCCGCCGCTCCCGTCCGGTAGGCGGTAATGCCAGTGCCGTCCATCACCGCAAGCGGATAACCAGTCTCCGGATCGCTGTAGATGAAGACGGCCATGACAGTCGGCAAGCCTTTGTCCCGGTTACCGGTATGAACATTGACCCACTTAACTCCGGCCGCACCAGGAACCGCCGCCGACATCGCCCGAAAGTCACCCTGCTCGACGACGAGATACGCCTTGGGCGGCATCACCGCTCGCCCCTGGGCCAAGAGCAGGAAGGCCTCCTCGACGGCCGCCAGTACCCTCGGCATTTCGAGCAACTTCGTGGTAGCTTCCCGGTCAAGCAGCAGCGTGGCCATTGATCTCCTCCTCACTCAGGGGGCGCCGTCCGACGCGGAGGGTAACACGACGCCGCCTCGGCGTCAAGCCGCGAGGCCGCCTGCTGACGCGGTTGACACCGTCGGCCATGATGCTATACTTGCCGTGGCATTCGAGAATGGGGGTGCGACCAATGACGCCAAAGAAGTCAAAGACCGATCCCGAAATCATC
>CAZLUE010000123.1:0-3302 GCA_964562625.1 uncultured Dehalococcoidales bacterium | reverse complement strand
CGGGTTACCCGGCCAGTCCGGCGGCAACGGCGCCAGTTGACGGGTGGCGAGTTCTATCAAACCGGCGTGCCCGCCGATCGTCATCGGTCGACCTCCCCCATCGTGATATCTATACTGCCGAAGATGACAATTACGTCCTGCAGTTTCCAGCCGACCAGCATCTCGCGCAACGCTGTCAGGTTGATCAGGCTAGGAGCCCGGATGTGACAACGGTAGGGGGCGATGCCGCCGTCGGAAACGAGGTGGAAGCCGAGTTCTCCCTTGGGCGCCTCGATGTGAGAGTAGACCTCGCCGGCTGGCGGTCTGACGAGCTGCGGCACATCGGAGATAACAGGGCCTTCGGTAATCTGGTCGGCGGCCTGTTCGACAATGCGAACGCTCTGCCGCATTTCTTCTACCCTAACGCGATAGCGGTCATAGCAGTCGCTGGTTAGACCGGTGGGGATATCGAAAACGAAGCGGTCGTAGACGGAATAGGGATCACGCTTGCGCAAGTCCCAGTCAATGCCGCTGGCACGCAATACCGGACCGCTGGCGCCAATGTCAATCGCCGTCTCCGCAGGCAGGATCCCGACCCCTTTGGTCCGAGCCAGCAGTATCTCGTTGGTGGCGATCAGGCGGTCGTACTCGTCGAGGCGGTCGCGAAGGTGAGGGACGAGCTTCCGCAGCGCCGGTATGAACTCGTCGGGAAGGTCTTGGCTTACCCCGCCAATGCGCATGTAGTTGTAGAGCAGTCGCTGTCCGGAGACCATGTCGAACAGGTCAACAATCTTCTCCCGCTCGCGGAGCATATAAAGGATCGGTGTCATGTAGGCGCCGCACTCGTTGAGAAAGGAGCCGACGGCAACAAGGTGAGCGCTGACGCGCTGTAGCTCGGCCATGATGACTCGGATGTACTCAGCTCGCTCTGGAACTGCGATGCCGGCCAGCTTCTCAACGGCAGTTACGTAGCCAAAGTTATTGCTCATCGAGGCGATATAGTCGAGCCGGTCGGTGAGCGGTATCACACCGCCCCATGTGCGTTCCTCGGCCAGCTTCTCGATGCCACGATGCAGATAGCCGAAGACCGGTTCGACATCGACGACAACCTCTCCATCAAGCGTCATTCGCATCCGAAAGACGCCATGGGTGCTGGGATGTACCGGCCCCATGTTGATGACGAAGGGCTCGGTTCTCAGTGCCATCCTAAAGGTAGTCCTTTCGCAGCGGATGTCCCTGAAACTCTGACCAGAGGACGATCCGTACCAGATTGGAGTGGCCATCGAAACTAATGCCGAGAAGGTCGTAAATCTCCCGTTCCTGGAGATCGGCGGAGCGCCACAGGCCGGTCACCGAGGGCAACGTCGGGTTGTCGCGCCCGCGACAACGAGTCTTTATCATCAGGCTGTGGTTGTGCTCGAAGGAAACCAGCTGGTAGACGACCTCGAAGTACTGGTAGTAGTCTACCCCGGAAACCATACTCAGAAAGTCAAAATTGAGGCCCGGGGTATCCTTAAGGAAGGCGGCGACTTCGACCAGCACCGCTGAATCGAGCAGAATTGAGCCGTCGCCGGTTTCGAGCACAGCACCAGGAAAGCGCTCGCCTATCTGCGCCGTGACCTCTTGCGTAGAAACAGAAACGGTCATTATTCGTAGAGTCCTAGACCTTGTCCAGTTCCCCTTCGGGAAATGCCATGTTGTAGCCGGTCTTGTCTGCCTTCATGATGACGTAGCCGGCGGGGTCTTCCTTGACCTCGACGATTTCGCCTTCCCAATTGGCGATCTTGTAGCCGTCGGGCCATCCCGGCCGGTCCTGTACTCTTGCCCGATCACCGATCTTGAACTTGGCCATGACACTGCCTCCCAGAGTCGGATTGCTGTTAACCCTGCCCTGCAAAGTTACTCCGCTGGGCGATCTTGTCCTGGAGCTGTCTGACGCCATGGATGACGGCCTCCGGCCTCGGCGGGCAGCCCGGGATATAGACGTCCACCGGAACGATCCGGTTGTAGCCGGGGACGACGTTGTAGGACGAGCGAAAGGTACCGCCGCTGATACCGCAGGCGCCCATCGCGATTACCCACTTCGGCTCCGCCATCTGGTCGTAGATGCGCCGCACGACCGGCGCCAGTTTCCAAGTCAGTGTGCCAGCGGTAATCATCAGGTCTGCCTGGCGCGGTGAGGCGCGCAGAATCTCCATGCCGAAGCGCCCCATATCGAAGCGGGGACCGAGCGCGGCTATCAGTTCGAAGGCACAGCAGGCAGGGAAACAGATCGCCGTCCACAATGAGGAACGGCGGCCCCAGTTGATCAGCCAGTCAGCGGAGGTAACGAGAATGTTCTTGTCCAGTTCTTCTTGAAGCCATTCGTCGGGATCAGCGAACGGTTCATGGCTAGTGGCCTTAAGATCCTCGATCGCCTGACCTTCGGCGACGTCGAGTTCGTCGGCCGAGTAGATACGGTTATCGCCGTCGCCTACTTCCATTCGAGAACCCTCTTTCTCCACGCATACAGATAGCCGACTAGGATTATACCGACGAAGACTAATACCCCCGCGAGACCGGTGACGCCCAACCCTTTGACGTCGGCCGCCCACGGGTAGATGAAGACCACCAGGACGTCGAGAGCAACGAAGATAAGAGCGTAGAAATAGTAACGGGTGTTGAACTGGACCAACGTTTCGCCTATCGTCTCCATACCGCATTCGAACGGCGCCGTCTTGGCAGCGTTGGGGCTGTGCGGCGCCAGTTTGAGGAAACGGAAGACTACCGGCAACACGACCAAAAAGCCACTGAACAAAATGGCGGCGATAATGTAGAGTCCGACGAAGCCGTAGTCAGCCAGCAATTACTGCCCCTCTCGTCTTGGCGTTGGCCGGCTAAAGTATAGCACAGGCCTTTGGGTCAGGCAAGACGCTGTACTCGTCCAATACATCAGTGACACATGACCTCATCTTTCAAGTATTGTCTCCAGTATTTCAGGAACTATAGTGTCCGATATCTGTCCCTCCATATTTGGACGTTGTCGGCAGCCTCGATTCTTTCATTTTCAAGCGTGGCCGATCAGCCGGACTGTGCGGACAATAGACTCCTGGCAGGCACAACTGCTTGATAAATCGACAAACGCGGGGTATAGTGTTGTGAGGCCGGGAGCAATTCGCCGCTGGCGCCGGAACGCCGGTCGGCTGCCAGGAACGGCGCCGCAGTGATGGAAGGGATCTTTACCAGAGAAATTCGTAAGGATTTCTCCGACGTTTTGGACACCGGGGCGACCCGGCTGCTGGCCGCTGTCAGCGCTATGCTCGGCGGAAACTGGGCCTACGTAA
>CAZLUE010000122.1:0-3332 GCA_964562625.1 uncultured Dehalococcoidales bacterium | reverse complement strand
GGGACTCGTCGGCACGCCGGATCGAGTACTTGGATCCATGGGAGTTGATTGTCAGCGTGCCCATCGAGAAGCTGCACGGCATCGTTCAAAAGCATCAACCGATCGCCTGGCTAACTCGGCGCGGCCAGTGTGGCGACTCAAGGAGCCTCCGGCAAGAGCCAAAGCCCGACGAGAGGAATAAACAAAAGTCCCGATCAAGATTGGCCGGGGTCGGCAAACCGCCGACGGAGTAGACGGATGAGCAAAGTGATCGCCGTTTGCCTCAGTGAGGAAACTGGTACCCGCAAGAAAGTCGTCGACGAGGTGACACTACGCGAGGAATTCGGTGTTATCGGTGATGCCCACGCCAGTAGTTCGTGGCACCGTCAGGTGAGCCTACTGGCCACCGAGAGCATCGACAAGATGCGAAAGATGGGTTACGAGGTTAATCCCGGTGACTTCGCCGAAAACCTGACGACTGAGGGAATCGAACTGTTCACGCTGCCAGTGGGCACCAGGCTCAACATCGGCGACGAGGTCGCTCTCGAAGTGGCCCAAATCGGCAAGGACTGCCACAGCGGTTGTGCCATTTTCAAGCAAATTGGTAAGTGCGTCATGCCTAAGGAAGGCATCTTTGCCAGGGTCATCCGCGGCGGCGCCGTCCGCGCCAGCGACGAGATTAGTATCAGCGAGAAGTAGCCGGGAAGGGCCACAACCACCGTGCCGCCGGCAGGAAAAGGGGGATGGGAAACATAGACACCGATATCGCCGGTGAGATCCGCCGGCTGGCAAAGGAACGAAACTCCGTTATCTTGGTGCACAACTACCAGCGCGGTGAGGTTCAAGACATCGCCGACTTCGTTGGTGACTCGTTGGAACTCAGCCAAAAGGCGGCTGCCACCGACGCAGAGATAATCGTCTTCTGCGGCGTCCATTTCATGGCGGAGACGGCGGCAATTCTCTCTCCGGAGAAGACCGTACTGCTGCCCGACGTTTACGCCGGCTGCCCGATGGCCGACATGATAACCGCTGACCGGCTCCGCGAGAAGAAGCGGGAGCTTCCGGCGGCAACGGTCGTCTGCTACGTCAATTCCAGCGCCGAGGTCAAGGCGGAGTCGGACATGTGCTGCACCTCGGCCAACGCGGTCAAGGTGATCCAGTCGCTCACCACAGACGACTTGCTCTTCGTTCCCGATCAGTACCTCGGCGACTACATATCAACGCAAACGGGCAGGCCGATGACGCTGTGGCCGGGCTACTGCCCAACTCATGTCAAGATACGATCAGATGACATCATCCAGCGGAAGAAGGAACATCCCGGTGCCAGGGTGCTCGTCCATCCCGAGTGCCGTCCCGAGGTTATCGAGATGGCCGATGAAGTGCTCAGTACCAGCGGGATCTGTCGTTACGCTCGCGAGAGTGACGACGACGAGATAATCATCGGGACCGAGATCGGCATCATCTACCGGCTTGAGAAAGAGAACCCGCACAAGACCTTCGTCCCACTCTCGGTATTGGCGGTCTGCCCCAACATGAAACGGATCACTCCGGAAAAGGTGCTCTGGTCGTTGCGTGATGCGAGCGGCCGGGTGACCGTTCCCGAAGAGATCAGGCTGAGGGCCAAGCGGGCGGTCGACCGGATGCTGGAGATAGTGTGAGCGGGCGGATTTCGAGCGCCTTGCTATCCTGGTGACGATCGATTCCGCGGGGCCGGCGCGGGATATCACCGACGTGTTTTTCGGACAGAACCGCAGCGAAACGAATTGACAAAAGTCTCGATTTGTGCTATTTTAAAACTACCGGACCGTACGGTTCCTAGTGGTACTGCGGAGGTGGCTAATGCGGCTACATGCAGTATATAAGGTACTTCAAGTTGATAGATAAGGCCCTGCGTGAGCAGGGCCGGTCGGAAACGGATCGGGCTCGGTACCAGATGTAGGGCAATTCTCTTGATTTGAGAAGCTTCAGGCGGTGAATCACCGCAGGTGAGACCGGTTCGAGGATAAAATAGACCGATAGTGGAGGGCATCGATTGTGGTGCCCTCCACTTTTTTGTGGCCGCAAGCAGCGGCTACGGCATCTGTGGCATAATCAAGGTGAGGACGGAGAAGACACCAACAATATGAGACCGACACGTGTACGATTCACCGGCTTGAACGGGCCCAACATGACCCCGATCTGGGTCATCATGGGCGCCAACGCTCTCGTCATGATCGCAGCCACGATCGATCGAACCGCCGTACTATCCAACTTCGGGCTGACGCCGGCCGAATGGGCACAGCAGCCCTGGACATTGCTGACCAGCGTGTTCGTTCACGGCGGCATCTGGCACATTCTGATGAACATGCTGATGCTCTATTTCTTCGGGCAGTACGTGCTCGGGCTGCTCGGCGAGAACCGGTTCCTTTTCGTCTATCTTGCAGGCGGCCTGGCCGGTAGTCTCGTCTTCGTTCTCATCGGGCCGCAATTTGCCACCGCCATCGGTGCTTCAGGCGCCCTCTACGCTGTGATGGGTACGCTGGCGGTGCTGCGGCCGCGAATCAAGGTACTCGTCTTCTTCATGATCCCGGTCGATCTGTGGATGGTCGTCATCGGCGGAGCGCTGATCGTATCTCAGGGGATCGCCTGGCAGGCGCACCTCGGCGGCCTGGCGCTTGGGCTGGCCGCCGGATTCCACTTTCGCAAGAAGGAACGGGGTTCCTACTGGGGCTAAAGCGCGGGCTCTTTGACCGTCACCATCGATTCTGATAGCATCGCTGGCGCACTATCCGGTCGACAATAGCTGAGCTGCGGAGGTGACATGGACGGTGGATTCGTCAGCGACCCCGAAGCGACCGGCACGAGCCGCGGAGGCCTGCAGCGGGCTATCGATCTCCTCGAAGAACAGCGCCGGGAAGGGCTGCACCACGGTGCCCAGCTATTCGTGGCACGGAGCGGCAAGATACTGGTAGATGCTGCCATCGGCGAGGTGACCGCCGGAATTCCACTCGCGACCGATTCGGTGATGCTCTGGTTCTCGGCGACGAAGCCGCTGACGGCGGTCGCCATCGCACAGCTCTGGGAACAGAATACGCTCAGTCTCGATGACCCCGTTCGTAAGTTCATCCCCGAGTTCGCCGGCGGTAAAGAGATGGCCACCGTCCGGCAGGTGTTGACACACACCGGGGGCTTCCGTATGGAAGCGTTCCCTTTCCTCCGCTACGATTGGACGACCGTCATCGAGAAGATCTGCGAGGAACCGGCCGAGTGGGAACCGGGCACGGCCGCCAGCTACCACCAGCTGTCCGGCTGGTGCATCCTCGGCGAGATCATCCGCCGCATCGACGGACGACCGATTGAGCAGTACCTCGACG
>CAZLUE010000121.1:0-3415 GCA_964562625.1 uncultured Dehalococcoidales bacterium | reverse complement strand
GTTCGACTGGACCGGCGGCTACACCTGGAGTCTGGTGCTGTCCGTCACCGCCGGCTTCCTCGGGGTGGTGGTTGCCATGGCGCTGCCGGCGCGACCACGTACCGTCAGTCTGGCGGTCGGCTGAGCCCAGACCGGTCGGGATGGCATCACCGTTACCCTGTGCTATACTGGCATCATGGTGAGGCTGTTGGTACTGGCAGACACCCACGTACGGGCAATCGACGAACTTCCCCGTGAAGTCATCCATGCCGCTAGCGAAAGCGCCTGGCTTGTTCACTGCGGCGACTACACAGGCACCGCCGTCATTGATGAGTTACGCGGTCTCACCGAGCGTTTTTCCGGCGTCTATGGCAATTCTGATCCGGGCACGGTACGGGCGAGGCTCCCTGACCAGTTGACACTCGAGGTAGACGGGCGCCGACTGGCAGTTGTCCACCCCTGCTGGGGAGCCTTCCCCGATGGCATCGCGGACGAGTTGCTGGCACGCTTCGCCGGCTACGACGCGATTCTCTTCGGGCACACCCATGAGCCGGTTGTGGTGCGCCACGGGGCAACCCTTCTCGTCAACCCGGGCCAGGCATATCATTCATTCATGGTACCAGCCACGATGGCGTTGCTGACGGTTTCTGACGATGGCGTCGAAGGCGAGGTGGTCACTCTCAAACCTACTTAAGCACCCATCCGTGAATACGGCTCCGGGTGTGATTGGACGGTCCCGGCAAAGCGACGCCGGGCGAAGATAAGGAAGGCAAGATGACACTCGAGGGTAGGACAGCTTTGATTACCAGTGGCGGACGCGGCATTGGTAAGGGGATTGCAGTCGTCATGGCGGAGGCCGGCGCCGATGTCGGAATCGTCTACCGGCGCGACGAGGACGCCGCCAGGCAGACGGTCACCGAGATTGAATCGTTCGGCCGTAAAGCGGCGATTTTCAATGAACATGCCAGCACCGATCGGTGCTGGCTATTAACGGTGGCGAAGTTCTGCGAAAGCGTCATCAATACCGACCACCCGCGATTGGGAAATCGGGACGTCGCGGTGGTATAGTCTGAGGAAACCGGCCGCCAGTGAGCCGAATCAACACAGAAGGAGGCAGAATTCGTGGCAGTACTCGTCCGTCCACGAATCGTCGGCATCATCCTGGGAGTGGCGGCGCTTTTTCTCGCGTCCTGTTCCACTTCCGTCGCGGAGACGCTACCTTCGGAGAAAACGTCTCTTCAGACGATTTCGCCAGAGACGATACCGGCGCCAAAGACCATGAGCTATTCAGCATCACCGGAGATGACAATCGACACTACCAAAAGCTATGTCGCCACTATCGAGACCACACAGGGAGACCTGGTCTTAGGCTTGTACGCCGCCGACGTTCCAATAACGGTCAACAACTTCGTCTTTCTCTCCCGCGAAGGATTCTATGACGGCACGACTTTTCATCGCGTCATTGCCGATTTCATGGTTCAGGGAGGTGACCCCACCGGCACCGGTACCGGCGGCCCCGGCTACAAGTTTGCCGATGAGTTCACCAGTCACGGCCACGGTACCGGGACGCTTTCCATGGCTAACGCCGGTCCCGGCACCAACGGCTCGCAGTTCTTCATCACCTACACTCCCCAGCCACACCTCGACGGCAGGCATTCGGTATTCGGTCAGCTGACGTCCGGAATGAACGTCCTCAAGAACATCAAGGCGGGGGACAAGATCGTCAGCGTCATCATCGAAGAGAAATAGTCCGCCGTTCCTGGAGTATCGCTGAGCTTACCAACTGCGCGGTTTGCACAGTATCTCTCTGACCTTGAGATCGAAGAAGTCTTGTGAGTTCACCGGAAGGACGACGATCGCGGTATCGGCGCCACTACCGGTACCGGCAATCGAGATGATTTCCTCATCGGTGCCGACCAATCCGGCGTCGGCCGCCATCACGGCGCATTCGATGCCGACCTTGACACCGACGCCCACCATGCGTAGCGCCTGCCCGACAATCTCTTCGGGACTCGAGGTGCCGAACTTCTTGCGCATCGCCCGACCCATGCCGGATAGCAGGTGCGTCGCTACCAGCACCGTTGACTTACTCCTTATGAGTTTCTCGTTGCCCATTGCGAAAGTCTCCGCCAGGTTCTCCATCGTCGGATGGGTAAAGCCGGCGATGATCATGATTCTCATGCCGTCGAGCGCCAGCACCGCTCTCTCCGCCGTGTAGCCGCGGTAGGAGGCGACGACTGCCGTCTTGATACCAAGTTCTCCGGCACGGCGTTTAGCGATCGCCATCACCGCATCGGTGTTGTCCTTGCCCGGAGCATCGAAATAGGTCATATGCTTCTCCTTGTGTGTTCCCTTCATGCCGAACGCCGCCGGTCGCCGCTATCGGAACGTCCCATCCGCCGGCTGCAGCGGCCTCTACGTCGGCAGCTTTTCCCGCAAGGTCTTCAGGTTAACGACGTCCTCCCGATTGTATTACAGCAGCGTCTTCAGCGCATCGAGGTCGAAATAGTCCGCATAGCCCCATCATAGTCGGACCGCCTGGAAGCCGTCCATGTCCGGCAACTGGCAACCGATACTGAGTTACCGTTCGACGGCCTTGAACCCGCCCTTGAGATCGCACTTCCAGCAATCATACATCAGGTCGTGGTGCCGGACATGCTCGGCGAGGTCCACCCCGAGAATGCGACTGACGAACGACAGGTCGAATGACTTGCCATCGCTAGGTATAGATGACGCCGGTTCCGGACAGTGCCTCCGGCAGGCTTTCAGCGGTGATTTCCTCACCTGCCAGTCGCAGGAAACGTGTCTCAGCGCCGTTGCAGAGGTAGGCCCCGACGACCGTGGTATCGTCGGCACGTGATAATCCTATCGTTTCGATGTCCAGGTAAACGTCGATGCTCGGCGGCAATCTGTTCCTCCCCTGCTCCGAGTCCCACGGCCCGCTTGCCAAGGTTGTACCACGCGGTGTCCTCATCGCGGGCACCGTTGATTGTCCCGGCAGCGGGTGATAACATTGAACCTAACCGGGCGCCCGCAGTTGTGCCACTGCGTCTTCAAGATCCGTGGCAAAGAGTCCGCGCTGATATCGGCTTCTCACTTAGGCTGGGTAGCGACGGGGCCAGCCGCCCATTAGCGAGAGAAGGGAAGATATTCATGGTCTGGCAACCGGAAATAGACGAACTCAATCGCCGCAAGCAACTAGCCGCCAAGATGGGTGGGCCGGAAGGAATCGAGCGGCAGCGCAAGCGCGGCAAGCTGACCGTCCGCGATCGAATCGAACGGATCGGTGATCCCGGTTCTTTTCATGAGATCGGTGGACTGGCCGGCAGCGCTACCTATAAGGACAACCGTCTGGTGGGCTTCACCCCGTCGAACAGCATCATCGGTACCTGTAACATCGACGGGCGTAAGGTCGTTCTCGCCGCCGGTGATTTCA
>CAZLUE010000120.1:0-3463 GCA_964562625.1 uncultured Dehalococcoidales bacterium | reverse complement strand
CATCCTGCCGACCTCGAAGAAACTGTCGGGGTCGGCCAGTTGTTCTATCCGCTCACGGATGGTCTGTTTGCCTTCGCCGTGCTGGCGGTCGATCCGCTCTGTTCCGCCCATCCGTTTGACGGCCTCGCGGCGGAGGCGCAGCTCCTCAATGGCGACCTGCCAGTCCATGCCTGATTTCCAGGTAGTGATCTTCTCGAAGTCGTCGCTTGCCATGGCCTGCCTTTCTCCTTCACGCCTCGGACGTTGCCGCTGAGGACACCCAGTGGGCCGACGTCCCCCTGATGATATGGCCATGGCCAGGCACTGTCAAGGAATCCGATCCCTGAAGTGGTATGGTTTTTTCCGAGGGAGGCCGGACTCAGTCCCGCTGGCTGAAGACGACCACCGCGGCGACCACGAGTATTGTTCCGAGGGCAGCGACGACAGCGGCGTCCTCGACGACGGTCATCGTGTGGCCGAGGACGGTGAGGCCGGTCGGTGGAGGCGGCATTCCTTCGATGGCGACGACCTCGATCGAACCGGTGCTGAGGAACGCCTGACGGATGGCGTCGACCCCGTAGGTCAGGGGGTTGACCTTGGAAATCACCTCGAGCCAGACGGGCACGTTATTGACCGGGAAGAAGACCCCGGAGAGGAAGATGAGCGGCATCAAGATGACATTGGCCATTAGTTGAAAGCCCTGCATGGAGCGCATTCGTGCGGCGAGAAGGATGCCGAAGCCGGACATGGACATCGAGACGACAATAATCAGGGGGATCAGCTTGAGGATGAGCATTCCGTCCACGGCGACGCCAATGATCGGCGCCAGGGCGAGCATAATCATGCCCTGGCCGAGAGCGATCGTCGCTGCGCCGGTTGCCTTGCCGAGGACGATCCCGCCTCGGTTGAGCGGGGCGACCAGTACCACCTTGAGGAAGCCAAATTCACGGTCCCAGACGACCGACAGGCCGGACATCAGCGAGCCCATGAGGACGGTCATGGCGATGACGCCGGGGTACATGAACTGGAGGAAATCAACGCCGGGGGTGAGGTTGCCGATCATGCGGCTAAAACCGGCGCCGAAGATGATAAGCATCATCAACGGCATGGCGAAAGAAGAGACCAGCCGGGAGCGCTCCTGGACGAAGCGGATCAGATCACGGTAGGCGATCACCCAGACGGCGCGAAAGAATTCCGGCACCTCAGCGACGTCTCATGGCGTCGGTAAAGACGGCTCGGAAGGCGCCTCGCATGGGGTTATCTCACCCCCCGCATCATGTTCCTCAGTTGAGCCCGTTCGCCGAGATCCTGGTCACGAATCGCGTGGCCGGTCAGTTGCAGAAAGACGTCGTCGAGGGTCGGTCGGCGGACGCTAACCGACCGCAGGCGACTGTTGAAGCCACGGATGAAATCGGGCAGGAAGGTATCACCGCGGGGAACGCTGAAAGTGACGACGCCATCGTCGACTTTGGGGGTGATGCCAAGGTTGTCCTTGAGTTCGGCGACTGCCTGGGTGGTGTCCTCGGCCTCGATGGTGACGAGGTCGCCACCAAGCTCGTCCTTGAGCTTTTCCGGGGTATCGAGGGCGATGATCTTGCCGCGGTCGATGACGGCGATGCGGTCGCAGTGCTCGGCCTCGTCCATGTAGTGGGTCGTCAGGAAAATGGTCAACTCCTCTTCGCGGCGGAGGGCGAGGACATAGTCCCAGATGCGGCGTCGCGTTTGCGGATCGAGTCCCAGAGTGGGTTCGTCGAGGAAGAGTATCTGCGGGTGGTGGAGCAAGCCGCGGGCGAGTTCGAGGCGGCGTTTCATGCCACCGGAGTAGGTGTTGACCTTGCTCTTGCGCCGGTCGGACAGTTCGACCAGCGCCATCAGTTCGGTGATACGTTGTTCGATGAGGTCACGGGGGACACCGTAGGCGTAGCCGTGGAATCTCAGGTTCTGCTCAGCGGTGAGGTACTCGTCGACGGTCGGGTCCTGGAAGACGAGACCGATTGAACGCTGTACCTGTCGTGCCTGGGCGACGACGTCGAAGCCACCGACCGAGGCGCGGCCGCTGGTCGGGACGAGCAGAGTGCAGAGGGCGTTGATAGTGGTCGTCTTGCCGGCCCCGTTCGGTCCGAGGAAACCAAAGACCTCGCCCTTCTCGACGTCGAAGGAAACGTTGTCTACGGCTATCAACCGGTCGAAGAGCTTGGTCATGGCTTCGACTTCGATTACGTTCATTGAGGGCGTCCTCGAGGATGGTCCGGAAAGCGGTGGGCGTAACCCTATTCTAGCACGGTCAGGTTCGGGGTGCCAGTCGGACGGGGGAGGGATATTCGCCGTGCCAGCGGCGTTCGCGGCACCAGCGCCAGCCGGTACCGCCTTTATCGGCGACGAGTTGGATCAGGCCGGCCGCTACCAACATCCGTAATTCCTGGCGGACAGTGTCTTCGGGTAGCTTCAGCCGGCGGGTGACGCGCTCTGCTAAGGTCGCCTCTGCCTCGGCGGGACGGCGGGCGACGGCGAGGCTTAGCCGGCCAGCGGTCTCGATCAGACCCTTCTTTAGCAGTGACCAGATAAACGCCTGGCGCCGGTTGCCTTCGAGGCGGTCGATCGAGGCGGTGTCGCCGGCGGCGGCGCGACGCCTGATGTCCTTCCAGGCGTGTTCTATGAGCTCGTCATAGCTGGCCAGGGTTTCCTCGGCGAGGGCGCGGCTAATCGTTGCCTGCTCGGTGATCGCCTGGTTGGCATCGTAGCATGCCCAGTTGCGGCTGGTGATCCGCAGACTGTAGTCGGTGGCCCGGTGATAAAGGTCGGTGCCGGGTAAAGGCGCCAGAATGTGGTAGCCGTACTCGGCACCGAAGTCGGCGTTTACCTCGCCGGCAAAGACGTTGGAAGCGGCGATTGTCCGGCGGGTCTCGCCGGGAAGGCCGATGATGAAAGAGCAGTAGACGCGGAGTCCGGCCTTGGTGGCAATGGCAATGCCGCGTCGCATGTCGTCCGGGGTAATGCCTTTGCGAATCGTCCTCAGGATGGTCTCGTCGGCCGACTCGATGCCGAAGAGAACGGTGTTGCAGCCAGCACGCTTCATGAGTGTTGCAAGGTCGGGGGTGATGTTGTCCACTCGGGCGTAGACTGACCAGTCGACGTCCAGCTTGCGACGCAGCATCTCGTCACAAACCCGTTCGGCATGGTGGTGGTTGACGGTGAAGGTGTCGTCGACGATGTTGATCCGGCGGAAGCCAAGGTCGCGCCGTATGCTCTCGATCTCGTCGACGACCAAACCCGGCTCGCGGAAACGGACGCGGTGGCCGAACATGCGATTCGCCGAGCAGAAGAGGCAATCGTAGGCACAGCCGCGGCTGGTGACGACGGTGCACGGCATTCCGAGGGCCTGGTAGCGGGCCAGCGGCAGTCGGTGGCGAGCCGGTAACGGCAGCCGGTCGAGGTCAGAGATGAGGGGTCGGGGAGCTGTGGCGGCGATGGTATCGCCATTGCG
>CAZLUE010000119.1:0-3501 GCA_964562625.1 uncultured Dehalococcoidales bacterium | reverse complement strand
TGTCCGAGTACGTTAGGAAGGAGTGTTTGTGCCATGACTTGGGATCGGGAATTCGAGGTCGTTTTTCACCCGAAGGTGGTGGCGATGGTCGGCGTGTCGGCGAGGGCTACTGGCGGGGTGGGAATGGCATTTCGTGGTGCCGGTTTCATCGGCTCCTTCGAGGGCCTTGGTTTTCCCGGCCGGATTTATCCGGTTAATCCCAAGGCGACCGAGATTCTTGGGCGAAAGGCCTACCCGACTGTCTCGGCTATTCCCGAACCGGTGGACCTCGTCATCGTCTCCGTCCCGGCGGCGGCCGCCCCTGACGTCCTTGAGGACTGCATCGTCGCCGGCGCGAAGAATATCCACATGTACACTGCCGGCTTTGAAGAGACCGGCGAGTTGGAAGCGATCGAGCTTGGTAACCGCGTTCGTGAGATTGCGCGGCGCGGTGGACTGCGCATCATCGGTCCGAATTGTATGGGTCTCTACGTGCCGGCTGCCGGTATCGGTACCTTTGAAGATTTGCCTTGCGAGAGTGGTTCGGTGGCCTTTCTCTCCCAGAGCGGTGGCCACCTCAACTGGTTCACTCACCACGGAGCGAGGTACGGTCTTCGCTTCAGTAAAGGGATCAGTTTCGGTAATGCCTACGTCCTTGACAGTACCGACTATCTCGAATACCTCGCCACCGACCCAGAGACGCGTCTCATCTGCATCTATCTCGAGGGTGTCAAGAACGGTCGCAAGCTGCTGTCCCAAGTGAGGGAGATCAACCGGATCAAGCCTGTGATCATACTCAAGGCGGGACTCACCAGCGCCGGTTGGCGGGCAGTTGCCTCGCACACCGCGTCGATGGCCGGTGAGGAGGCCATCTGGGCAGGTTTCTTTGCCCAGACCGGAGCGGTGCAGGTCTTCTCCTTGGAAGAGATGGCGGAAATGGCGATGACCTTCCAGTGCCTCCCGCCGCCGTCGGGCAAGCGGATTGCCATCGTTGTCCTCGGTGGCGGTTCCAGCGTCGCTTCGGCCGACATCTGCAGCCGTGAGGGGTTGGATATCCCGCACCTGACCACGGAGACACAGTCTGAGCTCAAGAAGTTCATCTCTCTGGCCGGCGCCAGTGTTCGCAACCCACTCGACACCGGCTTGGTGTTCCGCGACGTCTCACTCCTCAAGCGCGAGGTTGAGCTGGTTGTCACCGACCCTAACATCGATATGCTGGTCGTCCGTCCGCACCTCGATATGGTCCGCTCAGGCGGGAGTGATCAGGTCGATCGCGTCATCGATTACCTGGCTGATTTCGCGCGTAGTCGACCCCGTGGCAAACCGGTGGCGCTCACTTTTTACTCTTTCGCCAGAGACCCCGAGGAAGCCGTCCTGCGTAGCCGGTTTGAGTCCGAGTTACCGAATAAGGGCGTCGCCGTCTATGATTCGCTGGCGACCGCCAGCCGTGCCCTCGCCCGCTATCATCGTTACCACCAGGTGCAGCAGGAGTTGGCGGCGTCGCCCGACGCGTAGCAGTAGTCGCTTCGGTGACCGCCAACCGTGCCATCACTCGCTATCATCGTTACCATCAAGTGTAGCGAGGGTTGGCGGCGCTAGCTTCGGTTTGCCGCTGTTGGCTGTCCACCATTCCTCACGCGGAACTTCGCGGCCGTACGACGTAGCAGGCGCGTCACCTGTTTTGATTGAGAACCCCCGCCTCGAGGTCGCTTATCCAGCCAGCCGGTAGCTGTTGTCAAGCTCGCTGTCGGAATTGCCCTGTGGCCGAGGCAATCGGCTGATAGGAACCCGGCGTCGGCTTTGCATTCTCTCCGACAGCGACTATAATGACCAGACTGGGGATGTTCCGTGCCGGCTATGACTGGCTGGTTCCGATCATGAATCATCGTTGGAAGGCGATGACTAGAAGGAGGGTGTCATGATACAGCCCGGCGAAACACGCACGATGAGGTCTTGGGGTCGGTTCAACGTTCTCCGCGTGGCTGAGTTGCCCGAGCCTTCAGTCATCGACACCCGTCGGTGGGGGAAGATTTCGTTACGGCCGACAATCGCCGAGATCGAGTGGGAGAGCGGTGCCAAGCAGTTGTGGTTTCCTTACTACATGGGTCCCGTTGGCAAGGAGAGGTACCGACAAGACGCCCCGATGATGAGCGGTGAGGAGTTCCTGGCACTGTTACGCGAATCGATGAAACAGAAGTTCTTCAGTGAGGCGTTTCTTGATCGACTGGAAGGCTTGATCGCCGAAGCCAGAGCGGGGTTCAGGCCTGGCGGCGACGACTCCGGTAAGCCTCGATGACGACCCCGGCGAGCGCTGGTCAGACTAGCCGGCCATCGGAACGGGCGATTCAAGAACGACAGCCTGCACCGTCCCAATCACACTGGGCGGCTCGCCGTGGGGATTCCATGGGGTCGCACTCAGTGATTGTGGATTGAGCGCGTCACCCAGTTGACACCTCTTTCGATCTCGGGACTGCCAGAGATGTTGTCTCGATCTTCTGTTGTCTTCGGGGCTTGTAAACTACGGCAGGACCAGGTCCAGGCCTTGACCTCCTGGTACTACGACAACTTTGATGTCTTCTCCGAGTCGGTCGAGCAGTATGTATTGCAGGATCTCGGGTGAAAGAGACGCGGCGATGGTCTCGTTGGCGGCAACTTGTGCTGCGGTGACAACACTGATATACATGGCTTCACCCTCAGCCTCGGCTATGCGCGCGTTCGCTTCTCCCCTGGCCTGCTCTTCTCGCTGCTGGGCTTCGACCTTGACGCGTTCCAGCGTGTTCTTGGCCTCGAGTACCGCCTGTTCGGCGGCGACCTTGGCCTCGATGGCGGCCGTGAAGGTTGCGCTGAATTCGAAGTTGGTTACCGATAGCGTCTCAGCGATGATTCCGCGCTCCGCTAAGCGGAGCGCCAGGGTATCGAAGATGGCATTCTTGACATCGTCACGTCTCAGAATAAGGTCTTCGGCGTTAAACTTGCTCGTTACCTGTTTGATCGTCTCTTGAATGGCTGGAGCGGCAATCCGGTTGATGTAATCATTTCCCAAAGTGCGGTAGACCTCGGCGGCCATCCCCGGGTCCAAGCGCCAGTTGAGAGCAATTGTGGTGCTGACGTCCTGAAGGTCGTTGGTCACCGCTGACGACGGAACTTCGTATTTCTGGGTCTGAACCGACATCCTCACCACGCTGTCGAGGAGCGGTAGCTTGGTCTGCAACCCCTCTTCGAGGATCGTGCCGGTCACGGCGCCGAACCGGATGACCACCCCGCGGTTGCCGGCGGGGATCGTCGTGAACGACCCGCCGATGAGGCCGATCATGATCATGACCACGGCGACACCAGTGCCAATCAGGCTCCACTGCCGGGTATTCGGATCTCCCTGGCTCCCCTTGTTCGCCTGCCTGACGAGAAGCCCAACGACAAGTGCGATGAGGCCAAGCACCAGCAGTCCCGTCATGATGACCTCCTTCCCATGGCTTTTTCATGGTGAGTCAAACATCCTCTAGACGCCCAGTTTACCCGATGGCT
>CAZLUE010000118.1:0-3541 GCA_964562625.1 uncultured Dehalococcoidales bacterium | reverse complement strand
ATCTGACTAGGATCCCCGCGAGACGAAGGTTTTGATGCGGCGCTCAAGAACGCTGCGTGGCAGGAGGAGGTGGCGGCGACAGCCGTGGCAGACGATGCCGATATCGGCTCCGAGCCGGACGACCTCCCAGAGGTCGTCACCGCAGGCGTGTTTCTTCCTGAGGCGAAGGACGTCGCCGAGCTTTATCTCGAGAACCATCGGTCGTTAGGCAGACAAGGCATCCACTTGCCGGTTGATATCGTCACGCAGTTGGCCGGCAGAGCGACGGGCGGCGGCGGCGAAGTCCTTGCCGGTTGAGGCGTAGAGAACCTGGCGGGACGAGTTGATGACCATTCCTCGGCCGCGGGAGTCGGCACCGTTGGCGACCGTTCGGGTGAGGTCGCCGCCTTGGGCGCCGATGCCGGGTATCAGAAATGTCATTGCTGGATGGTTGCCGCGGATGATGCCCAGTTCCTCCGGGTAGGTGGCGCCGACAACGAGGCCGAGGTTGCCGGTGGTGTTCCACTCGTCGACCTTACGGGCGACTACCTGGTAGAGTGGCAACGTGTCGTTCCCGTAGCGGCAGGCGATGTCCTGGAAGTCGGCGGCACCGGGATTGGAAGTGCGGCAGAGAACGAAGATGCCCTTGTCTTCGTGGGCGGCGTAGGCGGCCACAGAATCGGAGCCGAGGTACGGGCTGACCGTCATGGCGTCGAAGCCGAGGTTGCTGAAAACAGCTTTGGCGTAAGCAGCGGCGGTATTGCCGATGTCGTTGCGCTTGGCGTCGGCGATCGTCGGCACGTCGGCAGGAATGTGCTCCAGAGTTTGCCTGAGCGCATCCATTCCGGAATCACCGAGCGCCTCATAGAAGGCGAAGTTGGGCTTATAGGCACAGACGAGGTCGGCGGTGGCGTCGATGATCTCACGGTTGAAATGGGCGACGCTGATACCGGCGGGCATCCGGGCGGAGTCGGTATCGAGTCCGATACAAAGCTGGCTGCGGTTGCGGGTGACGGCGGCGTTCAGCTTGTCGAAGAACCTCATCGGGCATCCCTCCGGCGGTGGTTACCAGATACTATCAGCCCGTCCTGGCAGCGTCAAGGGCCTGCACTGGGTCAGCAAATGTCGGACAATGCCATCCTTTTCTACAGGATACTTGTCCGTCCATTCCTCGTAGAATCCTTGCGGTGTCTCGTAGCCAAGCGCCTGGTCGGGCTGCACCTGTCCATACCATTCCAGGAGAGCAGGGCTGTCTGGAGCCCGCCGAAATCGACAGACTCTCAAGGGTTTGACCGTGAAGGCCTGCTCCATCTTGTACTGATCCAGGCCAGCCGCGTTTGCCGTCAGGACGGCTGCGGCAGGACATGCGGAATTGACGGCGGTGGCGGCGCTCGACTAAGATTGAAACTGTGGATAGACCTAACGAGTCTTTGAGGAGACGTTATTTTGCCGAGGAAGAAGGGAACGGCACGAGCCGTTCCCGGAGAGGTCAGTGAAGCGACCGTCAAGGTGGACTTGGAGAAATACCGGGAGACCGCAGTCGAACTCGGTGCTAGCGAGGCGATAGCGGTTCCGTCGTCCTGGGTGACGGTCGATGAGCGGGTCCGGCTGAAATGCGCCATTCCGCCTTGCCCTAATTACGGCCGTTGTGGCTTCTGCCCGCCGCATACTCCCGAGCCGGAGTTCATGCGTAAGGCGCTCGGTCGTTTCGAGTGGGCGGTCTTCTTCAAGAACGATGTTCCAGCCGAGGACGCCGCCGACGTGCGGCGCTACTATCCGCACATGCAGCACTACCAGCGACTGACCGACGAGATTGCCGCCAAGCTGGAGACGACCGTATTTGCCGACGGCTATCATCTGGCGCTCGGCCTTGGCGCCGGCGGTTGCCGCGACACGCTGTGTAACGGGGGCTTGTGCCAGATGCTGGACAGCGGTCGCTGCCCGCATATTCTTAGGGCACGGCCCTCGATGGAAGGGGTCGGTATCGACGTCGCTGAACTGATCAACAAGGTCGGGTGGACGATGTATCCGATTTACCGGACGATGGATCCGACCGCCGTTCCCTGCGGGATATCGGTCGGTATCGTCTTCGTCTACTGAACCGTTGCCGCCGCACACGGAGGATATCCGTCGGCGACGGGGGAAGGAGTATCCGATGGCTAAGGACATCGTTGAACTGCTGGAGAGCTACATCCCGGCCGATGATTCCAAGAAATGGGCCAAGCTGGCGAGCACGGTGGAGTCACGGCGGCTCGAACTTCTGCTGTTGCGGGAGATACTGGTCGAGTTACGGGAGCTAAATCGGACGATGCAGGCGGGCGTTGACGGGTCGGCGCGAGCTGAGTAGTTGGCGCCGGTCGAGCCGGGATACACGAGGAGATACCGGGGGATGATTTCGAGATTACCACTGTTCCCGGCAGGGAGTAGCGTCAACCAGAGCGGCCACCTCGTTATCGGCGGTTGCGATGCTGTCGATTTGGCGGCCGAATTCGGTACGCCGGTCTACGTCTACGACGAGGACGGACTTCGCGCCAAGTGCCGCGAGTTCCTTAGTGAGTTCGGCGAGCGGTACGATGATGTTTGCGTTGCCTACTCGGGCAAGGCGTTCCTTAACCACGCGATGGTGCGGCTCATTGACGAAGAAGGGCTGGGGCTGGACGTCGTCTCGGGCGGCGAACTGGGGATCGCGGATGCCGCCGGATTTTCGATGGATCGAGTTTACTTCCCTGGCAACAACAAGTCGGTTGCCGAATTGGAAATGGCACTCGACCTCGGGGTCGGCCGGATCGTTGTCGATAATTTCCACGAGCTGGAGATGCTTGGCGAGTTGACCTCGCGCCGAGGTCAACTCGCAGATGTCCTTCTGCGAGTGACGCCGGGAGTGGACCCGCATACCCACCGGCACCTCAGCACCGGCAACATCGACAGCAAGTTCGGCGTCCCGCTGACGCAGGTCGAGGAAATGATAACCAAGGCGATGGCGCTGCCGGCGGTCAATCCGATCGGACTGCATTTTCACATCGGCTCGCTCATCTTTGAGGATGAGCCTTTCATGGCAGCGGTGACGACTGTGATAAAGCTCGCCGCCGAGATGAAACGAAAGCACGGTTTCGAGATGGCGGAACTGGACGTCGGCGGTGGCTACGCCGTCCAGTATACGCTCGATGCGCCGGCGCCGCCGGTGTCATTCTACGCGGCGGCGATAACGACGCGAGTGGTTGCTGAGTGCGAGGCGCACGGGCTGCCGTCGCCGCGGCTGGTGATCGAGCCGGGACGGTCGGTCGTCGCCCGCGCCGGCGTGGCGCTGTATACCGCTGGCGTCGTCAAAGACATCCCCGGAGTCCGGCGCTACGTGTCGGTTGACGGAGGGATGGGGGACAACATCAGACCGGCGCTTTACGACGCCCGCTTGGAGGCGGTTATCGCCAACAGTATGGAGATGGCCGCCGGTGAGACGGTGACGATCGCCGGCAAGTTTTGCGAGTCCGGTGATGTCCTGATTCACGATATCGCGCTGCCACCGGTAGCGGCCGGTGATATCATTGCAGTGGCCGGCTGCGGC
>CAZLUE010000117.1:0-3654 GCA_964562625.1 uncultured Dehalococcoidales bacterium | reverse complement strand
CAGTTGGTTGCCGGCGGTAAATCTGTCAGTCGGGAACGGACTGCCTTCTGTACGGCGGCAAAGACGGCACGCTCGTTGCGGAACTTGACCTCTGCCTTGGTCGGGTGGACATTGACATCGATCTCGGATGGCGGCAGCGTGATGTCGATGATCGCCACTGGGTGGCGGCCGGTCATCAGCATCCCGTGGTAAGCCTGTTCCACCGACCAGGCGAGCAACCGACTGCCGATCGCGCGGCGATTGACGAAGAAATTGAGGTAGTCTCGGTTGGCCCGGGTCAGTTCCGGTGGGCTGACCATCCCGGTGACGGTTATCTCGCCACCGGTCGCTTCCGCGCCGTCGAGGACCAGCATCCTGGCGGCGATATCGGCGCCGTAGACCGCGACGACGCCGTCGATCAGTCGTCTGCCACCCGGCGTCGTCGCCACCTTCCGGCCGTCGATTGTCAGGCTGAAGCTCACTTCGGGGAAAGCCAGCGCGTACTGGCTGACGACACGGGCGATGTGGCTGTTTTCGGTGGCGGTCGACTTAAGGAACTTGAGGCGGGCGGGTACCGTACGGAAGAGCCCGCGGACGGTTACTGTAGTCCCTTGGGAGCGAGCCACCGGGCGGCGTTCGATGACTTGGCCCTGATCGAGTGTCAGCGCTTCGCCGCCGGTCTCGCCGACGGCGAAGGTGACGACATCGACTCGGGCGACGACGGTGATGCTCGGCAACGCCTCGCCGCGAAAGCCGAAGGTGGCGATCGATTGCAGGTCGTCGATGTCGCTGAGTTTGCTGGTGGCGTAGCGGTCGAAGGCGAGGATTAGTTCGTTACGCCCGATGCCGCTGCCGTCGTCACCGACACGGATCAGTTCGATACCGCCGCCGCGTGTCTCGACCTCTATCCGTGTTGACCCGGCGTCGAGCGAGTTTTCGACCAGTTCCTTGACGACTGACGCCGGCCGTTCGACGACTTCACCGGCGGCGATTTGCGAAGCGACCGTCTGATCCAGCACCATGATCGGCATGTGATGATCATACACGTTTCCGTGTATTCTGTCAAGCATCCCCCACGCGGTCCTTGAGCCACGGGTGTCGGCGAAATCGCTTGACTAACCGACCTTCGTCAGGCGGGCGAAGCTCATCAGAAGTCGCTTGACTCCTTGGCCGTCGAAAGCGACGACCACTTCGCAGTCGTCCCTGATGTCGTTGCAACTGACGATGATTCCGTCGCCGAACTGGCTGTGAGTGACTCGGTCACCGGTCTGGAGTTTCGGGGATAGCTTGCGCGGTTTCGGCGACGGAATCGCATCGGTCGTCGTGCCGACCGGCGTTCGGTTCCAGGAAAAGACCGCCTCAGTGACCTGGTCGGTGTCGTCGTGTCGCCAGCCTGGACTGGCGACCAGGTGCTTCGGGATATCGTTGATGAAACGTGATGGCTTGTTGACCGCGCTGGTGCCCATCAAGGTTCGCCGGAAGGAGTGCACCAGGTAGAGTCGTTTCTGGGCGCGGGTGATGCCGACGTAGAACAACCGGCGCTCTTCTTCCATCTGCGCCGGGTCGTCGAACGAGCGGATGTGGGGTAGCAGTCGCTCCTCCATCCCGACGATGAACACCACCGGGAACTCGAGGCCCTTCGCCTGGTGGAGCGTTATCAGCGTCACCCGATCAATCGTTTCGTCGTAGGCGTCGCTGTCGCTGACCAGGGCCACCTTCTCGAGGAAGGCCGTCATTGCCTCCGATGATGGCAGATGCTGGTAGTCGTTGGTGACCCCGCGGAGCTCGAGAATATTCTCCCAGCGTTCCTCGCCTTCCTTGTCGCTGAGCACTTGGGTCTGGTAGCCCGACGCTTCGACAACAAGGTCGAGCAACTCGGTCAGACTGAGCATGCGGGCGTTGGTGGTGAAGCCGTCGATCATCTCCCAGAAATCAGCCAGCGCCCGCATCGTCCGTTGGCTGAATGGGTGTTCGATGGCCTCCGGACGCTGGCGCGATTCAGCGACCAGTCGCAGCGCGTCGCTGAGAGATAGCCCCAGTGATTCGGCCAGTTCGTTCAGTTTCATCAGTGTCTGCTGGCCGATGCCGCGGCTAGGGATGTTGATTATCCGGCGCAGACTGACGCTGTCCTGTGGGTTGTGAATCAGTCGGAAGTAGGCGACCACGTCCTTAACCTCGCGGCGTTCGTAGAAGCGCGTTCCGGCTATCAGTTTGTAGGGTGTCCCGTAGCGGATGAAAGCCTCTTCGACAACGCGCGACTGGGCATTGGTGCGGTACATTACGGCGCACTCGCCGAGTCTGGCGTCGGCCGAATCGACCAGTCGCTCCATCTCGCCGACGACGAACTGCGCCTCTTCCTGTTCGGTGTAGGTCTCGACCACCCGGATGACTTCCCCCTGTTCGTTCTCCGTCCACAGGTCTTTCTGTTTGCGCTCTTGGTTGGCCGAAATCACGTTCGAGGCCGCGTCGAGGATGACCTTGGTAGACCGGTAGTTCTGTTCCAGCAGCACAACCTTGGCGTCAGGATAATCGTGTTCGAAGTTGAGGATATTGCGCAAGTCGGCGGCGCGCCATGAGTAGATCGACTGGTCGGGATCACCGACGACGCAGACATTCTTGTGCTCGGCGCCGAGCAGCCTGACCAGTTCGTACTGTACTAAGTTGGTGTCCTGGAACTCGTCGACCATGATGTAGAGGTAGCGTGACTGGTAGCGGGCTAGGATGTCGGCGTGGTCGCGGAACAGCGTCGCCGCATTCATCAACAGGTCATCGAAATCGACCGCGTTACTCTCGGTCAGCATCCGCTGGTAGAGTCGATAGGTGCGGCCGACCAACTCCTCGAAGTAACTGCGGTTGTGCCGTTCGTAGTCGTTCGGTGTCCATAACTGGCTCTTGGCGTTAGAGATCGCTCCGACGAACGCCCCCGGTGAATACTGCTTGGGGTCGATCCCGGCGGCCTGCATCGCTCGCTTCACCACATTCAACTGGTCGCTGGAGTCGTAGATCACAAACTGAGAATTGACGCCGATCGCTCGTCCGTCCTGGCGAAGGAAACGGGCGCCGATCGCGTGAAACGTACCTAGTGTTATCTGTCCGACCGATTCGCCGGCTAATTGGAGGAGGCGCGATTCCATTGCCCGGGCGGCCTTGTTGGTGAAGGTCACTGCCAGAATCCGCCGCGGGCTGATCCCGCAGACCTTGATCAGGTAGGCGACGCGGTGGGTGATAACGCGGGTCTTACCACTCCCCGGACCGGCCAAGATCAGCACCGGACCACTGATTGTTTCGACTGCTTCCTTCTGCGCTGGGTTGAGGTCAGCAAGGACATCCATCTATAGTAATTATAGCACAGCGTCGGCACCGGTCCCGGCTGACCGGCGTCAGCGTTGACCGTGCCGAGCGGTTCGTTGTATCGTGTAATCGGTTTGTGATTCCCCTTCGGTGCCCGGAGAAGGCTCAGTGAAGACGGTACTCTTTGTCTGCGTGCGCAATTCCTGCTGGAGCCAGATGGCCGAGGCGTTCTTCAACCGGCTGACGTCGCGAAATGTCGAAGCCATTTCCGCCGGTACCCTGGTCGAAACGATGGCCGCAGAGACCGCCTGAAGATGCCGGAACCTAAGGTCATCAGCACTTTCGAGAAATACATGACGGTGTGGGTGATATTCTGCATGGCCG
>CAZLUE010000116.1:0-3675 GCA_964562625.1 uncultured Dehalococcoidales bacterium | reverse complement strand
AAGGTGGGCCGGGCAGGAGACCTGGCAGGGAGCCGTCTGTTCGCCATAGAGACCGTTCTTGCCCTCATTGGCGATGATACCGCAGGTCTTCTCCTCGCGGCACTTGTCGCGGTCGATGACAACGATACCGTCCTCGTCGCGCTTACTGACAGCCTCATTAGGGCAGACGAAAGCGCAGACCGGTTTCTCGCAGTGATAGCACGGCGTCGCCATGTGGCTGACAAAAAGGTCAGGGAAGCGGCCTTCTTCCTGGTAGAGGAGCCGCATCCAGCGAGCAGGTCCGGCAGGAACGTCGTGCCAGTCCTTACAGGCAATGGCACAGGCGAAACAGCCAGTGCACCGGTTCTGGTCGAAATGAAATCCGAGTTGCATGGTTGACTCTCCTTATGCCTTCGCTATGTCCACCAAGCACGTCTTCAGGGTGGCGGCGCCGCCCGGTGAGTACGCGTCATCGGTCAAGGTGTTGGGGCAACCGCCAATATCGATGCCATTTTCGTCAGGTTCGTACCAAGCACCTTCGTAAATACAGATTACGCCGGGCATGATGCGACGGGTGACCCAAGCCTTGATGGCGAGCCGGCCACGGTCGTTAAAGACGTGGATTTCGTCGCCATCGAGTATGCCGCGAGGTTCTGCGTCAGCCGGGTTAATCCAAGCAACGTGGGGATCGACCTCGACCAGCCAATCCACATTCTGCAAGGCGGAGTGTACCCGAACGCGGGGATGCGGTGAGAGCATTTGCAGCGGGTACTTAGCGGCCAGCGGGTGGTTCCTGTCTTCGCGGGTGCCCGAGATGACGTACTTTGGTATCGGCGGTGTCTCCGTGCTGTCGAGATCAGCGAGACGCTGCGAGAATATCTCAATCTTACCCGACGGGGTCGGGAACGGATTGTTCTCCGGATCCTCAATCTGGGCGCGGAAAGCGATGTAAGGCTCCTCAAACTCGATGCGGTGGATGCCATCCCGCTTGAACTTATCGTAGTCCTTGATATGCTCCTGGTATTCCGGGTTGGTGGCAACGAATGTTCGCAGCCACTCATCCTCGGTCTTGTCGTTGAAGTTCTCAAAACCGAGTTTCTCGGCGAAGAGGTTACCGATCTCCCAGTCCGTGAGGCATTCGCCCAGACCTTCGATTGCCTGATTGGAGAAAAGAAGATAGGGTCCGGATGGCCACGGCCGGGTAAGGTCACTCTTCTCGGCGAAACTTTTCACCGGCAGGACGATGTCCGTGTAGCGGGCGGTCGGTGTCAGGAAAAGGTCCTGAGTGACGGAGAAATCGAGCCCGTTAAGGGCGCGGATGCCCTTGTTGATGTTGCCCCGCTGGTTGAGCGGGTTGCCGCCGGCAAACCAGGCCGCGTGAATATCCGCCGGGTACCCTCCATCAGTGCCGGTGAGGAAAGCGTCCCATATCTTGTTGACGTGGAAGCGTCGCACGAGCCGAAGGTTGATATCGAGCGTGCCCCTGATTGACGGGCCGCCGGCTTCGGCAGGATTCTTCACACCGGGGACGCCGGCGGAACGAAACATGTGACCGTAAGGGATTCCCATCAGGCCGCCGGCGGCGCTACCGCCCGGCTTGCCGACATTACCAGTCATCGCGGTCAAAGCGATAGCACAACGGTTAAACTGCTCACCGTAGCCGGCTCGGGCCGGTCCCTGGCAGTCCATGAGGCAGGCCGGGTCTGTCTTCGCGTAGCGAAGGGCGAGGCCGGTAATGGTAGCCGCCGGAACGCCGCAGATCGCCTCCGCCCACTCAGGTGTCTTCTCGACACCGTCCTCGCGGCCCATGACATAGTCGGCAAACTTATCGAATCCCACTGTGTATT
This sequence comes from uncultured Dehalococcoidales bacterium, assembly GCA_964562625.1. Taxonomy (GTDB): domain Bacteria; phylum Chloroflexota; class Dehalococcoidia; order Dehalococcoidales; family Fen-1064; genus CAZLUE01. The sequence goes on along the minus strand of CAZLUE010000116.1, from coordinate 1,849 downwards.
TGTCAAGGAATGACTGATCATGGAGATTCTGCTTGAGGATGACATTGGCGCAGGCAATCATCATCGCAGCATCGGTACCGGGGATGATCGGTATCCACTCAGAGGCGAAGGTAGCTGCCGAGTCCTCGTAGCGCGGTCCGATGGCAATGATCGGGATGCCGGCCTCTTTGGCCTTGATCAGGGTCGGAACACAATCGGTGCCAGAGACCATGCGCACAGGATCCCAGCCCCACATGATGATCAACTTGGAATTGAGCAGGTCAGCGCGGCCGTTGCCGACCATGACGTCTCCATAGGTTGACATCACCGCCCATACGGGTCCTTCCGACGAGATGTTACCGTAGCCCGAAGTGTAGCCGCCAAACATCGCCAGCGCCTTGCCGAGCGCCCCGGCGCTGTGCAAGGCGCCGAGATGACCGCCGCCGCCGTAGAAGATGGAAGCCGGGCCGTATTTCTCCTTAACCTTGGTCAACTCGGTGACAATGGTATCCATCGCCTCGTCCCAAGAAATACGCGCGAACTCCTTTGAACCACGGGGACCGGTGCGTTTCATCGGGTAGAGCAGCCGGTCTGGATGATAGATATAGTGGCGATAAGCGCGGCCGCGCCAGCAAGCGCGGAGCTGTCCGTCTTCGTCAGGGAAGTCGTCACCCTCGATGCGGACGATGACGCCATCCTTGACATGGGCTCGGATCGGACAGCGGCCACCGCAGTCAAGGGCGGACGTGCAGCGAACGATATGCTCGCCATCGGGAAGGCTGGTTGCTTCGACAGTCATGACTACCTCCTTGATGCCCAGTACATTTCGACATCGGGGGTCGGATCATGAAAGATCCGCCGGGCGAATCAACCCACAGTCTAACCTTTCGCCGCCGATTGGTCAACCGCAACATCGCGGGACGCCAACACTTGACACACCCGTGTGACGTCCCTAGACTGTTGGCACCTAAGCAGCTCGGCTGACCGATGTACTCCTACATAGAAGAGGGCGAGACGATGACAGAGCTTGACACGAAAGAGAACGAGGCGCAAGAGACCGCAATCGACCCAGAGTTACCGATCTGCGACCCGCACCATCACTTCTGGGATCGCAACGGTAACCGCTACCTGATCGACGACCTGGTGGCAGACACCTCGGGCGGCCACAACATCGTGAGCACCGTCTTCGTCGAGTGCCGCTCGATGTACCGCAAGGACGGACCAGAGGAAATGCGGCCGGTCGGCGAAATAGAATTCGTGCGTGGCATCGCCACCCAAAGCGCCAGTGGACAGTACGGGCCGACCGTCATCGCGGCCGCGATTGTCGGACACGCCGACCTGACACTGGGCGAGGCGGTGGCACCGGTGCTCGAGGCGCAGATCGCCACCGCCCCGAACCGCTTCCGCGGCATCCGCCACACCAACGCCTGGAGCGCCGACCCGTCCCTGAAGCGCCGCGTCGGTCCACCGAAGGGCCTTCTGTTCGACGAAAACTTTCGCGCCGGGTTCGCCTGCCTGGGGAAATTCGACCTCAATTTCGACGCCTGGCTCTACCACCCGCAGATAACAGAACTGGTCGACCTGGCACGAGCTTTCCCGGAGACGACGATAATCCTCGACCACGTCGGCGGGCCGATCGGCACCGGTGGCTACGCGGCGAAGCGTGAAGAGGTCTTTGAGAACTGGAAAAAGGCGATCGCCGAATTGGCCGGATGCGACAACGTCGTCGTCAAGGTCGGCGGTCTGGGAATGCCGTTCACCGGCTTCGCCTGGCACGAACGAACAACTCCAGTGGGTTCCGACGAGTTGGCGAAGGGAATGGCCCCCCACTATTTGTGGTGCATCGAGCAGTTCGGCACCGACCGCTGCA
>CAZLUE010000115.1:0-3735 GCA_964562625.1 uncultured Dehalococcoidales bacterium | reverse complement strand
CGATTCGCTACCTACCAGGCGGCTTGGACGCTGAGCCAAGGTATTTCCGGCGGTCGTGAAGTAGCGATTGCCAAGGCGTGGGCCGGTGAGGCCTACGAGCGTATAGTGACGCTGGCGCATCAGATTCACGGCGCGATCGGCTGCACCATCGACCACAACTTACAGTTCCACACCCGGCGGGGCAAAGCATCGCAGTTGAGCTACGGAACCGGAGACCATCACCTGGAAATGGTCGCACGGCAGATGGGACTATGAGCCTGCACCGATCTCCCTGAGCCGGGTGACAACCTCGTCGATCGTCTCCTCGGCGGTCGAGGCCCCCCCGGTGACGCCTACCCAGGCGACGCCGGTGAGCCAAGACGGTTCGATATCTGCGGCAGTCTCCACCAGCTGCGTCCTAGTGACGGTAGCGCACAGTTCGGCAAGTCGGTTGGTGTTGGCGCTGGCGCGGTCGCCGGTGACGACCATCAGATCTGCGCGCCCGGCCAACTCTATTGCCGCCGTCTGACGCTGACGAATGTCGTGGCAGATGGTATCGATGACGCTGATCTCAGAGTCTTTATTCAGAACGGCGCTGATGACATCGCGTGCGAAACCAGCGAAGCGATCCGGAATCTGAGTCGTCTGGGCAAGGACACCGAGCCGGCGGGTTGCGCCACAAGCTGCTACCACCGATTCGTGGTTGAGGGTGGCAATGCCATTACCGTCACCCCAGCCGAGGATGCCCTTCACTTCTGGATGGACGGCGTCACCGAAGACGACGATTGTGAAACCAGCCTTGGTCAGGCGATCGGCGACCTTCTGGGCGCGCCGCACGAAGGGACAGGTAGTGTTGATAATCTCGACGCCGCGCCGCCGAATCCGTTCTTCCGTTTCCGGGCTGATACCGTGGGCACCAATGACGACTGTGTCGTCCTGTATATCGTCGATATCGCTGGCGATGCGGACGTCATATCCGGCAAGGCGCTGCAATACCTGACGGTTGTGCACGAGCGCCCCCAGGGTCTCTATTCCAGGGCGTTCGGCGGCGACTTCCCGCAGGGTATCGACGGCGCGCTTGACACCGAGGCAGAAACCGATCCTAACCGCCTTTTCAATGACGATGGTCATTCCGACGCCTCATAGCCGTAGACACCGCGGTATTCCGAAGGCAGCAGCTCGGCGATTCGTACCATCACCTGCTGGATGCTCTCGACTCGGGCGGATTTGCCAGGAACGTCCTCTAGCGAAAACGGGAACCCAACGTTGACGGTGATGCGGGGACGGCGTAGCAACCCCGTTCGCCTGGCGAGATCACGGGTGCCGACAACACCGACCGGCAGTATCGGCACCCGGCAGCGCTGAGCGATCACGACCGGGCCGACTTTAGCCTTCTGTAACTGTCCATCCTCGCTCCGGCTGCCCTCGGGAAAGAGTCCGAGCACGTTGCCGTCGGCAAGCACGCTTTCGGCGGCACGAATGGTCGCCCGGTCGACCTTACCGCGCCGTACCGGAAAAGCACCAAGTTGAGAGATCAGCGACGACACCGCCTTGCTTCGGAAAAGCTCCTCCTTGGCCATAAAGGTGACCTGTCGCCGGAGACTGACGGTAAGAAGTGGCGGGTCAAACATCGTTGTATGGTTAGCGACGATGATGAACGGTCCTTCACCGGGTACGTTCTCGCGGCCATTGACCTGCCAGCGGCTGAAGATTTGGAAGAACGCCGTCACTGCGGGAAAGGCAATGTCGTAGAACCGGAACATCTGCTTCCTCACGAACTGCGATCGGATCACTCGAATTATACCCCATGGCAATTCGGCAAACAATTTGTGCGCCGAATACGGATCATCGGTGGGTTATATTGAAAATGAGTGGAGACTGACAGCAGGCCGCTGGCGACGCAATGCCAGGAATCAAGAGCAGGCGCGAGGCTAGCGTATTACGACTCGCGATTCTCCAGCCTGGGCGGAGACCTCGCCAATCAGTCCGGCCCCGGGTACCGCCGCGACAAGGCTGGACGCATTTTCGGGGGCAGTGACGACGGCCATGCCGATGCCCATGTTGAAGACACGGTACATGTCGTCGTGGGCGATCTTACCACGCCTGCGGATCAATTCGAAGATAGGTGGTACCCTCCACGAGCGGCCATCGAAGTTAGCCATCAGGCCCGCCGGAAGAATCCTGGGGATGTTGCCGGTTAGTCCGCCCCCGGTAATGTGAGCGAGACCCTTGATGACCGGGCGCAGGTCTTTGAGTTGGTTAAGGTAGCACCGGTGTGGTTCGAGAAGTTCCTCACCAAACGTCCGCGACAATTCCGGCTGGTAGACTTCCAGTTCTTGCCGCGTCTCGCCGAGAACGCGGCGCACCAGCGAAAAGCCATTAGTGTGCAACCCGCTCGACGGCAGGCCGACAATGACATCGCCTTTGACGATGCTCTCGCCACGGATGATGTCTTCCTTCTCGACACAGCCGACGACGAAACCGACCAAGTCATAGTCATCCCCGGAGTAGACGTCGGGTAGTTCGGCGGTCTCGCCGCCGATGAGGACACAGCCGACCTCGCGGCAGGCCTGTGCCAGTCCTTTTCCAATGGCGGACACTTTCTCCGGCACGACGCCGCTGATACCGATGTAATCGAGGAAGAATAGTGGCTCGGCTCCGCAGGCAAGGATGTCGTTGACGCAGTGGTTGACGATGTCAATACCGATGGTGTCGTGCTTGTCGAGGGCGATGGCGATCTTGAGCTTGGTGCCGATCGAGTCCGTACTTGAAGCGAGTACCGGCTGTCGGTAGCCCTTGAACTCGTAAAGTCCGCCAAAGAAGCCGACACCGCTCAAGACCTCAGGGATGAAGGTGGAACGGGCTTGCCGGCCAACCAACTCGGCGGCCTTGTCACCAAGGTCGATGTTAACTCCGGCCCTAGCATACGCGTCACTCATCAGTCCAACCCCCGGTTCATCGTTCCGTCACCCTTAGAACAGTCTTCTTGCCTTTGACCGCCAGCCGAGAACCTCGACGATCTCACCACGACAGCGAACATAGTTCTGGCAAGGGAGGATGCCCCTTGGCTCGCCACCCCATGCCCGTACCGAGGCATGCCAGGCGTCGCGGCTCTCAACGGCGAGGCTAACCTCCTCCTGGCGGGAGAGTACGAAGCCGCAACGGTCACAACGTAATTTCTTGGGCATGCTCCCCCAGCCGAGCACTGGAAAATACCTTCAACCATCCTCATTGTGCCTGCGGGATACCACTGACCATTCTCAGCAGCTTGCCAGTCGAAACCCTTCTCGATCGGACAGCCCCACCAGCGGCGGCTATCCGCGGCGATGTCGGCGGACGAAGCGACGCATTCGGGTCAGCGCCTCCTCGATATCGGCCATCGAGGTAGCATAGCAACAGCGAATGTAGCCTTCGCCGCAGGCGCCGAAAGCGGAGCCGGGGACGACAACGACCTTTTCCTCGATGAGCAGTCTTTCGGCAAAGTCTTCCGAAGTCATCCCAGTGGCACGAATCGACGGGAAAGCGTAGAAGGCGCCCTTAGGTTCGAAACAGGAGAGTCCGATATCACGAAGACCATTGACCATGACGAGCCGCCGCCAGTTGTAGTCGTTGACCATGTCGACGACGCTCTTCTCGCCATGGCGCAGCGCCTCAATTGCCGCCACCTGGGACATCGTCGGAGCACACATCATTGTGTACTGGTGTATCTTTGTCATCGCGGCGATGAGGTCCCGTGACGCCGCCGCGTAGCCGATT
>CAZLUE010000114.1:0-3748 GCA_964562625.1 uncultured Dehalococcoidales bacterium | reverse complement strand
ATTTGCTCCTGGGCTTCGAGGATCATCGTCCCCTCGTCACCGTCAATCTCGATGGCGTTGAAGATGGCCGGCAACTCCTCCGCCGGAAACTCGATGTCCACCACCGTGCCGATCACCTGGACTACTCTCCCCTTGGCCATTACAACCTCCAGTCTCGTCTTAAAAAAGCAGGTCCGACCGGACTACTTCAAAGCAGCAGCGCCGCCGGCGATATCGAGCAGCTCGATCGTGATCGATTCCTGGCGGGCCTTATTGTACATCAGCGTCAGGTCCTGTATCAGCTCATTTGCGTTCTGGGTCGCGTTGCGCATCGCCACCATCCGCGCCGACTGCTCGCTAGCGATTGATTCGAGGATGGCATGATACACCTGCATCTCGACGAAGCGCGGTAACAGCTCGTCGAGCACCGCTCCCGGGTCCGGTTCGTAGATGTACTCTAGGTTCTGCATCGGCAGCTGTTGCGCCGGGACGACCGGCAGCAACACATCAATGACCGGCAACTGCGTCATCGTCGAAACGAATTGTGCGTAGGCCAAGTAAACGACGTCAACCTCGCCGGCGCAGTAGTCGTCGATGATGATCCGTGCTATCGGCTGCGTGTCGAACATTACCGGCCGGTCGCCGAGCCGAGAAAACTCGGCCCGGATGTCGCGCTCGAAACGCCGCATGAACTCATTACCTTTACGTCCAACCGTAACCAGCGTCACCGGCAGCTTCTGTTCGAGCGCGAAGTTGGCTGTCTTGCGGTTGAGATTGGCGTTGAGTCCGCCACAGAGTCCCCTGTCGGGCGTAACGTGAATGATCGCGATCCGGTTCACCGACCGGCGCTGCAACAGCGGATGAGACGACTCACCGGTCTGCGGCAGGGCCGCCAGCGATGCGATCACTTGGCGGATCTTCTCGTCGTAGGGACGTCCGGCGACACCGGCGTCCTGGGCGCGCCGCATTTTGGAGGTGGCGATCATCTCCATGGCGCGCGTGATCTTCGCGGTGCTTTGCACGCCCTTGATCCGTCGACTTATCTGGCGAAGGTTTGCCATGGTCTCTCGTTCGCTTTGGCCGGTTAACCAGCGAAGTGACTCTGTTTGAACTCCTGAATCGCGCCCTTGAGCGCCTCTTCGGTTTCCTCGGTAAGTTCCTTGGACCGCGCAATCGTCGAACCGATTTCGGGATGACTCGATTCCACGAATGCCTGCAGGCCAGTCTCGAAGCTACCGATCTTCTCGACCTCGACATCGTCCAGGTAGCCGTTGATTGCCGCGTAGAGGATAATTACCTGGCGCTCCGTCGCCACCGGCACGTACTGCCCTTGCTTGAGCACTTCGGAGAGCCGTTGTCCGCGCTCCAGCTGGGCACGGGTGGCACGATCCAGTTCCGAGGTACCGAACTGGGCAAAAGCAGCCAACTCACGGTACTGCGCCAATTCCAGCTTGAGGCGTCCGGCAACCTTCTTCATCGCCTTCGTCTGGGCGCTGCTGCCTACGCGCGAGACCGATATTCCGACATTCAGGGCCGGTCGGGTACCGGCGTTGAACAGGTCCGTCTCCAGGTATATCTGGCCGTCGGTGATCGAGATTACGTTGGTCGGCACATAGGCAGAAACGTCGCCGGCCTGGGTCTCGATCACCGGCAGAGCGGTCAGTGACCCGCCGCCTTCCGCCTCCGAATAGCGAGCGGCTCTTTCGAGAAGACGGCTGTGCAGGTAGAAGACATCCCCGGGGTAGGCTTCGCGGCCCGGCGGACGGCGCAACAGCAGTGACATCTGCCGGTACGCCCAAGCGTGCTTAGAGAGGTCGTCGTAGATGATCAGGGCATCGCCACCCCGCTCCATTATCTCCTCACCCATGGCGCAACCAGCGTACGGCGACAGGTACTGCATGGCCACTGAATCGGCGGCGTTGGCGGCAACGATGATCGTATGCTCCATCGCGCCGTATTCTTCGAGCGTGGCGGCGACGCGTGCCACCTTGGATGTTTTCTGGCCGATGGCAACGTAGATGCAAGTCAGGTCGCCGCCTTTCTGGCTGATGATCGTGTCTAGGGCAATCACCGTCTTGCCGGTCGACCGGTCGCCGATAATCAACTCGCGCTGCCCGCGTCCTATCGGAATGATGGCGTCGATCGCCTTGATCCCGGTCTGCACCGGAGTGTTAACCGGTTGTCGCTGGGTAACGCCGGGGGCGATCCTTTCCATGGCGCGGCGCCGGTCCGTGTTGATCGGTCCCTTGCCATCGAGAGGACTGCCGAGCGGGTCGACGACACGACCTATCAGACCATTACCGACCGGTACCTCGGCAATTCGCCCGGTGCGCCTTACCTCGTCGCCTTCCTTGATGTCGACATAGTCGCCGAGGATGATCGCCGCGACGTTGTCTTCTTCCAGGTTCATGGCGATCCCTATGACGCCGCCGGGGAACTCGAGGAGTTCATTGTACTTGGCCGCGGACAGCCCCTGGATGCGGGCGATACCATCACCTATCTCAACGACGGCGCCGACATCGACCGTCATCAACGCCCCGCCGAACTTCGCTATCTCCTGCTTGATGGCGGCAGCGATATCTTTTCCTCTGGTCGTCATCTATGCTCCCTCCCGTGTTAACCTTAGGAAGATCAAGTACCGGCCCCACTCTTCGATGACCGCCGGGAACAACCGTCCCGACTCTGAGGGCTGCGGTGTCGCCCGGCGGTGACTACCTGCCGGCACCACCCAAGTCCCTCTTCAGGGTCGCCAGCCGGCTGCGAACGCTGCCATCAATCAACCGGTCACCGACACGGATTATCATCCCGCCGATAACCTCCGGATCGACCAACTGCTTAAGAACCACCGGTTGGCCGACGATCCCGGTGATTCGCTGCGCGATCTTCAAACGGTCCGCTTCCTCGAGGGGAACCGCCGTAGTCACTTCTGCCGTCTCGACCCCTTCAACGCCGCGATACCCGTCCACCAGCCGCTGGTACTCATCGGAGATGTCGTCGATCATCACCAACCGTCCCTTAGCAACCAGCAACGAGACGACCTTCATCACCTCGGGGTGGATGTCACCGAGACGTTCCGCCAGCGTCTTTGCCTTCTCATCGAAGGGCACCTCGCGGTTGTCCAGCAGCGAGACTACAGCCTCATCCCTAGTCAGCCCGGCTACTTTCCTCAGGTCCGACTGCCAGGTATTGAGTTCCTGTTTCTCCTGGGCCATCTCGAACGCTGCCTGAGCGTACTGCTTGGCGTGGATGCTACTGGCCATCAGAAACTCCTCGTCATTCGCTGGCTAACCCTCTTTCAGGGATTCACTCTCATCGAGCACCTTACCGATCAGCTCGCGGTGCGCTTCCTTGTCGAGTGACTGCTCGATCACCTTCTCCGCGGCCACGATCGCCAGATCAGCGAATTCCTTACGCAGTTCGCCAATGACGGCGTTCCGCTCGCGATTAATCTCCTGGCGAGCTTTGTCAAGCAGACCGGCCGCTTCCTCTTTGGCCTCTTCCTGAGCTCGCTGCCGACCTTCCTCACCGGCACGCATTGCCCGCGAGATCGCTTCCTGGCCTTCCTTGGCGGCAGCTTCGAGCTTCTTTCGGTTCTCTTCTTCGGCCCGCCCCGCCTCTGCCTTGACCTGATCGGCCTGTTCCACGCTTTCCTTGATTCTCTGGGCGCGCTCGTCCAGCATCTTCAGTATCCGTTTGTAACCAAAGAAATAGAGCAGCGCCAGAAGAATGAGGAAATTGACTATTTGCGCCACAACCAGTGGTATATTGA
>CAZLUE010000113.1:0-3785 GCA_964562625.1 uncultured Dehalococcoidales bacterium | reverse complement strand
TTTACCGAGAGTGAACCGATGTCACGGACGGCGCCGTTTACCAAGAAAAGTGTCGACAGCCCGGTCGGTAAGGCCGAGATGGATCTGCTTGCCCAAATGGAGGCGATTCTCGGCACGCAGCGACTGATCTCAATGGACCGGGCGGTTGGGCATGCCGGCAACGGTAAGGTGGTCCGCCTGACTGTGCCCGAGGAGTTCGCCCATATCGCTTTCGGCGGACGGAGCCTGTTCGCCGACACGCAAGGGAGGGTTACCAGGCCGGACTACGAGATTATCGTGTTCCACGACGACGCCTTCGAAAGCAACAAGTCGAAGCCGCTACCGGAGAAGGACATTACCATCCGGCTGGCCTTGCTTGATGACGGCCGGGTGATAAAGGTCGTTCGTAACAGTAATTACGTCGGCGAGTACAAGAAGGGCGTCTTCGCTTCCGAGGACTGGGCGGCGAAGACTCGGAGCGGTGGTATTTTCCTTCACACCGGTTGTCGTGAGGACTACCTGCAGTGCACCAACGGGGAATACCGAACAACGCGAACGTTGCTGGCGGCGCTCTCCGCCAACGGCAAGACGACGACGACCAGCCGAGTGATGGCGCGGAAACCGGGAGAGAGGTCATTTCTGGTACAGGATGACGGCGGAACATTGATGCCGGACGGGTCATTTCACGGTTTCGAAGCGGGCGGTCTGTACGTCAAGACTGAGAAGGTCAATTCCGAAGAGCAAACCGAGATCTACTACGCCTTGCTCAGACCTGGGACTTTCAGCGAGAACGTCCACGTCAGCGATGACGGTGACTTCGACTTCTACAATCTGGATCTGACGGCCAATGGACGGTCGATCGTCCAGCGGCGCGATGTCATGCACGCCAGCAGCCACATTGATGTCCCGCAAATAGACAATCTGGTTCTTATCACGCGCGGGCAGCAGATACCGGCGATCTCCCGGCTGACCTTGGAACAAGCCGTTGCCTTCATGGTACTCGGCCAGGCGATGGAGTCATCGGCGGGCGACCCGACGCGGGCGGGCAAGCTGAAGGCGGAGTTTTTCTACGACCCGTTCGTCGCTGGCAACCGGGCGGAGCACGCCAACCTTTTTTACAGCATACTCGAGGGGCAGCCCCAAGTGCGGTACTTCCTGATAAACACCGGCGGCATCGGCGAGGGCGAGCAATATCACGACATAAGATTGAATCACACGCTTGGAGTGCTGGAAGCGCTTGTCCGTGGCGATCTGGAGGATTGGGTTGACTCACCCACGGGGCTACAGGTGCCTAAGTCGGTGCCGTCAGTCGATAACATTTACCTGCATCCGGAGCGTCTTTACTCGGCAAGCGAGTTCGAGGAGAAGCTGACCGAACTGAATCTGTTCCAGCGCGAGGCAGTCGAGAAGATTGGCGATGGGCTGCGATCGGAGGTAAAGGCAGTTTTTGGCTGAAACTACAGCGTTCTTCAAGTAGAGGCAGAAACAACTTTCTGAGGAATAATCCCGGAGGAGGGGGCCGTCCGGCGCTATGCCGGACGGCTTCTGAGTAAATGGCAAGTTGGCGTTTGCGGTTCGCCAAGCTTGGACCAACTGGGTTGATTGGCAACTTTCCGACGGCCCGGGCAGTCACCTTACCTCTTTCTGTGCTAAGTTCAATCTAGCAGATGCCTGTAATGACGGGCATAAATGTCCTAAATATTTCGTAAACCTTCCGTGAAGGTTTGATAAAGATCACCATATAGCTTCGGGCTGGGAGTTTCTACAGCTTGCTGGAGCGTTGCATCACGTCACCGTCCACTCAGGCTTGCGGTACCATGGTTAATGTAGTAGAATCCACTGTATCCCGGCTCGGCTCGGGCCGGCCGGTACCGAGGCTGATGATTCGTGATTGCGCCGTTGAAGAAGCAGCCGCGATGGACGCCATTATCAACCAGGCCGCAACGACCTACGACGGCGTTATCCCGGCCGACTGCTACCACCAGCCCTACATGACGAGAGAGGAGCTGGACGGTGAAATGCAGCGTATGAAGTTCGTCGGCTGGGAAGAAGACGAACGGCTAGTCGGCGTGATGGGTCTCGAACCGGTGGCCGATGGCACTCTCATCCGTCACGCCTACGTGCTCCCTGAATGGCAACGGCGCGGCATCGGCGCTCGGCTGCTGGAATAACTCAAGGCAGACACCGCGTCTCGTCGTCTCCTGGTGGGTACCTGGCGGGACGCCGTTTGGGCAGTCGACTTCTACCGCAAGCACGGCTTTCACCAGGCGTCTGACACCATCCGTCTCCTCGAGTCATATTGGAATATACCGCGCTGCCAGATCGAGACGTCAGTGGTTCTAGCGCTGAACCTGCCGGTGTCGGAGACATAGAAGTGATGAGGTCGGAACAATGTTGACAACCGAGATAAAGGAACGCTTGCGGACTTCGCCGGAGTTGGTAGTTACGGAGATGATCAAGGCGTTTGTTGCCACCAGCCCGCTCAACCTGATGCCGTCCACCCGTGAGTGGACCATCTTCGACGAACCGTTGGTTCGTTTCGTCTCCGGTGACGACCCCCTCTACACGCGATACAAGGACATCATCAGTAAGAGCCACATGACCCCACAGGAAGCCGTTTCCCAGACAGGCGTTGATGTTCCTGACAGACTCTCCATCATCAGTTACATTCTGCCGATCATGGAGCCGACCCGCCTTGCCAACCGCAAGGAGACGCTGGTGCCGGCGCGGCGGTGGTCACACCAACGCTACTACGGCGAGGAGTTCAACGACGCTCTACGCCGGCACATGGTTGCCGCCATCACCGAGGCCGGTTACCTGGCGATATCGCCCATCCTCCAGCCATATTACCGCACCTACAGTAACGATAAGGTCGGTATCCACTCGGTGTGGTCGGAAAGACACACCGCGTTCGCGGCCGGTCACGGCAGCTTCGGCTTGTCGGACGGATTCATCACTGCGAAGGGGATCGCCCACCGCTGTGGCAGCATCATAACCGATCTGCAGTTGGTTCCCAGTGGCCGTACTACCGACGACCACCACGCGAACTGCGTCTTCTATGCCGACGGTACCTGCAAAGCATGCGCTGTCCGTTGCCCCGCCGGCGCTATCACCGACGCGCTCGACGACGAACCGTTCGCCACGCGTCTGGCCAAGCTCTACGCCGACCGCATGGATCAGTCCCCGGGCACGCTGCGCGCGGAGCTGCATTGGCCGGGCATGTTCGGCCTGTTCTTCGACCCGGGCCTGCTCGATGCCGTTGAAGCCCTGCTCGGGCCGGAGATCCGCCTGTATCCGAACTACTCGGTGCGGCCGAAGTTCCCGGACGATCCGAAGACGGAAGTGCTGTGGCATCAGGACGCCGGCTATACCGACACGGGCGCCGACGACAGTGAGGCGGTCAGCCGCCTGCGCATGGTCAACTGCTGGACGCCCCTGGTGCCGGCGCGTGTGGCCAACGGGTGCATGCAGTTCGTGCCCGGTACGCACAAGCTTGGCGTCGTGGCGCACGTGAACAAGAAGCTCTACCTGGAGATCGCCCCCGAAGTGCTCGATCCGCGCCGCGATCAGGCCGTCGACGTCGAGCTCGATCCGGGCGACGTGGTGATCTTCAGCAATCTGCTGTTTCATCGCGGCCTGCCCAATCGCACCGACACCATGCGCTGGAGCTGCGACTGGCGCTACCAGGACGCCACGCAGCCGACGCTGCGCCAGCATCAGGGCCACCTTGCCCGCAGTCGGCAGAATCCTGATAAGATCGTCCGCAGCGCCGAGCAGTGGGCGCAGTTGTCTTTTGTATGAGCGGA
>CAZLUE010000112.1:0-3840 GCA_964562625.1 uncultured Dehalococcoidales bacterium | reverse complement strand
TCAACCGTCACGGTTCAACCATTGTCCAGCCGAATGCGCTATACTATCAGGCACGGGCCGCGCGGCACCGTATCGAGTCTTCCGTCGTCCTCGACAACGTCATCACCGGGGGTATACCACTTGGTCTGGCTCCAGTTCGTTGGGCTGTCGCTCGTCATTGTCATTGCCGGCACCAAGGCTGCCCGCTACGCTGATATCATCGCCGAGCGCACCGGCTTCGGTCGTGTCCGCGTCGGTCTGATGCTGCTCGCCGTCATCAGTTCGATGCCAGAACTGGCCACTGGGATCAGTTCGGTCGCCCTCGTCGACACCCCAGATTTTGGTATCGGCACCCTGCTTGGCAGCACCCTCTTCAACCTGACGATACTGGTCGTGCTCGACATCCTCAGCCGCGGTGTCCCCGTGCTGAGCAAAGCCAGTATCAGCCACCTGCCGCTGGCCGGAATGGGAATACTCCTCACAGTCGGCGCCGGCCTCAGCATTCATTTCGCTGGTGTCTTGGACGGCGTCACCATCGGCTGGGTCGGCCTACCGACGCTGATTATCATGACCATCTACCTCGCCGGAGTCTGGTTCATTATGCGTCGCGGCGGTGACGAGACCAAGATGGATGCGGCAACAGTCGCAGTCGCCGGTGAGCCGGCTGGTGTCACCTTCGGCCCCATCTGGCATGTCTGGGCAAAGCTGGCGTTAGCCGCCGTCGCCATCATTGCAGCCGGTATTTCCCTCTCCTACGTCGCCGAAGGCATTACCCTTACCACCGGTTGGGGAGACAGTTTCGTCGGTTCGCTCTTGCTGGCAATCGCCACCTCGTTGCCGGAGCTGGTAATCGCCATCGCGGCTTTCCGCATCGGCGCTGTCGATCTGGCCGTCGCCGACATCCTTGGCGCCAACATGCTCGATGTCGCCCACCTCTTTACAATCGACCTCTTTTTCACTGCCGGGCCGGTGTTGTCGTCGGTTTCCGGAGCGCACGCCACCACTGCCGTCATCGTCACCGTGATGACGGCGATCGTCGCCGCTGGGATTTGGCGACGGCGGCGGCGCAAAACCTTCGGCGTCGCCAGTTGGTACGCGGTGCTGTTGCTCGGACTTTATCTTTATGGAGCTTACGCGCTCTTCAAGGCCGGCATCTGACTCGGCTGACCTCGTTCCGGCGGTTTCTGCTATAATGTCCTTCGGTCAGCCTGCGGTTGGTGGTGGTTTTTCGGAAGGAAACGCGCGCTAGATGGAAGCAGTCGCCCAGATCCTTGCGGTCATCATCTTTGTGGTGATGTTCACCACCATCATCATTGACAAATGGCACCGTTATATCCCGGCGGTGATCGGTGCCGGCCTCGTCCTTTTCGTCGTTTTCTTGATTATCCTCGGAAACCCGGAATCGGTCACCAACACTCTCAACCTCGCGCAAATCTTCGAGGGCCGGTTCTGGGTGCCGGGTGAGCAGCACATTGATTCCCAGGGGATCAACTGGCAGACCATCATCTTTATTGGCGGCATGATGGTCATGGTCGAAGGCCTCGGCGAGGTCGGTTTCTTCCGTTGGCTGTGCCTCCTCATTGCCAAGCAGGTCAACTACAAACTCGTCCCGATCCTGGTCACCTTTATGCTCCTCTCCGGTTTTCTGGCGATGTTTATCGACAGCATCACCGTTCTCCTCTTTCTGGCTACCGTCACCATTGAGCTGGCGCGGATGCTCAAGTTCGATCCCGTGCCGATTATCATCGCTGAGATATTCGCTTCCAATGTCGGCGGCGCTGCTACTATGAGCGGCGACCCACCGAATATCATCATCGGCACCGCTTTCGGCTACAACTTCTTCGATTTCTTCGCCAACACTGGTCCGATTGCCTGGATAGGGATGATCCTCACTCTGGCCTTCTTCTACTTTGCTTTCCGCAAGGCGTTGAGGTCGTCCCAGCGTGAGAACTCCGACCCTCACCAGCGCTACCCGGAGCCCTCGGAGGCGATCACCGATCACCGGCTGTTCAAGATCAACAGCCTCATCTTTGTCTTCACCGTCGTCCTGCTGGTGACCCACGCCATGACAGGACTCTCGGTTGCTATCATCGGCGTTATCGCCGCCGGACTGACACTGGTCGCCGGCTTCCGCAAAGCCGGTCACGTGATGAGAAGGGTGGACTGGCGGACGCTGGTCTTCTTCATCGGTCTCTTTATTGTCGTCGGCGGACTGGAAGAGACCGGTTCGCTGGAAGTTCTGGCGGAGTTTATCGAACGTATCTCCGGTGGTAATATCGTCCTTGTGATACCGATCATTCTGTGGATATCGGCGTTCGCCTCTGCAATCGTCGACAATATCCCGTTCGCGGCCACGATGGTACCGGTGTTGCGCAACCTTTCGATCTCGTCCGGAATCCCCTTACCGACCCTTGCGTGGACGCTGGCTCTTGGCGCCGACATTGGCGGTAACGCTACCCCGATCGGTGCTTCGGCCAACGTCGTTGGTACCGCCGTCGCTGCCCGTGAAGGCTACCCGATCAGCTGGAGCCGCTACATCAAGTTCGCTTTGCCGGCGATGATCGTCGTCGTCGGTATCTGCTGGCTTTACCTCATAATCCGCTATACCTAGCTGACTGGGTTAGGCGGCTGGAGGCGCCGGAATGCGCGCCGGACGCGGCATGATGACTGTCTATCCGCTGTTGACAGGCGCATTCCCGAAGTACACCTTGGTGTGCGGCCACGGGATTTCGATGTGTTCCTCATCAAAGCGATTCTTGATCCGTTTGCGAAGTTCCCCTGTCAGCCCCCATTGCATTCCCGGTTTGGTAAAACCGCGAGTACCTATGCCGACCCCGTGATCACCGAGTTCGCCGACGCGTATCGCTGAGGGAGTCGTTGTCAGGTCATTACCCCAGGCAGGGTCATCCCTGAGTTCCTGGCATAACCCGTCAATTACCGCATAGACGCGGCTGAGGTCATCTTTGTAGGCTACCGTAACCGACAGGTTGATCCGGGCTCAGTCTCGCGTCTGGTTGCTGGCAAACGGTACTTGGCTGTTGGGGATGGAATGCAGCGTACCGTTTATTTCTCGCAGCGCCGTGCGCCTTAGCCCGACCTGTTCGACTTCGCCCTCTACCCCCCCGGCAGAGACCCAGTCACCAATCCTGTACCAGTCCTCCATCAGGATAAAAAGACCGTTGAGATAATCTCGGATGATGTTCTGCGCTGCAAATCCCAGCGCCAGTGCGCCGACACTAATCCCGGCCAGAAGAGGGCCGATGTTGACCTCTAGTTGACCGAGTACCATCGTTGCCGAAAGTAACCAGACGGCGATAGTGAAAACTCCAACCACGGCCTTTGAAATCGTCTTGGCTCGGGCGTCGCCCGAGCCCGGGGATTCTTAGCGTGGCAGCGGCATGCGCGTCGCAATCAATCGAGGGATGAGCCATCTCCCAACGACTACCAGTGCAACGGCAGCCGTGATGACGACCGCAATCTGTATCGCACCGTTGACTGCCGCGGATACTCCAAAATCAAGCTCTAACTCTGGCATGGCATCCTCCTTGTGTCACCGTTCCCGGTCTGGCGGCAGGCCGAATGGCCGTGGAACTCCTGCCGGTCCCCCGTCTTCAGGCAGTTTACCACCTGAAATGTCGGAGTTCCCAGTTTTGCCGCTGTTATGATACCATCGGCAATCGTCGATAGTATTCCGATCATTCCCTCCCGCCTGACCCCGAAAGGTGCCTTGCCGAGTGCCATCCGGTATGATATTTGTGGTAGCAGCACTAGGTGTATCTAGAGGCCATGGGCCCCTGTAGCTCAGTTGGATAGAGCACCAGCCTCCGGAGCTGGGTGCGAGCGTTCGAGTCGCTCCAGGGG
>CAZLUE010000111.1:3375-3876 GCA_964562625.1 uncultured Dehalococcoidales bacterium | reverse complement strand
CAGTGGCGCTCTTCTATTTCAGCCTGTTCATCGTCATTTTCGTGACCGACCTCAACCATCAATTAATACTCAGTCGTATCGCCTACCCGGCAGTGGTGATAGCCTCGCTCATCAATATCTTCACGGCGAAACCAGGGTTTCCCAACGGCTTGCTCGGTGGCGGCGTCGAGTTCATCGTTTTGCTGATACCGGCCTTCGCGTTCTGCGGCGGAATGGGTTGAGGAGACGTCGAGATGGCCAAGCTGATCGGTCTGATGGTCGATTGGCCCAATGTTTTGGTGGCAGTTGTTGGCGACTTCGTCGTCGGCGGGTTGGTGGCGGCCATTCTGCTGCTGCCCGGCTAAGAGGACGCAAACATGCGATCCCATTCAGCCCGTTCCTATTACTGACAACGATCGTGACGATCGTCTACGGTCAGGAGATCAAGGACTGGTACCTGGAGAAGTCTTCCGCTATGTCCTCTCACCGTACGGTGGGACACCGGAAGGAGACGGCATGAAG
>CAZLUE010000111.1:1482-3365 GCA_964562625.1 uncultured Dehalococcoidales bacterium | reverse complement strand
CCCAAGCTTACAAAGGAAGCCTGTCTGCACAAGAGGTGGCTGCGGCGATGGCACTCGGGTTGCGGCGAGTCCTTCGCGACGCTGAAATCGTCGAGATACCGCTCGCCGACGGCGGCGAGGGCACCGTCGAAACGATGGTCGCGGCAACCCAAGGAAAGCTGATGACGGCTCACGCCACCGGACCGCTTGGCGGGCCGGTTATCGCCAGCTGGGGACTCCTCGGCGACGGCAAGACGGCCGTCATTGAAATGGCAGCTGCCTCGGGAATCGGTCTAGTTCCCGCCGACCAACTCGACCCGCTCTCGGCCACCAGCTATGGTACCGGTAAACTGATACTGGAGGCTCTCGAAGCCGACTGCCATGAAATCATCGTCGGGCTGGGTGGCAGCGCGACCAACGACGCCGGCGCCGGGATGGCGCAAGCGCTCGGCGCCAGGTTACTTGACAGGAAGGAGCGGGAGCTTGCTCGAGGCGGTGCCGCCCTAACCAACCTGGCGCGGATCGACGTTACCGGTCTTGACCGTCGGCTGGCGTCATCTCGCGTCTCGGCCGCTAGCGACGTAACAAATCGACTACTCGGCCGAAACGGTGCGTCATGGGTTTACGGATCGCAAAAAGGCGCCAGTGAAGATGCGTGCCGCCAACTCGATAACGCCCTATCCAATTTCGCCACCGTCGTCGAGAGGGATCTCGGCCTCGCCGTTAGCGACGTTCCCGGTGCCGGCGCCGGCGGCGGTCTCGGCGCCGGGCTGATCGCCTTCCTCGGAGCCCGGATAGTACCAGGAATGGACGTCATTGCCGACGCCGTCAAGCTGACCGAGCGCATGGAAGGAGCCGACCTTGTCATCACGGGAGAGGGCCGACTTGATAGCCAAACACTTTCCGGCAAGACGGTTGTCGGAGTCGCCACACGGGCGCACACCCTGGGAATCCCGGTGGTCGCCATCGCCGGTCAATTATCCGGTGACCTGACGGAATTGCGCCGTCGCGGAATCACCGCAGCGCTAAGCATCGCCACCGGCCCGGTCACTTTCGAAGAGATGGCAGACGAAGCATCCCAACTAATTGCCGACGCCGCTGAGCGGGCCATCCGCCTCGTATTGATCGGCGCAACGGAGTTCCTCACCGGCAACCGGCGTTTACGGCCGAGCCGACCGCTTGACCGATTACCAAACCGGCCCGATGCCGATGAGACCGCAATGACCGATTGACAAACCAACCGACGGAAGCTAGACTCTCTCCATGCTTCGACTCTGGCTGGCAGAAATTTTAGCTTCTCTCTGAGAGAGAAGCTAATAACCTACGTCCGGTCACCGGGCGCAGGCACCCACTCGGACAACCCGGGGATTCCGCGACGAGGTATTGAGATGCTGAAGGGCGGCATACCAATCGGCACCTTGTTCGGTGTAACCCTTCGGCTCAACTATTCTTGGTTCATCGCCTTTGCGGTGGTAACATGGTCTCTGACGGCTAACTATTTCCCGTCGATGTTCCCTAACTGGAGTCTAGGGCTGTCCATTCTTGGTGGGATCGTCACCAGCCTGCTCTTCTTCGCTTCGGTACTCGCCCACGAACTGATGCACAGCATCGTGGGCAACGCACTCGGCATCCCGATTCGCCGGATAACACTGTTCATCTTCGGTGGAGTCGCCCAGATGAGTGGAGAGCCAAGCCGGCCCAAGGACGAGTTCCGCGTGGCCGTCGCCGGCCCACTGACCAGTCTGACCATCGGCGCTGCTTTCTGGGGAATCAATTTTCTCGTCGACGAACGATGGGAATTCGTGGTGGCGGTGTCCTACTGGCTCGGCCTAATCAACGTCCTCCTGGCGGTTTTCAACCTGATACCAGGTTTCCCGCTCGATGGCGGCCGAGTGTTGCGCTCG
>CAZLUE010000111.1:0-1472 GCA_964562625.1 uncultured Dehalococcoidales bacterium | reverse complement strand
TATGGTGGCGTAGCAAGAACCTGCGTACCGCCACGAGGCATGCTTCCAACGTTGGCCGGACAGTCGGTTTCCTCTTCATTTTCGGCGGTATCTTCCTGGTTTTTCAGGATCTGTGGTTTAACGGCCTCTGGATTGCCCTTATCGGCTGGTTCCTGATAAACGCCGCCGTCGGGAGCTATCATCAGATGTCTCTCCAGGACACTTTGCAAGGCCATACCGCAAGTGAGGTGATGACCAGGGACTGCCCAACGGTCGGTCCAGACCTGACCGTCGACCGACTTGTCAACGACCAAATACTTGCTCAAGGTCGCCGTTGCTTCCCGGTGGCGAACAACGATCAGATAATGGGTCTGGTAACGCTACGCAACGTCAAGTCGGTGCCGCGCGAACAGTGGCCGACGAGGACGATGCGACAGACGATGACACCTTTCGACAAGCTGCAATCGGTACCGCCGACAAAGAACCTGTCATCGGTACTCAAGGTGATGACTCAATCGGACATCAATCAGGTACTGGTCATCGAAAACGGGTCAATCGTCGGCATCATCAGCCGCGACAACCTGCTGGGCTTCATCAACATCCGCTCCGAACTCGGTGTTTGAACCGGCACCATCGTGGCACTCGACGCCCACCGCATTGGGAACCACTGGCCAAGCTTCATCCTTACCGCTCACTTCCAATGCCATCGGATTTCCCATTTCAGTCGGCATCGGCTAAACTATCAGGCAGAAAATACCCCGCGGTGGCAAGGAATGGCACGTCTCTCGTCGTCAGCTTCCCAGAGGATGAACGGTCGACTCCACGGATTGGCACCAACCGCCGCCTAAGAGAATCCAAATCAGAAAGGACACACGTCGATGCCTCGCTCCTACCGTGACATTCCGCCGGAATTGGCCCGACGAACCAGTCTGTTGATGACGGACGTCGACGGCACGTTGACCACTGAGGACGGCTCGATCGACTCCAGTGTTCCCAATGCGATACGCCGTCTCCAAGCGGCCGGGATTACCGTCGGCCTCGTCTCAGGACGCAACCTGCCGCGCCTCGACGCGCTGGCCGATTACCTAGCAGTCGGTGGCCCAATAATCGCCGAGAACGGCGCCGTCGCCCGGGTTGCCCGCGGAGGTAACCTCATCGAACTCGGTCACTCGCGACAGCCGTCGCTCGATGCCTTAGCGCTTCTCAAGAGACTCTACCCCGGCAATATCCGGGAGCGTGAGGACAACGCTGTCCGGTTGGTCGACGTCGTCTTCTGGGCCGACGGCGTGGCCACCGACGAACTGCGAAAGCATACCGGAAACGTCCAGGTACTCGACTCCGGATACATCCTCCATTTGATGCCGTCCGGAATCAGCAAAGGGGCAACTCTGCTGCACTTACTGCACTCGCTGTGCCGTCCACCAGATAGTGACTTGTCACCGGATGACCTCATGGTCTTCGGCGATTCCGCTACCGACTTGTCACTGTTCGAA
>CAZLUE010000110.1:3421-4037 GCA_964562625.1 uncultured Dehalococcoidales bacterium | reverse complement strand
GCTTTGATTCTACCATTCGCGGGACTGTCCGGAAACCCGGCCACCCGGTATCCCCGATCAACTCACTTGGCTGGGGAACGAGGATTCGAACCTCGCCTTGGTGGTCCAGAGCCACCTGTCCTACCACTAGACGATTCCCCAGCGCGTTGCTATTGTATCACACTCGTGTTTCACCGGCAATACCTGCGGATAGGAAGCGCGGAAGGATAACGTCGAGCGGTTGAAGGCGGCAATCGGGCAATCGAGAGCGGGGCCGACCGAAACCAGGGCCGTCACTGAGTCAGCTTACTTGTAGCCGAGAGTCCGCATGTGGTCGTTGATGTTAGTGATACAGAACCAGACCCCGGCAAATGTGCAGCCATCGCTATCCGTTGTGACTAACTCGTAAAAAATCGATCCGGAAAGTATTATTCCCTCAAATGTTTTCTTCGCCTCTTCTCCCGCGGGCGTGTTTGTCTCCGGGACGCTTACCCGCGCAAGGGGTATCCACGCATCGCCCGAGACGCGGATGGAATCGACGTCCCCAACATGTTCGCAGACATCTGCATGTTTTGCCATTGTCCATCTCCCGCTACTGCGGATTATGCTCCAGAGAGAGAACGTCAACATACGGGGA
>CAZLUE010000110.1:0-3411 GCA_964562625.1 uncultured Dehalococcoidales bacterium | reverse complement strand
ACCGGACAATTTCGCAACAAGCTAGATTTGACACCATCACGGCCGCGCTCTATTCTGGAATCATCGATCGATCGAGTCCCCGCAGGAGCCCAATCATGAACGCGTTTGCCTCCGCCGAGGCCTCCATCGGTGTCGTTTTCAACGACCGGTCACTGCTCGCCGAAGCACTAACGCATGCCTCCTACACCAACGAGAACCCCGAACTGGCTCCGGTCACCAACGAACGTCTCGAATTCCTCGGTGACGCCGTCCTCGGCCAGGTCATCACCACCCGATTGTTCCGCGACTTCCCCGGTGAACAGGAAGGGCGACTTACCGAGTTCCGCGCACGGCTCGTCCGTGGCGACACCCTTGCCCGCGTCGCCGCCGGAATCAGTCTCGGGAACCACCTGCTACTCGGCAAGGGAGAAGAGACGACCGGCGGCCGCGGCAAACCGGTCAACCTCGCCGGCGCTCTCGAGGCCGTCATCGGCGCCGTCTTCCTCGACCAGGGTCAGGAAGTGGCCGCCGATTTCATCCTGAAAATACTCGATGCCGAGCTGGACTCGGTTGCCGTCGCCGCCGGCCACGGCAACTATAAGTCGGAGCTCCAGGAACTGCTCCAGACCCGCCAGCAGCCGGCGCCGAGCTACCACGTTGTCGATACCAGCGGCCCCGACCATAACCGCCGCTTCGCCGTCGAGGTCCGCCTTGGTGATACCGTTCTCGGCAGCGGCGTCGGCCGCAGCAAGAAGGCCGCAGAAAAGAACGCCGCCGAAACGATACTGGAGAGGTTTGCCGCCGATTCTGCTGCCTAGTCCGGTCTTCTGACTACGCTTCGATTCCCTGCAAGAAGGCCGCAGAAAAGAACGCCGCCGAAACGATACTGGAGAGGTTTGCCGCCGACTTTACAGTCTGGCCCCGCTTTGCTACACTTCAGTGTGCATACTAGTAATCCTTCCTTCTGGATGAGGAACCGTCATGGCTAGCAAAGACAAGAGACGCCGAGAGCCCAAGAAGCAGAAGAAGACCATCGCAAGAGGCCTATCGGCCTCCATCGTACAGCCTCCTTCTCCGGTTGAGGTCGTGCGGCGACAGAAAAAAGAGCGCGAAGAAGAGTAGCTCTCCGGGACTGGCGCGCCGCGTCAGTTTGGGTCCGGCACCACTCCCGGATTACCGGAAACGCATTCCGATGAGTGACAGCAACTGCCACCTAGCCACACTCGACGCCATGGCCTGCGGTCACGTTCAGGGTGTCTATTTCCGCGTTTTCACCGCTCGCTATGCCGCTCAATTGGGCCTTACCGGCTACGTCCGCAACACCGGGGCCGGCGACGTCGAGGTCCACGCCGAGGGCGACAGAGAGCAACTGCTAAAGCTGGTAGGACGCCTCAAAGCCGGACCGTCGGCGGCCCATGTCGGCGAAGTATGCCAGCGGTGGTCCGAATTCACCGGGACCTACCGTGGTTTCGAGATAAGCTACCGACCGTAATCGCTCGGGCTATTCTTCAACTCACCGACTAACGTAGTGCCGATCGTTCCGAAGCAGCCACCAAATCATCTCGGCCGACGTCCAGTGGGTATCGGCGCCACGACGTTCGCTGAGTCGCTGGTCCAGCTTCACCAGATCGCACGGTTTGTTGCCTTGTACCATGAAGAGCCGAGAGATATTTGCCAGGATCGACATGTCACCGGTAATGTATTTCCCGGAATGCTCGCCGCATCACTCGGCCGCACCGAGGAGATCATGAGTCGCGGCCGGTTCGACCTCAGCCTTAAGACGCTAGCGGCACCTACCACAAAGACAACGCTCTGCCATCACCAGGAAGGTATGGCCATGCTCCTCCAGCCAGGCGATGTCGATCGCCCAATGAGAGTTGTCCCGTTCGATGGTGACATCGTCTTAAACCTCTTCAGCTTCCACGCATGTCCTCACTGCTAGTTACTCTCATGCGTCGTCGAGCCTCATTTCGGCAACCTTAATCTTATCCAAGTAGTCCGCCCTCAACCCGAGAGTTTCCACCGCTTCGCAATCAACTTGGTACGGCTCACCGACGAACACCTTACCGCAGATCTCGACACACTCCCTGGTCGGGTCAAGTCCGGCAACCAGTGTTTCCTCCGCCTCAATGATCCCAAGGTCGAAGGGTAGTGTGAAGTAGAGGTCGGTAATGATCTTATCCTTACCGGCGTCGTAAAACGTCTCCCAGCCTCCCGGCGTCTCGCCATACTTGGCGTTGGGAAGCAGAGTCAGCAGGTTTTTCACGGTGAGTGACGCTTGCCCGTCGACCACTTTGAGCGGGGCGACGCTTATCAGGTAGTCGCTGGACAAAATGACATTCGGAATCCAGAACATCGGCACCGCCAATGGCTTCGGCAGTGGGTTATCCACTTCCACCCAGATGCAATCCCTGACGTCGAGCATCAACACGCGCGGGAAACTGTAGCTGAGCGCCCGATAATTCGGGTACACCGACTGGCCATCGTGCATCCCCTCGAGGATGACGATGTCAGCATCGCTCACCCGCCGAATCCCGTCGATGATCACCGACAGAATGTCGCGACTGGTCGAAACCGGATGCGGCTCAATCCCCGAAACACTGGGTTTGATCAAGACCCGCCGGGCACGCGAAATCGCCGACGGGGCCTTAAAGGCGAACTCCGAAACCTCGAATATCAACCCCCGACCTCCTCCGCCGTCACCGTCGCCGCCAAGCTAGTGCGCCGGATCCAGCACCACTACCTCAACCGTGTCGGGAAGTTCGTCCGCCTTGAATTCGGCCTCACTGACGCCGGGCCGGATAACCGAGTCCTTACCCACCAGGAAGTCGTCGATGCTTCCGATTGGAAACTGGCATTTCTCATTGCTGAAGTGCATCGGGATGACGACCTTCGGGTTGAGCTTGTCGCTAACCTCGCTGGCCACCTTAGCGTCGATCGTGAAAAAGCCACCCACTGGGGCAAGTAACACGTCGACATGGCCGATATCGGCAATCTGCTGGCTGCTGAGCGGGTGCCCGAGGTCACCGAGGTGGCAAACACGGACGCCGTCGACGTACATCGAGTGCATGATGTTCTTACCGCGTTCTTTTCCCTGGCTGGTGTCGTGAAAACTAGCAACGCCACTGAACTTGACTCCACCGATTTCTACCGGCGACGTCTCGTCAACAACCCGCGGGCTGCCCCCGACGGCACCAACGTTGGCATGGTCGAAGTGATCATGGCTGACGGTGATGACCTCGGCTTCTTCATTGATCTCACCGTAGCCCAGACCGTCACCAACCGGATAGGGATCGGTGACTATCCGCGTACCTGCCTCCGAAGTGATCAGAAACGATGCGTGCCCCAACCATTTGACCTTCATTTTTCTTCACTGCCTCCTTGTTATTTCCCCGCCAGGGAGACGACGAGACTGACCAAGGTACGAACCGG
>CAZLUE010000109.1:0-4135 GCA_964562625.1 uncultured Dehalococcoidales bacterium | reverse complement strand
TAGTTCCACATCTTCAGGCACGGCCCTCATCCATCCCTCGAGGCGCATTGACCCGAGCAATCCCATCCGCGCCATCTCCAGATTAACACGCAGGTAGTGCTGCTCGTGGTGTGTCGTCGGGAAACCGAACTCGGACTGGAAGACGCCCATCTCGCTGAGATAGCGGTTGACCATCGTCTTCTCTAGCTTGGAGAGACCGAGTTTGGCCGTCTGGACACCGTCCCGATTGGTCACGTCGATGATGTATATTTTCCCCATCATTACCTCCACTGGACGGGAGCGCGAACTTCTCCGTCCTTGCCGTGAATATCGTATCTTACCTTTGCTTCGTCCTCGTGTTGCAGCTTGCTCACGAAATACCAATAACTCCGGTACGCTATCGACTAACCTAGTCGCTCGATGACGGCGTCGGCGACCTGAGAGGTGCCGACCGCCGTTTCTGGAGCCGCCGGTTTGAGATCATAGGTGACGTTCTCGCCCTCAGCGATGACGCTGGCAATGGCGCCTTCGAGACGGTCCGCTCGCTCGTTTTCGTCGAGGTGGCGTAGCAGCATCACTCCGGAGAGCATCATCGCCATCGGGTTGACCTTGTTCATCCCGGTGTACTTCGGCGCGCTGCCGTGGGTCGCTTCGAAAACGGCAATGTCTTCACTGAGATTGGCGCCGGGGGCCAACCCCAGACCACCGACGAGGCCGGCGCAGAGGTCGGAAAGAATGTCTCCGTAAAGATTGGGGGTGACGACGACGTCGAACTGGAACGGTTTCTGGACAAGCTGCATCGACATATTATCAACGATCCGGTCCTCGAACTCAATATCCGGGTAATCCGCGGCGACCTCGCGGGCGACCGCCAGGAAGAGGCCGTCGGAGAATTTCATGATGTTCGCCTTATGCACCGCAGTGACCTTTCCGCGCCGGTGGCGTCGGGCATAGTCGAAGGCGAAAGTGACGATTCGCCGGCTCCGCGTGTCCGAGATCGTCTTGATGCTGATACCGGAATCGGGCAGGATCTTGTCACCGGTGGCGCCGGCGATGTAGTCGATCAACTCACCGGCTTCTGCCGTGCCGCGTTCGAACTCGATGCCGCTGTAGAGACCTTCGATGTTCTCGCGGACGACTACGATGTCAACTCCATCGAAACAGGAAGGCACTCCGGGGTAAACCTTGCATGGGCGGAGGCACGAATAGAGCTCCAGCGCCTTGCGCAGAGCGACGTTGACGCTGCGGAAGCCGGAGCCGACCGGCGTCGTCACCGGTCCCTTGAGGGCCACCCGGTTTTGGCGTATCGACTCGACGACGCTCTCGGGAAGCGGCGTCCCTGATTCCTCAAAGGCGGCCATACCGACGGTAACGACGTCCCAGTTGAAATCGGCGCCGGTCGCCTCGATGACGCGTCGCGTCGCCTCGGTGACCTCTGGGCCGACACCGTCTCCGGGGATGAGAGTGACGTTGTATGGCATCAGGTTATCTCCTGCAGCCGCCTAGCACCGCCATTTATAACTTAAAGTCTCCGTGCTTCTCAATATAGGGCAGCAGCCCGCCTTCTTCAAGTATTCGCAGCATGACGTCGGGGATTTTGCCGAAGCTTAGATCGCGGCCGTTGGTGACATCACGCACGATGGACGTCGCCAGGTCGACTTCCAGCCGGTCGCCGTCGTCGATGCCGTCCGTGTCACAGATCAGCACCGGCAATCCTTGGTTGATAGCGTTGCGGAAGAATATTCGGGCGACCGATTTCGCCAGCACAGCGCTGACACCGGCCATCTTGATGACCAGTGGCGCATGCTCGCGGCTGGATCCGAGGCCGAAGTTACCGCCGCCAACGACGAAGTCACCCGGCCGTACCCGTGAGACGAAGGTCTCGTCGGCGTCTTCCATGGCATGTTTCGCCAGCTCCGGCAGATTACTCCTCAGGTGGGCGTACCTGCCGGGGATAATGTGATCGGTCGATATGCCGTCGCCGAACTTACAAGCGGTACCGCTGAGCAACTGCAAACCTCCCTTCGATGTCCCCTCGACGGCTACCAGAAGACCCGGGGATCGGTAATCTCGCCGGTAATCGCGCTCGCCGCCGCCGTCGCCGGACTCGCCAGGTAGACGAACGCCTCCGGATTACCCATTCGCCCCTTGAAGTTACGGTTGGCCGTTGTCAGGCAGTTCTCACCGTCGCCGAGTACCCCCTGGTGGAGACCGAGGCAGGCGCCGCAGCCCGGCGGCAGGACCAGAGCCCCGGCATCGAGCATGGTTTCGATGTAGCCGGCGACGACCGTCGCCTTGAAGATTTCTCGCGAGGCGGGAGCGACCACCAACCGGGTGCGCGGATGCCGCCGCCTCTCCTTCAGTATTCCGGCAGCAACCGCCAGGTCTTCGAGCCGTCCGTTGGTGCAGGTGCCGATGTAGACTTGGTGGACTTCCGTCCCGGCCAGTTCGCCGGCGGCGACGGTATTGTCGACGGTGTGCGGCCGAGCAACCGTCGGCACCAGTCCGGCAGCGTCGATCTCAATGGTGCGCTCGTAGACGGCGTCGTCATCGGGCGACAGCGGACGGTAATCGCCCCCCCGACCGTGCGATTCAAGGTAGTCGCGCGTCGTCTCATCCGAAGGGAAGAGTCCGGCCTTAGCGCCGGCTTCGACGGCCATATTGGCCACCGTCAACCGCTGGGGAAGACTCATGGTAGTAACGGCGTCTCCGGCAAACTCGAGGGCCTTGTAGGTGGCGCCGTCAGCGCCGATCATCCCGATCAGATGCAGAATCAGGTCTTTGCCGGAAACGGCGTCCGGGAAGCGCCCGCTCACGTTGACGCGAATACTCTCCGGGACGCGGAACCAGGACTTACCGAGCCCGAGGGCAACGGCGACGTCGGTCGATCCCATGCCACAGGCGAAGGCGCCGATGCCACCGGCGGTGACGGTGTGCGAATCACTACCGACGACGAGGTCGCCGGGGCGAGCGAGGCGTTCGGCGACCAGCTGATGACAAACGCCGTCACCGACGTCGAACAGGCGGCAGCCGGTGTCGCCGGCAAAGTCACGGAGGAGGATGTGGTCGTTGGCCATCTCACGTGTCGAACTGGGAGCGGCGTGGTCGAGAAAGGCAGCCGCCTCGACCGATTCAGCGATGCCGTCGAAGCCGGCGGCACGAAACTGCCTGACCGCCAACGGACCGGTAGTGTCCTGGATGAAGGCGAGGTCGACAGCGGCGACGACCATGTCCCCGGAGACTACTTCGCCTCCAGAATGTTCGCCGAGTATTTTTTCCGCTAGCGTCTTGCCCATAATCGTCCTGGCTACCGAGAATCGTACTTGATGGTGCCCCCGGCGACACGCCGGTACAGTCACGAACTCAATTGTACCACTGAACGGCGCCAACCCAATTGTACCGCCACGAACCGTTGGCCCGCAACTTGACGCGGCGACGGCAAACACCTACGGAACAGGAGTTCGCGCCACAATCACGCCCCAAGGAGATCGTACTTAGGCCGATAGACCACGCCTGCCAGTGAAACGACGCTCCGCCAGGCGGACTCAATCGCGGCCACAAAGGACGGAACGGCTTCACGATGATAGAGGCCGAGGTCGGGATCAGAATTCTCGACGGTGGTTCCGGAATCGCGTCTCGTCAGACGGTCAGACCCTTGGGGCAGACCGAGATGCAGGTACCGCAGCAGCCATAGGCGGCACAACCGTGAACGTTCTTCCATCCCTGGCCGGTGAGCGACTTGCTGGGGCAGCGCTCAACGCAGATGAGACAACTCTGACAGTCCTCGAGGAACTGTGGACCTACCGGTTCCCCGGCGGGCAGCTCCTTGTCCGTGAGGACGGCGGTTACCCAGATGCGTGGGCCGTATTCGGGTGTGATGATCGAGCAATTCAGTCCCATCTGGCCCATGCCGGCAAGATACATCGCCGGCATGAAGTAGAAGGCAGCCGTCTTGAAGCGTGGCTCCGGCTTGAAAGGATGGAAATAGAACGCCTGATGGCCTTCCCGGTTCAGTTTCCAGCTCATCTTGTAGGCAATCTTGAGAAGCTCGTTGGTCAACATCGCCTGCTCTGGATCAACGAAGAAGCGCTCCGCTCCCATCGGCGGGCGTCGCTTGGTTTGTCCGCCCTGTGCATCGTCGGCGGCCTTGCGGGCG
>CAZLUE010000108.1:0-4162 GCA_964562625.1 uncultured Dehalococcoidales bacterium | reverse complement strand
GTCGTTGGTAACCAGGCGGTCGGGATGGACTGTACCGGTGACGGTAAGGCCGTACTTCAATTCCGGGTCGTCGACGCTGTGTCCACCGATCAGGGCGACATCAGCCTCGCGTATCTTGTCAATACCACCGCGCAGGACCTCTTCCAGCACCGATATCGCCAGACGTTCCATCGGGAAGCAAAGTATATTCAGCGCCGTGATCGGACGGCCGCCCATTGCATATACGTCGCTCAGTGCGTTCGCGGCGGCGATTTGCCCAAATCTGTAGGCGTCATCGACAATCGGCGTGAAAAAGTCGATCGTCTGAATGATCACGATTTCGTCAGTAATGCAGTATACCCCGGCGTCGTCCAGGGTTTCCATCCCTCTAATGACGTTATGACTCGACATAAGAGGGAGATTTCTTAGGGCTGGGTAGAGGTCTCCCGGACCTATCTTCGAAGCTCAGCCGGCACCGCGAACAGTTTCCGTCAGCCGAGGGCTGACGTCCTTCTCCATCTTGAATCTCCTGCGCTAGCGGGTAGGGAACTGTTCCTGCCTCGCCTGTGATATTGTAGCACCGATAGCATCGAAATCAAAGTGACCACGGCAGCTTCTACCGAACCTATTCGCATTATTCCGACGCTTTCTTGTCCAGTGCTTGGTTGAAAATAACGGAAGTCCCGAAAATTGGATCTCACTGGTGGAAGTCTTGGGAGTGTCTCAAATCTTCTGCCTTTCTTTCTCTTTCTCTTTCGGACAGGTAGAAGCGAAGGATACAGCGTAGTCATAAAGTCAACGCCATACTTCTAACGAAGCTCCGTATGCTGTAGAATATTTGAGAGAACGATGAACAGCCAGTTTCGCAATCTACCAAGCGTGGACCAGGTGCTCTCCGCTGAGTCCATCCGCCGTCTGGCCGAGGGCCATCCTCACGACCTCCTTGCCGACCTCGTCCGCGAAAGCCTAGAAGACGCACGTGCTTCGATTGCTGGCGGCGGAGTGTGTCCGTCATTGGACAAGATCACCGCCTCTGTCGCCACTGCTCTGCGAAGTTTGGAGCAACCACACCTGCGGCCGGCCATCAACGCTACTGGCGTCCTCCTTCACACTAATCTCGGCCGGACGCCTCTTAACCGCGAAGCGATCGCTGCCATCGGTTCGGTGTCAGCCAGCTACGCCAACCTCGAATTCGACCTCACAACAGGTCTTCGAGGTTCACGCCACGTCCACCTCGAAGACCTGTTGTGCCGCCTCAGCGGTGCCAAGGCGGCAATGGTCGTCAACAATAACGCCGCCGCGATGCTCCTCGGTTTAAGTGCCCTCGCCGGCCGCAAGGAAGTCGTCGTCTCTCGCGGCCAAGCTGTCGAAATCGGAGGAAACTTCCGCATCCCTGATATCATGCGTCAGAGCGGTGTCCGGCTAGTAGAGGTCGGCGCCACCAACCGTACCTACTTGGCCGACTACGAAGACGCCGTCACTGAACGCACCGCCGCGCTGATGCGCGTCCACTCGAGCAACTTCCGGTTGGTCGGCTTTGTCCACGAAGCAACTCTCGAAGAGATCGTCGACGTCGGCCGTCGTTATGATGTCCCCGTGCTCGACGACCTCGGCAGCGGCTGCCTACTCGATACTACCGCCTTCGGCCTGGATCCGGAACCTACCGTCCAACAGAGTGTCGCCGCCGGCGCTAGCCTCGTATTCTTCTCCGGGGACAAGCTGCTCGGCGGCCCCCAGGCTGGCATCATCGTTGGTGACAAGAGCCTCATCGATCGTCTCAAGAAGCACCCTCTGGCACGAGCCTTGCGGATCGACAAGACCTGCCTCGCCGCCCTTTCGGCCACACTCGTCCATTACCTCCGCGGCGAAGCCGTTGAGAAGATTCCCGTTTGGCGGATGATTGCCGCCTCGCCCGAGGACATTGGCCGCCGCGCCGGCGAATGGAGAGCAGTACTCGGCCAGTCGGCCGGCATTATTGACGGCGAGAGCATGGTCGGCGGTGGCAGCCTACCCGGGGGTACATTGCCAACGCGGCTGATGTCACTTTCACCGGCCAAAGGGAAACGTGGAGGTGTCCAGGCAGTGGCGACGGCATTGCGACGGCAGAATCCACCGATCGTCGGCCGCATCGACAATGACGCCCTGCTCCTCGACCCACGCTCAGTACTTCCGGAGGAAGACCCGCTCGTCATCCGTGCGCTACGTAACATCGCCGTCTAGACAAACCCCAGAGGCATTTGACATGTTTGTTCTCGGCACCGCCGGCCATATCGACCACGGAAAGTCAGTTCTCGTCGAAGCGCTGACTGGAATTGACCCTGACCGTCTCGCCGAAGAGAAGGCGCGCGGGATGACGATCGATCTCGGCTTCGCTTGGATGAAGTTGCCCAGCGGTCGTGAAGTCGGTATCATTGACGTGCCCGGACATGAGCGCTTCATCCGCAACATGCTCGCCGGTGTCGGTGGCATCGACCTCGCTCTACTGGTTGTCGCCGCCAACGATGGGGTCATGCCCCAGACCCGCGAACATCTGGCAATTATCGACCTGATGGACATCTCTACCGCCCTTGTCGCCGTTACCAAGCAGGATCTCGTCAACGATGAATGGCTGGATCTCGTCAAAATGGAGGTTAAGGAGATGCTCGCTCCGACGACCCTCGCCGGCGCCGAGATCGTCTCCGTCTCCGCCATCACTGGTGACGGTCTATCGGAACTGGTTGACACCATTGATCGTCTCCTCGAATCGGCCACCGCTCGTCCCGATCGGCAGCGGACCCGTCTCCCGGTCGACCGCGTTTTCACTATGCCCGGCGCCGGTACCGTCGTCACTGGCACCCTGATCGATGGATCACTCTCAGTCGGCGACGAAATCGAAATCGTTCCCGTGGGTGTCAGGTCGCGCCTCCGCAGCTTACAGGTCCACCGTTCGCGGAGGGAGACCGCGCGGCCCGGCAGCAGGGTCGCCGTCAACCTCGTCGGAGTCACCACGACACAGGTCCAACGTGGCGACGTTATCGCCAGGCCCGGTTGGCTACGCCCGGTAACGATGCTCAGCGCCCGCCTCCGGCTGTTGCCGACGATAGGTCACCCGGTACGCCACAACGCTCGCCTCAGCATCTACACCGGGGCCGCCGAGGCAATCGCTCGCATCCGCATTCTAGATAGCACCGACATCAAACCGGGCAAGAACAGTTTGGTGCAGATCCTCCTCGACCGGCCATTGGCGGCCGTTCGCGGCGACCATTTCGTCCTGCGCTCCACCACCGATACCATCGGCGGTGGCCGAATCATCGATGCCCACGCCCGTCGACTCCGCCGCTTCCGGCCCGATATCATCGCCGCCCTCGAAGTCAAAGAGCAAGGCAGTACCGAAGACATCGTCCTCAGTGCAATCGAATCGCGTCAGCCGGCGACGGCGACATCACTCGCCGACAGTCTCGATTGGCCCGCTGACGACACCACTGCTGCCGTCGAAACACTGATTGGAAAGGGTCGCGCCGCCGCTATCGGCGTAGGAGCCGGTCGGCTGCTTTTCACCACCCCTGGCTGGGATCGTCTCGTCGAAACTGCCACCACCATCGCCGCCGATTATCACCACCGCTTCCCGGCCCGTGGCGGTATTCCGCGCGTAGAGTTGGCCAACAAGCTCGGTCCGAAGTCGGTCGCCCAGACAATCACAGCCGGCTTGGTCACCAAAGGTATCCTCGCCGAAGATGGGCACAATTTGCGTCTCCCCGACCATTCAGTGCGTCTCACGCCGGAGCAGCAGTCCCAACTCGACGCTTTCCGTTGTTCGCTTGCCGAGAACCCCTTTGCCCCTCTGGCCGAACGGATACCCGAGCCTGACGTGCTCAACTTACTGCTGGAGCAAGGTAAAATCGTCAAACTGGCAGAAAGTGTCGTTTTTTCGACAGATGCTTACAATCGGATGGTTGAGCGCATCACCGGTATCCTCGAAACGCACGGCAAAGTGACCCTTGCCGAAGTCCGTGACCTTCTTACCACCAGCCGCAAGTACGCCCAAGTGCTTCTCGAACACCTCGACGCCCGCAAGTTGACCCGCCGCGTCGGTGACGAACGGGTACTCTACTGACCCGGCGGTCCGGTCTCACTTCGCCTTTTCGACCAGCTCAATCAGTACTCCGTGAGTCTCTTTCGGGTGGATGAAAGGGATCACGCCCTT
>CAZLUE010000107.1:0-4247 GCA_964562625.1 uncultured Dehalococcoidales bacterium | reverse complement strand
GATCGGCTTGACTTGGTAAAGGGAGGCGCCCCAGCAGTGGTGGCAGTGGAAGATCTCGGAGCGGTTTGGTTGCCGGCATACCGGGCAGATTCGCCAAGTGGTTTGCTCAGACCTTGGGTCACTCACTGGTGCTTGGGATCCATCAGTTACCTCGTTATTGGCTCGAGCGACTGTGTGAAACTGTATTGCGTGTCGGGTCCGGCTCCGTGGCCTCACAACCCGACGGGGCTACTGTCAGTAGTCCCGTGTATCGGGGAAGAGAGTCGTCCAAAGGGGTCGGCCGTCAGGCCTTAGTGAGTCTGCTCTTCTGTACTCAGATAATCTCGAGAGTTGCCCTGGTGCCCGCCTTGGCGGCTTTCACGCGGATCAGGGTTCTCATGGCTTCAGCGATGCGTCCCTGTTTGCCAATCACTCTGCCCTTATCGTCATCAGCTACTTGAAGCCGCAGGATGATCCCTTGTTCGTCTTCCTCTTCGGTAACCTGAACGTCGTCTGGAGCATTCACGATAGACTTGGCGATGAACTCGATTAGCTCTCTCATGTTTTCTCCTTAGGTGCCTCGAATCTCTCCATAACACCTACTTTGGACAGTAGCCTTCTGGCGGTGTCTGTAGGCTGAGCTCCTTTGTTGAGCCATTCCAGTGCTGCCTCTTCGTTCACCACCACAGTTTCCGGGTCTGTCCGAGGGTCGTAATGTCCGATGATGCTGATGGACGCACCGTCGCGTGGCGCTCGGGAGTCAACGACGACCATTCGATAGCTTGGCTTCTTCTTAGCGCCGACACGACGCAATCGTACTTTAAGCATAATGCGATCATTATGCGGTATCGACGTGAGGTTGTCAATAGTGCTCAGTCGTGAAGAGGGCGGTTGTCAATCTCGCGGGCAGTGGCTATAATCGAGGGGTGAAGGTGAACCGCTTGCACGCCTGGAACCTGATGGTTGCCGGGGCCAGAGAGACGCAGTTGTGCCTGGCTGCGACGGAATCGCGAGACGGCGTCATCACTGATCCGCGGTTCATTGTCGGAGTGAACGTCTCCGTGTCGCGGGAAGGAAGACTGGCTTCAGGAGCGGTCATTGTCCTGGAATACCCGTCGCTGACGTCGGTTGAAGTGAAGGTAATCGGCGGCGAGCTTGCTTTTCCCTACGTGTCCGGTCTGCTCTCGTTTCGTGAGGCGCGACACATCCCGGTGGCCGATGAAGCGCTGGCGTCGACCGCTGACGGAGAGGCGGTCCCGGCCCGGTAGTGACTAGCGAAGGGGGCGCGAAACAGGATGCAGGAAGTTATCGACAAGCTCGAAGAGTTGCGGGACAGAATCTCGGCAACACTGGTGCATCTTTGACATCGCAGGTCGTGAGACGGAGATCACCGACCTCGAAAAGCAGTCGGTACGACCAGACTTCTGGTCCGACCCGGTTTCAGCGCGGGACATAATGCGGCGATTGGCGCGCCAGAAGCGGGTCGTCGAACGGTGGCGCGGTTTCGAAGGTAGTGTCGCCGAGAAGCTGGAACTGGCCGGCATGGTCGTCGAGGAAAGCGACGCCATCCTCGAAGATGAGCTGAGATCGGAAACGGTCAGGATCGCCAACCGGCTCGATGATCTCGAACTGGAGCTGGCCTTTCGCGGCGAGTACGATGCCAATAACGCTATCGTGACGATCCACGCCGGCGCCGGCGGCACTGAGTCACAGGATTGGGCGGAGATGCTGTTGCGAATGTACCTGCGCTGGGCGGATCGATGCGGATTCAACGCCGAGGTGCTGGATAACTCGGCCGGCGATGAGGTCGGTATCAAGAGCGCCATCGTCGCCGTCAACGGCGACTACGCCACCGGTTACCTGAAATCGGAGCACGGTGTTCACCGGCTGGTGCGTCTTTCACCGTTTGACGCCGACCACGCGCGGCATACCTCGTTTGCGCTGGTGG
Organism: uncultured Dehalococcoidales bacterium; assembly: GCA_964562625.1. Lineage (GTDB taxonomy): Bacteria > Chloroflexota > Dehalococcoidia > Dehalococcoidales > Fen-1064 > CAZLUE01. The sequence continues at coordinate 2,320 of CAZLUE010000107.1, read as the reverse complement.
AGGTGATGCCGGAGGCGGATACCGACGTCGATGTCAGCGTCGAGGCTGAAGATCTCAAGGTCGAGACCTATCGGTCGAGTGGGCCGGGTGGACAGCACATGCAGAAAACAAGCAGCGCGGTGCGGATAACACACTTACCGACAGGAACGGTTGTCACCTGCCAGAGCGAGCGTTCCCAGTACCAGAATAAGGAAACGGCGATGAAGATACTCCGCGCTCGTCTCCTTGAACTGGAAGTCCGACGTAAGGCGCAGGAACGGGCCGACTTGAAGGGCAAGCGGATCGAGGCGGGCTGGGGTAACCAGATACGGAGCTACGTTCTTCATCCTTACCGGATGGTCAAAGACCACCGGACCAACCACGAAAGCGGCAACACCGACGCCATCCTCGACGGTGACCTCGACGGCTTCATCACCGCCTACTTGCGGTCGGCCCTGGGATGGAACGATGACAACTAGGATCGCCAAATTGGCGGTGGCTTTCGGGTTGCTGCTAGCGTTGATCGGACCGGGCACGGCGCGGGCCCAGGGCGAACTGCGCATCACCGATTCGTCGGTCGGCGCTGCTTTCCCACTGGGCATCAGCTTCATGCTGTCGGCCGAAAGTGACAGCGTTATCAACGACATCCGTCTGCACTACCGAGTCGGTCGGCACGGTTTTGCTGAAGTGACCAGCGAAGTCTTCGTTGAATTCCAGCCGGGAACTTCGGTCTCGACCGGCTGGGACTGGGACATGCGCCGCGTTGGCGGTTTGCCACCGGGCACTGGAATCAGTTATTGGTGGACGGTAACCGACGCCGGCGGCGAACGGGTCGTTTCAGAATCGGAGACCTTACGGTTCGATGACCTTCGTTTCGCCTGGCAGAGTGTGACGGAAGGCAACGTGACGATGCACTGGTATCGTGGCGAGGCTGCTTTTGCCGAGGAACTGATGTCGGCTGTCCGGGACTTGCTCGACTGGTTGCAGGAGGACACCGGCGCTCATCTCGACGCACCGATCGAGCTTTACGTCTACGCCAGCGCTGCTGACCTGCGCGGTTCGATGGTATTTCCCCAGGAGTGGACCGGCGGCGTTGCCTTCACCAGATTCGGTCGGATCGCCATTGGAATCGACCCGACGAGCCTTACTTGGGGGAAGAAGGCGCTTGCCCACGAGCTGACCCATCTGGTGGTGCACCAGATGACTTTCAATCCCTACGGCGAGTTGCCTACGTGGCTCGAGGAAGGCCTGGCGATGCGGAGCGAGGGACCGCTCGGGACCGATTTCACGGGCTATCTGCGAACGGCGATTCAGAACGACAGCTTGATATCGACGCGCAGTCTTTCCAGCCCATTCTCGGCTTTCGCCGACCAGTCTCGTCTTTCCTACGCGGAGAGTTTCAGCCTGGTGGAATTCCTCGTCGGCAGCTTCGGTAAGGACAAGATGCTCGAGTTGCTGGAGACATTCCGGACCGGCAACAGTTACGACGGTGCTCTGATGAGCGTCTATGGGTTCGATACCGACGGTCTCGACCGTCGCTGGCGGGAGCACGTCGGTGCAGCCGCCAGCGACGTCGGTGACCGAGCTGCGGCGGCTCACGCCGAGCGGGGTCAACGCACGGCGGCGGTGACGCACGGCGGCTAACGGCTGGCGAGTCCCGCTCACTTGATGCTATACTCATAGCTATCATCAGGGGAAGGATGCCACTTGATTTGAACTCTCAAGCCTCGCCGGTGGACGATCACCATGCCGGCTAAGCGGGCCCACCGACGAATACTGCACACCTCCGATATCCACCTCGATCGTCCTGGCGATACGCCCAGTCTTTGCTTGGAGAAACTGGTCGACGTGGCGATCGAACGTGGGGTTGACCTCGTTCTCATCGCCGGTGACTTGTTCGACCACAACCGGATCGGCGAAATAGTTTTCGGGGCAACCCTGACGCAGCTCCGGCGGCTGAGCGTCCCGGTGGTCATCTTGCCCGGCAACCACGATTGCCTGATTCCGGAGGCAGCGCTGCTGCGGCCGGAATTCTGGGGAAGTGACGACATCCACGTCATCGACTCGCCCGATGGCGAGGTACTGGACATGCCGTCGCTGAGGATGTCCTTCTGGGGCAGGAGTCTCAGTTCGTACGAAGCGGACATACGTCCCCTAGTCGGATTGCCGGCGACACTACGGTGTGATCGGTGGAATATCGTCATCGCTCACGGCTATCACGCCAACGGCAGCGCCACCAATCTTCGCGGCTTGATCATTTCCGACGATGACATTGCTGCCTCGGCTAGTTGGGATTACGTTGCGCTGGGACACATCCCCGTCTTCCGCTGTGTTTCTTCCG
>CAZLUE010000106.1:0-4303 GCA_964562625.1 uncultured Dehalococcoidales bacterium | reverse complement strand
ACCGGGATAATCTCTATCCCGTAGTCAAGGATCTCGGCGTCCGGCCTGCTGCTGATGATGAAGTCGACCACTCGTGAAATCATCTCGTTGGCGTGGCGACCGTCGCTGCTCACACAACTGATACCAAGCGTCACGTGCTGCCACGCGTCCTGGTTGTCGACCTCGGCGATGGCCACGTTGAACTTGGCGCTGACTCGGCTTGTGATCGACTTTACCACCTGCCGCTTGCCTTTGAGTGACGAATTTGCCGACAGCCGCAGATCCATCCGACAGACGGCAACGTTCATCGCGTCCGGCGTGACTCCCTGACGGCGTTCGTCGGGAGCATTTCAGTCACTGCTGGCATTATCTGTGGCCGGGCCGTCGTCGTCAGTGACGCGGCCGTCACCGGTCTCGTACTCGTATCGCGCGCGCTCGGCCACGATCGAAAGCAGCGTCGACGAAGCGCCGCGGGGTCGATACATTCCCTGCTCCCATTCGCTTATCGTCTGTTGCCGGGTACCCAGCCGATCCGCCATCTCCTGCTGCGTTAGACCGAGATGTGCCCTGAGCGCTCGGATGCGCCGTCGGTTCCATCGGCGACTCTCGGCCCTGCGACGGCTCTCCATACCTCGGATTTTACACGTTTCAGTGTACTTGGTCAATATGTCTGGCCGTTATTCCGGGACCAGTGACGTCATACCGGACGCGGCTGGCCTGCACCCGCCGACGTCGATTGCGGCTGACTGCAATTGACCGCGGTTGCCCGCCATTGACAGTCCGGAGTCTTTGACGTACCATGGGCGAAACGGCTGGATTCGGGGAGTCAGACTAGATGACGAAGTTCGGCCGAGCTTTGCCGGCAGTCGCAGTAATCGCATTGATCGCCATCTTGGCGGCGATCGTTCCGGCACAACCTGCCTTCGCGGCGCCGTCCGCCGAGGTATCCCCTGCCTCCGGTGGCAGGGCCACCAACGTCACCGTCTCTGGGTTCAACTTCGACTCCTTCGAAGGTGATCGCGTCTACATCTTCTTCAACGACGTCGCCATCATCAGCAGCCCTGTCGTCGTCTCCGATGGTACCTTCGAGACAAGTTTCAACGTCCCCGACACCGCTGAACCCGGCGTCTCTTCGGTTATCGTCCTCAGTGATCTTGGCTCATTGCTTACCGAGGTCTTGTTTACCGTGACCCCGCCGGCGATCATCCTCGATATCCCAAGTGGTGTCGTCGGCACCGTCGTCACTGTCTCCTGTGAAGGGTTCTATGCCGACCGCATGGTCGTCTTCACCTACGATCACGGCATCCGTGACAAGCAGGGCGAGACTATCGCCAGCCCCACCGGCGCCTGCACCTTCGACCTACTGATTCCCTCGGGAGAGGCCGGGCGGCATACCGTCGTTGCTCAGAACGCGCAGGGAGACACTGCCTCGGCCTACTTTGAAGTGCTCCCCTCTGGCATCATCACTCCGCTCCAGGGCCCCGGTGGCCTGATCGTCACCATCATCGGCAGCGGCTTCGCCCCTGACCGGGAGATCACCATCGACTTCCACCAGAACCGCATCTCCTACGCCAAAACCAACCGCACCGGTGACTTCGACGGCACATTCAAGGTACCGGTACTGGCTGCCGGCGTTCACCCGCTGACGATCGAAGATGCCGCCGGCAACCAGGCGGAGGGCCGCTTCACCATCATTCCCGGCACGGCCGTGACCCCGTCGGCTGGCAGCGTCGGTGAGGAAACGGTCGTCAACGCCACCGGTTTCGCGTCGGATCAGATGGTCACCATCCGCTACGACGGCGTTGAGGTCGCCCGTACCCAGGCAGACGAGGTCGGCTCCCTGGCCGCCGCCTTTAACGTTCCCGTGAGCATCCACGGCGAGCACACCATCACCATCACCGACGGCACTGAGACCCAGGAAGCCGTCTTCACTGTCGAGAACGTCCCGCCGGCGGTGCCGGAGCCTGGCCTGCCCGCGGAGGGCGCCGAGGTACTGCCACCAATCACCTTCACCTGGGCCGTCGTCGACGATGACAGCCTGCCGATAAAGTACACGCTCCAGGTCGCCAGTGACCAAGCGTTCACGGAACTTGCTTTTGAGAAGACTGGACTGACCGAGCCTGCCTACGTGCCGACCAAGGAAGAGAGGCTGCGCCCCAGCAGTCGGTCGGGCGGCTATTTCTGGCGCGTCATGGCCACCGACGCCGCATCCAACCAGAGCCCGTGGTCGGCGACGCGCCAGTTCCTCGCCGGCAAGGCCAAGCTGATGCCGGACTGGGCAATCTATGTGCTGATCGGTCTCGGCCTTGCCATCGTCGGCTTCCTCATATTCCGTATCCACAGAAGAAGCCCACGATACTGGGTGGACTGACCTCGCCCAAAGCTAGGTATCCGCGTTGAGGACGCGGATCATTCGCGTCGCCGCCCGCACGACCTTCAACTGGTCCACTTCCACCACTGCTTCATGGACGTTGCCCTCGCGGGCGAGGTGAGTCGTTATCACCAATGGCACGTAGCCGTCGCTGACCGACTCCTCCTGAATGACCCCGGCGATGCTGATGTCGTGCTTCCAGAAGATACTGCTGATCTGGGCAATCACGCCTGCCTGATCGTCGACGCTGAACCGCAGGTAGTAGCGCCGTTTGGCATCCTCCGTCGCCCCCAGCGTCAGATCGTGCGCCGAGTTCGGCATCGGCAATCGCCCGCCCTCGACAATGTCTAGTAGGTCCTTAACCACCGCAGTCGCGGTCGGCGCGACCCCTGCTCCGGGAGCCACCAGCCCGGAAACGACCCCGTACTCGTCCTCGATCTCCGTCCCGTTGTTGGCTCCCAGCAGCGAGCCCAGCAGCGACGTCTTCGGCACCAGCGCCGGGTGCACTGCCACGTGAAACGCCCCGTCGGTCTGCTCGATTATTCCCACCAGCTTGATCGCATACTCCAAGTCGTCCGCGTAGCCGATGTCCTGAATGGTGACATCCCTGATGCCCTCGACCAGAATATCATGCACCATCCGGTATGAATTTGTGATTAGGCTGAGCACCAGTCGTATCTTGTTGGCCGTGTCGTTGCCGTCGACGTCGTCCGTCGGATCGGGTTCCGCCAGCCCTCGCTCCTGCGCCTCGCGAAGCGCCTCCTCGAAGCCCTTGCCATCGCGCGTCATCGTCGACAGGATGTAGTTCGACGTCCCGTTGAGGATCGCATAGACTCGCCGGTAGGCCTTGGCGGAGACCCCGGCTTGCTGGAACTCGTGGATCAGAGCATGGCAACCAACGAAACTCGCCCTCAGACCGATTCGCCGCTTGAGTTCGGTCGCCAATGAGAAGATCGCCTCGCCTCGGTGCGCCAGCAGCATCTTGTTGGCAGTGACCACGTCCTTACCTTTGCGCAGCGCCTCGGTGAGCACCGAACATGCCGGTTCGACGCCGCCGATCAGTTCGATGATGATATCGATTTCCGGGTCGTCAACTGCCTCGTGCCAGTCTTTCGACAGCATTTCGCCGGGAACCGTCACTGGCCGAGGCGTTTCGATATCGATGTCGACCACCCGCGCCAGTTCGACCCCGGTGACTCCTTGGTTGTACAGGACATCAACGACCCCGGCGCCGATGTTCCCGAATCCGACGACGGCCACTTTCTTCGTGTCAGGTGCCATCTCTGAAGGCTCCACGTGCAACGTTGACTGACAGGCCAACGACCCTGTTTGCTAGCCTATGTTAGGTCGCCGGTGACGGAGTGTCAACCGGCAGCCCCCGGGGAGTTCTTGGTGACGAGAAACGGCAAGTACGCCGCGGCCTTCGCCCCCGGTGGGACATCCACGAGCATCCGTCGCTGAAGGTGAGACCTTACATTGCCTGGAGAAAGTGGTGGCAAAGAACCCCGTAGGAATACCCAACCACGTGTAATTCAAGCCAGGTACGGCCCTATTTCAGCGCTTGCCGGAAGACCAGATGGCGACCCCGCACTCCGCTATGCGCGGGCGGCGAGATCACTACAGCCGGGGGCGTCTTTCTGGCTGCGTGCAAGTTCCATGATCCACTCGGGGATGCCACCGGTGGCATCCGCATTCGCCAAAGCGAAGAGCTGATTGACCGTCTCCGCGTTGCCATCGGCCACGTTGGCATTGAAAGGATCCGCGGCCGTAAGGTCGTAGAGCAGCGCGCCGCTGCCATCAGCCTTGAGGTTAAGCCACCAACCATCGTCTATCACCGTAAGCGTCGATCCCCAGGCAACCGTCACGTGGTCGCGGGCACCGGCCGTGCCGGAAACGGCACTCTGGAGAAATGAAATACCGTCCATCTCGACCGGTGACTCGACGCCGGCCGCT
>CAZLUE010000105.1:0-4514 GCA_964562625.1 uncultured Dehalococcoidales bacterium | reverse complement strand
ATGCGGCCGCCGTTCCTCATTAGGTGAGCCAGGATGCTGGTCTCGGTCACCGTCAAGGCGACTTCCCGAGCTTTGACGAAGAGCTGCCCGGTGGTAGCGTCGAGTTTGAGCAGGCCAAAGCTCAGCGTGTCGCTCTCTTGGTTTCCTTGCCGGCGGATCAAGGCCTTGACTCGCGCCAGAAACTCCAACTGGCGGAACGGCTTGGTGATATAGTCGTCGGCCCCCCACTCAAGGCCCTTGACGATGTCGACTTCGTCGGCACGCACCGTCAGGATGATCGTCGGCACCTGCGAGAACAGGCGGATCTGCCGAAGAACCTCGAATCCGCTTATGTCGGGCAGACCGAGATCGAGAATGACGATGTCCGGCGACTCGCTCTCGACCAGCTCGACCCCTTTCTGGCCAAGCCGGGTCGGGATCAGTTCCGCCTCCGGCCAGCGTATCTGAAAGGCCAATGAAATAGCCTCCACGATCTCGCGGTCATCCTCGACGAGAAGCACCTTCATGTCGGTGCCGTCTCCTGTTTGGCGATCTCGTTCTCCTTAATGGCGTTTGCCAGAGGAAGCCGGAAACTGAAGGTGGAACCGCTGCCGATCTCACTATCCACCCATATCTCGCCGTCGTGCATTTCGACCAAATACTTGCATAGCGCCAGTCCCAGTCCCAGTCCGCTCAGATGCTCGCGATCGCTAAGCGACCGATGGTAGGGCAGGAACAGCCGCTTGTGGTCCTTCTTGGAAATGCCCGGCCCGTTGTCGCTGATCTCGATCACCAGCGTTGCTCCATCCTGTCTGGCCCGAAGGGTAATTTCGCCCCCCTCATCGGTAAACTTCGAAGCGTTGATCAACAAGTTCTGGACGATCTGGCGCAGACGGTCACGATCGGCCCAAACCCGGGGCAACTCGTCCGGTAATTCCGTCATCAGCGACTGCTCGGCGGCACTAGTAACGACCTTCATGTCATCGGCTACCCGGCGCAACAGCGGCAGCGAGTCGAAGGAGGTGCGTTCCAGTCGCAACATGCCAATCTCGACCTTAGCGAGGTCGAGCAACTCGTCGATCCGGCTACTCAGGCTCAAAGCGCCGCGCCGAATGTTGGCCGCGATGCTCATCCACGGTTCCTCACGAAGCTCAGTGTAGAGGAGTTCGCTGGAGGACAGCACCGGCGTCAGCGGCGTCTTCAGTTCGTGCACCAGTGCGCGGGTGAACTCAATCCGCCGTTGGGCTTCCGCTTCCAGTTTCTGGCGCAACCGCAGTTCTTCATCATAGGCCTCTTCCAGTTTCTCTTGGGCCCGTTCCAGTTCCGTGATGTCCATCGAGTGACCGAAAACAGCGCGCTTTCCCTGATACTGTACCGACGAGACGCCCTCGAACAGCCAGCGAACCTGCCCGTCTGGCATAAAGATACGGTACCTGTATGGGATAGTCCTCTCTCCCTTGAGCATCGCGATCGCGCTGTCACGCACCATGGCACGGTCTTCGGGAAAGATGAGCTTCATCGGATCGGTACCGAGCAATTCCTCAGGACTGCCACCGGTGATTCCGCGGAAGTTCTCGTTAACAAAGACGAACAGGGAGTCCTGAACGAGAAACAGGCCGATCGGTGTGCTGGCGCGGAGCATTCGCACCAATTCGCCCTCGCGGGCGTACTCGTCCTCGTGGGTCTCCAACTCGGCAATACGCTCCCGGGACACCGTCAATTGCTCTCGAAGCGCTGCCAAGTCAGCGAGGAGTTGCTTCCTAGTCTTGTCTTGGTCACCCATAATATCGCTGCCGACATCAACCCAGACGCCACTGCCGTGGTCTCTAATTCTAGCCGGGCCGCCCGACAACGTCAAACCCTGACAGCACAGACGGCAGCTTCAACCCTCCCCTGAATGCTCCCCAGCGGTGAACACCAGCACGCTCATCATCGCCGTTGACCAAAGGACGTCGCCCGGCAATTGGAGTTCGCAACCGGAATCGAAGAGCAGGCTCGCCCGCGCGGCGAACTCGTCGTCACCCAGCCAGAGCAGCATCGCCATCGGCACGTATGGGAGTGGGCAGAGCCGGAGTGAGACGTCGGCGTAGCCGAGCTTCTCCCCGCCGAGTTCCATTCCTCGTTTGAGAAACGCTTCTGGATCGCGCTCGTAGCAGCCGGCGACATTGTCCAACGGCAGCACGTGAGACCCATGCCGGTAGATGTCACCGCCGGCAAGGTCGTCAGGCTTGACCAGCCGGCCGGAAGGCGGCAGGCCGCAAGCGCTCTTGAGGTACCACAAGGCCGACAGTCGGAGATGAGGACCGAGCGTAACCAGCAGCCACTCGCCGGCCAAGGTCGGCGCCGAGACGATCCGCTCCGCCTTTGAGAAAAGCACCTGCTGGTTGAAGACAGTCAGTCGAAAGGTCTCCGATTCACGGTCATAGGCGGCCGATGACCGCCGGCAGACGCTTTCGGGATCAAGCCTATCGAGCTCGTCCCAAGCCATGTCTTCGCCAAGGGGCATAATGGTACATGATAGCACGCCGAGCGCGGCGGCAAGCAAGTTGTCGCCATTCTGCATATATGTTCATCATCCTGTTGGCGCAGTTCTTCGCAGATTCTCTGCATGGCTCCGGGTGAGATATACCCATGTCAGCCAGTAGATCAGCAGCCTCACTCACTCCATCAACGAGTTTCCCTGCGGTCTCTTCGATGATTGCGGGTGGGACCGAAGCGGACTGGACGAGAGTCGACAAATCGATGATGCTTCCGTGCACCAACCCTTTTTCCGGCCAACGTGAATACACCTCAGGCTTTCTCCAGCCAAGAGTGCCATTTCGAAATCAGACGTCAGGGAGATTTCATCCTTCAATGGTGTCCCCACGAGTTTCCGCAACCTGATAGGTAGCCGGAGAGCCACGACGGACATTATCCGTCGACCCGTGGTGAGTCGTTCTCCGAGGCGTTAACGGGCATCTACCTCCACTGATACCGCGGGCAAGACTTCAGTCTCAATGACAACCGAAGAAACATACAGTTCGGGAGTCGGAACGTCCGATTTTCTCCCCGCTGCTTTTCAGAACACCGATATTCTCAGACTTCACGACACCTGGCGAGCGCCACAGACTCGGTGATCGTTGCTGACCCGGATGTCCCCGGCGGTAGCTTGGTGCACTGGGGACTGTTCGACCTGCCGGCCGAAACAATGAAGCTGGCCAACGCACCATCCGCCAAGACACAAGTAACTTCGGCTCGACGGATCCGTACCCGTCGATCGGTGAGACCCATCGCTACCAGTTCACCCTATACGCGCTCGATACGCCGCTAGGGATCAGCCCTGGCGCCAGCATGTAGCAGATGCTCGATGCGATGGTGGGGCACATCCTCGGCGAGGTAACTCTCACCGGCAACTATCAGATCCCATAGCCCCCTGCATCATTTGAACCGCTAGTTACCCAACGACCGCTAGGCATCCAGCGGAGTCATCGTCAGCAGTTCGCGGGCAATGTCCGGGTACCTGGCAATGAAGAGTAATTCGTCCTCGACCAACGGTTTCTGGGCAAGCACGTTGGCATAGCGGACAAGTTCGAGGGTGCGTTCCGCTTCGGCGGCGTCACTGAAGTGGAGCGTCTCTTCGCCCGAAATCTCGTTCATCACGTGCCGGAAACCACTAATACCGCCGTAGCGTCCGGTAATGATCTCGCGGCCGGTCTCAACGGTCTCCGGTTCACCGCGGCCCAGTTCCTCAAATCCGTAAAGTTCATAGTTATGAGGGTCTTTGAGGACGCCGTCGGCGTGGATGCCAGACGCGTGAGCGAAAGCATTGGCGCCGACCCCCGGCTGGTTAATCGGGATCGGAACGCCGAAGGCGTAGCTGGCAAACTTGGCAATTCGCCACGATTTCGAGAGATCCATCCCGTAACCAAACTGGTACTGATCACAAAAACCGCGCGACTTGGTCACCGCCAGCAGGACAGCGACAAGGTCAGCGTTACCGGCCCGCTCGCCGATACCGTTGATGGTGGTGTTGATGTAGACGTCCTGGCCGCCGTCAATAGCCCCCTTGGCACCGGCCAGAGAGTTGGCGACCGCCATGCCCAAATCACCGTGGCAATGCACTTCCATCGGCAGCCCGACCGTCTCGGCGAGTGTCTTGACAGTCTCGTAGATGCTGAAGGGACTATCATAACCCAGAGTGTCGCAATAGCGGAAGCGGGTCGCCCCGTGATCGCGGGCGGCCTGACCGAACTCGACAAGAAAATCGGTGGTGGTTCGCGAAGCGTCTTCGGCGTTAACGCCGACCGTCTCCGCGCCACTGCCGAAGGCAGTATCCACCGACGCCGTCATCAAGCTGATGATGTCGCTGCGGTTCTTCTTGCCGAGGAATTTCCCCTGTATCATCTGTTCAGAGGTCGAGATCGAGAGATTGAGGTGTTTGATTTCGGGGACACGCTGGTAACAGAGTTCCACATCTTCAGGCACGGCCCTCATCCAGCCCTCGAGACGCATTGGATCGAGCAGTCCCAGCCGTGCCATCTCCAGATTGACACGCA
>CAZLUE010000104.1:0-4531 GCA_964562625.1 uncultured Dehalococcoidales bacterium | reverse complement strand
GCCGGGGCGAAGTCGAGAATGTTTAGTCGGAGGGTTGCGCGGCCTCCCCAATGGTCGATCTCCATGTTGTAGACGATATCGACCAGGCCTGCATCCTCAGTGAGACTGCCGCCGAAGCCAAAGCCTACGCCGTCCCAACTAATACCTTCCTGCGAGAGCCGGCAGCGCATGTGCTCACCACTTCCACCCATGGTGCGGCAGTCGTCTACGCAAACGCGGCGAGTAACGAAGGTCGGCAATGGATTGCCCTTACCGAACGGGGCGAGGCGTTGCAGTGATTGGTAAGTGTCACCGGTAAGCTCGGTGAGACTGGCCTCGGCATCGATGTCGATGCGCGGACGGAGTTCGACGCCATCAAGCTGGCGGGTGGCGATCTTGAGGAGACGTTCGCTGAGGGCGGGGAGATTAGCGGTGGGGATGACGAAGCCAGCGGCTTGAGCATGCCCACCGAACTGGGTTAAGAGGTCGCCGCAAGTCGTCAGGGCCTCGACAATGTTGAACTCGGTGATGCTGCGGCAGCTGCCACTACTGGTGCGTTTACCGACGCCGACGACAACCGCCGGGCGGTAGAACTCCTCGGCGAGACGTCCGGCGACAAGCCCTGCGATGCCAGCAGGGTAACTTTCGTCACTAACCATGATGAGGGGTTGGATGCCACGGGCGACGACATGCTCGCGGGCGACGGCTACCGAACTCCGGGTGAGGCGCTGTCGTTCGGTGTTTTTCACCTCGAGCCAGGCGGCCAGTTCCTGGGCCCGTTCGGTGGAATCGGTCATCAGCAGTTCGTAGCTTGGGAAGGCATGGTCCATCCGGCTGGCAGTATTGATCCGAGGGGCGATAACCCAAGAGATTGTCTCTGCAGCAACATTGCCGACCGTCAGGCTCGCCTGGGCCATCATCTCTCGGATACCGAGCCGGGGAGCGGCGTTCATCACATCGAGGCCGCGCTTGACGAGGTAACGGTTCTCGCCCCGCAGTGGCATCATGTCTGCCACCGTCCCAAGGGCGACAAAGTCGAGCAGGCAGTCCGCCTGGCTCTGTTTGCCGAGATTGATGAGCAGTGCCTGCATCAGTTTGTAGGCAACGCCGACGCCAGCCAGTTCTGGATACGGATAGGCCGAGCCAGACAGGTGGGGATCGACAACGGCGACTGCCGACGGTATCTGCTCGGGAGGGACATGGTGGTCGGTGATGATTATGTCAAGACCATTCTTCTGAGCACGGGTGATCTCGGCCAGTCCGGTGATGCCGCAGTCGACACTGATCACGAGGCTAGTACCGTCGACGCGAAGCTGATCAAGAACGTGGCCTTTGAGGCCGTGACCCTCGTCGACGCGGCTGGGGATGTACGGAAAGACGTCGGCGCCGAGCGCGCTCAGGCCCTGGATCAGAAGGGCGGTAGCAGTAATGCCGTCAGCGTCAAAGTCACCGTAGACGACGATCCGCTCACCCGACAACAACGCCCGGTAGAGGCGAGCGACCGCCTGGTGCATGTCGGGCAGGAGAAAAGGGTCGGCGGCCAATCTCTCGTCGGCGGCAAGGAATATTTCGAGCTCGGCTGCGTCGACTAGGCCGCGGTTGTAAGCCAGCTGGGCAACGAGGCGGGAGAAGCCCGGAATCATCGTGAGAAGCTGGTCTGGAATTGGCGGTAGCAGATTCCAGCGTTTGTGGTTCAAGGGCTACGCCTCAGTGAAATCCTGGAAAAGGAGCACCGAGTTGTGGCCGCCAAAGCCGAACGAGTTCGACAGCGCGGTGGAGATCTTGACTTCGCGAGCCTGGTTGGGAACGTAGTCGAGGTCGCACTCTGGATCGGGAGTGCTGTAGTTGATCGTCGGTGGGATGATACCGTGTCGGATCGCCTGGACGCAGATTGCGCCCTCGAGGGCGCCGGCGGCGCCAAGGAGGTGGCCGACCATCGACTTGGTAGAACTGATCGGGATTTTCGCGGCTTCGTCACCGAAGACGGACTTGATCGCCATCGTTTCGACCTTGTCGTTGAGCTGTGTCGAAGTACCGTGCGCGTTTATGTAGTCGATGTCCTTTGGTGTCAGTCCGGCCTTACGAAGGGCCATTTTCATTGCGCGGGCAGCGCCCTCGCCATCATCGGCCGGTTGGGTGATGTGAACTGCGTCACTGGAAGCGCCATAGCCGGTAAGTTCGGCATGTATCATCGCGCCGCGCTGGATGGCGTGGTCAAGATTCTCGAGGACGAGGACGGCAGCGCCCTCGGCGATGACAAAGCCATCACGGTCGACGTCGAACGGACGAGAAGCCTGCTGAGGAGCATCGTTGCGAGTGGACAGGGCACGGTTGGCGGCGAAGCCGGCGACCCCAATCGGGGTGATGATCGACTCAGCACCACCACCGAGCATCACGTCGGCGTCACCACGCTTGACGATCTCGAAGGCGGTGCCTACCGCGTCCGAACCTGAAGAGCAGGCAGATGTCGGGCAGAAGTTGGGGCCCTTCACGCCAAGCGTAATCGACGCTTGGGCGGAAGCCATGTCGGCGATCATCATCGGGACCAGGAAAGGGCTAACTCGATCCGGACCTTTCTCAATGAGGATCTGTACCTGAGCGGAGACGGTGATCAGGCCACCGATGCCGCTGCCAACGAGGACGCCGATATTATCGCGGTTGCTATCGTTGATTTCGAGCCCTGACTTCTCGACAGCCTGCAGGCTGGCGGCGACGGCGATCTGGCTGAAACGGTCCATGCGACGGGCTTCCTTGCGCCCGACGTACTGGATGGCGTCAAAGCCCTTGAGCTCGCCGGCGAAGGTGACATCGTAGCCTTCGGTGTCAAACTGGGTGATCGGACCGATTCCAGACTCGCCGGCGATAAGACTCTGCCAGGTAGTCTCGAGATCCAGTCCGAGGGGGCTGAGGACGCCACTTCCGGTGACAACGACCCGGTTGCCGGTCTGGCTCATCTCAAGCGCCTCCTCGTGGGCCATCTCCCAGATTGCCGATGCCGAACAGGCACAGTATAATTGATTACCCAGCATAGCGTCAATCTCGACAGGCTGGCGCGGGAACGAGAACCGTGCAATGCGAATAACCCTAGAAACACTGGGCTGCAAGCTGAATCAGGCGGAGACGGAATTGCTTGCCCGGGATCTGGCGACGGCGGGACATGATATCGTCGCCGGTGGTGAATCGGCCGACGTCTGTATCGTCAACACTTGCACCGTGACGGAGGAAGCGGATCGCAAGTCCCGCCAGTTGCTGGGGACGGCGCGACGACGCAACCCAAGGACATTGGTGGTGGCCACCGGCTGCTACGCGGAACGGGCGGCTGAGGACGTGGCCAAAACGGACGGCGTCGGGCTGGTGGTCGGCAACCAGGGGAAGGCACGGCTGGCGGGATTGCTCGCGGAGATTGGCTACACGGTTAATGGGACGGAAAGTACTCCTTTGGCGAGAGGAGCCGCCGCAACGCCCGGTCTCCGAACCAGATCGCTGATCAAGATTCAAGACGGCTGCGGGAGTTTCTGCGGTTACTGCGTGGTGCCGCTGGTGCGAGAGACAGAGACGAGTCTGCCGATGGCCGAGATAATTAGGGAGATCCGCCGCCGCGAGGCCGACGGCTACCGCGAAGTAGTGCTTACCGGTACTAAGGTAGGCACCTACCGGCACGAAGGGACTGGCCTCGACGGACTACTGGCAACGATATTGGCCGAGACGAGCCTGCCTCGATTGCGGCTGTCCTCACTGCAGCCTCAGGAAATCAGCTACGAACTGCTGGAGCAGTGGCGCGACCGACGACTGTGTCCGCACTTCCATTTGTCATTGCAGAGCGGCAGTGACACTATTCTCCATCGAATGAAACGGGGCTACAGAACGGCCGATTACGAACGCGCCGTAGCGATGATTCGGGACCGAGTGGTCGACGTGGCGATAACGACTGACGTCATTACCGGCTTTCCGGGAGAGACCGATGACGAATTCGAGGAGAGCCGCGAGTTCTGTCGTCGGATGGAATTCGCGCGGATACACGTTTTCCCTTACTCGCTGAGGGCGGGAACGGCAGCGGCGAGTATGCCGGGACAAGTCAGCGCGTCCGTCAAGAAGCAACGCAGCAACAGTATGCTGGCATTGGCGGAAAAGAGCGCAGTGAGTTTCCGGGCGCGCTTTACCGGGACAACGCGGCCAGTACTCTGGGAACAACGAACCTCCGGCAGCGTCTGGAACGGGTTGACAGACAACTACATTCGGGTGTGGACGAAGAGTAACGAAGAGCTTGGGAACCGAGTGGTTGGTCACCGACTGAAAGATGGTGCTGGTCAAGACGCGGGAAGTGCGTAGCTACCCCGTTGCGCCTACTCATACGTTCGATCTTGATGGGGATGGGGTACTCGTAGGGGATCTTCGTCTGGCAAAGACCGTAATCGACTTGTCGACGAGGAATCCAAAGGAGCACAGCCCCCTTGGCGTGGTTCCGTGAGTGCGCTTGCTGCAAACCTCAGGAGTATCCCCTCTACTTCTTCTTCTCTCCCCCCCCCCCTGCACAGCGAAGGAGGGGATGGGG
>CAZLUE010000103.1:0-4577 GCA_964562625.1 uncultured Dehalococcoidales bacterium | reverse complement strand
CTAACGTACTCGGACAGCCACCATTCTAGTCAGCCAGCAACGACACTGTCAAAGAACCGCCAGATGGGCTATAATCGCAAATGTCCGGCAAGAACGCCGCACGAGGGAGTAATGAGCAATCTTGCCTGCCGACCGGTCTACCGGCGGGAAGAAAGGGTGGCCGCTCTGGCGGTGAGACGCGAGGTCTTCGTTGACGAACAGGGTATCGCCAAGGAAGAGGAATACGACGGTCTCGACGATACGGCGATCCATTACGTGGTCACCGACGGTGATAGTGTCATCGCGACGGCGCGCGTCCGCTTCCCATCAACAACAGCCGCGAAAGTGGAACGAATGGCGGTTCTCAAGCGGTACCGCCGACAGGGGGTTGGTACACGAATTCTCACCTTCATACTCGACGACATGCGCATCCGACGTACGCAGCTGTTGGTGCTCCATGCTCAAGCCGACGTTCGCAAATTCTACCGATCGTGTGGCTTCGAGGAAACCGGAGAGCTGTTCCAAGAGGCCGGCATCGAACACGTCGAGATGCGACTTTATCTCTAGGGACAAGTGCGCAAATCGGGGCATCCGCGACCTTGTCCGGCGGGTTTGACGAAGAAGCCCCCGCAAGCCTACAATTTGCACGAACGAGCGGCCACAGGCCAGTTCGCGTGCAGCGATTCGGACAGCAACAGGAAGGACAATGGTGCACGACCACGACTACGAGATAAACCAGCTTGCCAAAGAAGAATCGTGGCGGATGTTCCGCATTATGGGAGAGCTTGTCGAGGGCTTCGACAAACTGACGGGCATCGAGCCGGCGGTAAGTATCTACGGATCCGCCAGAATCGTTCCCGAGGACGAAGTCTACCGGCAGACGCGGGAGATCGCACGTCGCCTGGGCGAATCCGGTTTCTCGATAATCACCGGCGGAGGACCCGGCGTCATGGAAGCAGCCAACCGCGGCGCGATGGACGCCGGAGCGGCGTCGGTCGGCCTCAACATCAAACTGCCCGAGGAGCAAGCCGCCAACGTCTACACGACCAAGTCGATCACATTCAGCCACTTCTTCGTGCGCAAGGTGATGCTCGTCAAGTACGCGATCGCGTTCATCATCATGCCCGGTGGGCTGGGCACTCTCGACGAAGTAACCGAAGTGTTGACGCTGATGCAGACCTTCAAGATCCGACCTTTCCCGGTGATCCTCTACGACAGCGACTACTGGAGCGGCTTCCTCGAGTGGCTACGCACGGTCGTCCTCGACCGGAAGTACGTCTCCGAGGAGGACTTCAACCTGGTGCGCATCTGCGACGACCCCGACCGGGTCGTCGAAGCAGTCCACCAGTGGTACATCAAACACGAGATTATCGGAAGAAAGGCGTTGACCGCCTGATGTCGCCGCCTCAGCGGCCGCCCTAGTCGAGGATGGCCTCGGTGCCGTAGGCCGGAACGTCGATCGGCCAGCCGGTGCTTTCGCCGGCAAAGGCAGCAAATCGCTTGGCCGAATCTTCCTCACCGTGGACGACGAATACCCGCCTCGGCGGCTTTCGCAGCGCCGACAGCCAACCGAGCAGGTCGTCGCGGTCAGCGTGACCGGAGAAGCCGTGTAACTGGCTAATCTCAGCGCGCACCGGGAAGAAGCGGCCGAGGATACGGGCCTCATGGGCGCCATCGACGATGCGCCGTCCCAGAGTACCGATTGCCTGATATCCGACGAACAACACGGTGCTTTCCGGCCGAGAGATGTTATCCGCCAGATGATACTTGATCCGACCACCGGTGCACATTCCGGAACCGGCGATGATGATCGCCGATCCTGCCGCCTCACTGATGGCGCGCGATTCATTGATTGTCCTCACCAAGGTCAGACCGGGGAAGTCGAACGGTGACTTCTTCCGTCGTAACAGCGTCAGCATGTCTTCGTCAAAGAGTTCTGGGTGACGCTCAAAGACAACGGTGATATTGACCGCCATCGGGCTATCCACGAAGACCTTAAGGCGAGGTATCCGGCCTTCCATCAGTAACTGGTTGAGATAGTACATCAGCTCCTGGGACCGCTCCAGAGCGAAGCTGGGAATGACGACGTTACCGCCGCGCGCGACGGTGCTGTTGACGATCGCGGCGAGTTCCTCTACCATGCTAACGTTGTCATCGAAGACACGGTCACCGTATGTCGATTCGACGAGAACGTAGTCCGCTTCCTCGAAGAAGGTCGGGTCCTCCAGGATCGGCTTATTCTGGCGACCAACGTCGCCGGAGAAGAGGATGATGCGTTCCTCAGTACCCTGACAAATCGAGACGCGGATCATCGACGAGCCGAGAACGTGGCCGGCATCATGGAACGAGACCTCGACGCCTTCGCCGATGCGGACCGTCTCGCCGTAACGAGACGGCCTGAAGAGCAGGATGGCGGCTTCGACGTCGGCGATGGTATACAGCGGTGCCTCGGGATGGGGCGGTGTGCGCTTCTCCTTCTTATGTCGCCGTCGCTTGAACTCGGCGTCCTCTTCCTTCAGCTTAGCTGAATCGCGAAGGATGATGGCGGCGATATCGGCGGTGGCGTCAGTGCAAATGACGGGCCCAGAGAAACCATCACCGACCAGTCTCGGCAGCCAACCGCAGTGGTCGACGTGAGCGTGGGTAAGGAGAACGGCGTCGATATTAGCTGGCGGTACCGGGAACTTGTCCCAGTTTCGCGAAACGAACTGCCTTTCCTGATAAAGACCGCAGTCGACCAAAAAGCTAAGGCCGTTGGCCTCGACGAGGAAACGTGAACCGGTGATGCTCTGGCCGGCTCCGAGGAATGACAGTTTTATCCGCAATGCGTCACCAAACGGCCGGCCGCATTTCGACGGATGGCATCTCGGCGGAGACGCTCTCCGCCAGCGAAGTCACCGTGGCAACGCGAGCAGCCGAGTAGTTTCATGTCGTTCGAGTCAGCAGGCATCTCTTCCGAGGATAATAACAGAAAAACGAGCCGCCATCCAAATCAGCGCCAGTATTGCCGTGGTTACCCTCCGCCTGATATCATGGCGAGATGGCAAGCAAGCGACCATCACTCGACGAAGTCTTCGCACCACGCGGGGTCGCCGTGGTCGGCGCCTCGGCTACCGGCCGCAACTTTGCCACGGGAGTGCTGATGGCACTCCAAGAGGCCGGTTTTCCGGCGATCTACCCGATCAATCCAAGGCACTCGAAAGTGCTCGGACTACCCTGTTACGCCAGCGTCAGTGCCGTCCCGGGACCGGTCGATCATGTCGTTGTCAGCATCCCGGCAGAATCAGCACTGTCACTGCTCGACGACTGCGCTGCCAAAGGAGTGCGATCGGTTCACTTCTTTACGGCCGGTTTCAGCGAGAGCGGCGAAACAACGCGAGCCGACCTCGAAATGGAGATGCTGAACAAAGCGCGCCGGGGCGGCTTTCGTATCCTCGGGCCGAACTGCATCGGGCTGTTCATGCCACGGACGAAACTGGTCAACAATGCCAGCGGACCACTGGAACCCGGCCCGGTGGCCTTCATCTCGCAGAGTGGCGGCCATGCCACCATCCTGCCCACCTACGGAACGCTGCGGGGGCTGCGCTTCAGCAAAGTGGTGAGCTATGGGAACGGGCTCGACATCGACGATGCGGAACTGCTCGACTACCTGGCCGATGACGACGAGACCGATATCATCGCCGCCTACATCGAGGGAACCAAGGACGGGACCCGGTTCCGACAGGCGCTCGCCAAAGCAGCGGCGTACAAACCGGTGGTCATCTACAAGGGCGGCACCACCGACGCCGGACAGCGGGCCGCCCACGGCCACACCGCCAGCCTGACGAGTTCAGTGGCAGTGTTCAACGCTCTTTGCCGCCAGACTGGGGCAATCCTGGTCGACGACATCGACGAAATGGTCGATGTGCTGGTGGCGCTTCAATTCGTCCAACCGCTTCCCAAAGGCAAGAGCGTCGTCATCATGGGCGCCGGCGGCGGCCCGAGCGTCCTCGCCAGCGACGAAATGGAGAAGTCCGGCCTCCACCTGCCAAATCTATCCTCCGAGAAACGCGACCGCTTGAAGGAAGTGCTGCCGGTGGCAGGCAGTATCTTCGTCAACCCGATCGATACGCCAAACCTGGGAACACCACCGGCGATTGAGGCGGCAGTAGGCGTCGTCAGCCGGTTACCGGAAGTGGATATGCTGCTCTATCATCTCGGCTTCCACCCGATCAGCGGCTGGGCCGGCGGGCGTTTCTCCGCCCCAGAATTCCTCGACGCAGTCACCGGGACGTTCCGGCGGGCGCGACAGACAACCAGCAAGCCGGTACTGCTGGCGCTACGACCGGGAGTGAACCTCGGCGACATGAGGGAATTCTTGGCCGCTCAGGAAGCGTTCGTCGCCGCTGGATTCCCGGTCTTTCATTCGATGCGCCAGGCGGGACTGGCGATGGCGCGCGTCATCGAGTGGGCGGCGCGGCGGCAAGACCAGTCGTCACGCCGGTTGCCAGCCGGGTGACCGCACCCATCGAACCTTTCACTCTCGTTTCCAACGAGACCCATGCCCTGATCCCGCGCGTTCAAACACCAACCGGCCTGCAATCGTTCAGCACGCCGCG
>CAZLUE010000102.1:2934-4618 GCA_964562625.1 uncultured Dehalococcoidales bacterium | reverse complement strand
CAAAACTAGTCGCGAGTAGTGTCCCCAGCACCGAGATCGACTGCGTTGCCACTGTGGCGATCAGCCAGGCGCCGTTAATGCCGGTCTCCAGTGGTGGTTTCTCGTTACGGATGGTGACGGCAGTGAAGAATGAGTACATGATCAGTAGCCAGAGGGCGATTCCCAGAATCCAGAGGAACGTCCCCCATCCGATACTGCTCTGTACCACCACCATCTGGCTGCCGAGGACGCAGGTGGCGGCGATGATGGTGAAAAAGCCGGCGCCGCGAGCGTGATTCCCGATGTCTTCTACCATCCGCGAGGAATGGCGCGCCAGACGAACCAACGTCAGGAGCCAGAGGACCACGAAGAAGACCACGTTCGCCCAGAACAAGGCTAGTGCCAGTGGAGCCATCCCAAGTAAATGGCTGGAGATAGAGACAATACCGGTGGCCATCACCAGAGCGAAGTAGCCGGGAAACAGGCTCTCGATCCCTTGCCTGATCTCGCTACTCAGTTGCGCTCTACCCATCGGCCCTGCTCAATTCCGTTCCCTCACCACTTCGTGTTAGGAATCGGCCACAGTCGCGAAAGCAATCTCGTCGCTTGACTACCCCTGCCGAAGCCGGCGGCGACGCCACATCACTACTTGGTAAGGACGCCAGAAATAGGTAAACGGTACCGAGACAATGTGCACCAACCGGGTGAATGGGAAGACGACTACCAGGGCAAATGCGGTAATGGCGTGAATCTTGGTCAGCAACGGTAAGGCCGACACATATTCAATGTTCGGATTGAGCCTGACCACCGACCAGAAATAGGGTGTCACCGTCTGTACGTACCAAGATGATCCCCAGCGCTCGAAAATGGCAGTACCGATGCCAGTGCCGGCGGAAACCAGCAGTATGACTAGGAGCACCAAGTCCATGGTTGAAGTTACCGTGCGCACCAATGGGTTGGTCGCCCGTCTCACCAGCAGCAACACCAGCCCTACCAGTAACAGCAACGACATGGCCAAGGCGGTCCCCTCCAGTATGTAGAGCCGTACTGGCACGCCGTTGAAGGCGGTAACCGCCGCCGGAAACAGAACGCCCACCAGATGACCGAGGAGTACTAGGATGATTCCAAAGTGCCACGGAACCGAGCCCCAAAAGAGACGTCGGCTCTCTAGGAACTGGGACGACAGGCTGGAATAAGAGAACCGGTCCCTCCGGAATCGCCAGATACCGCCGCCGACGGCGATCACGATTGCCAGGTAGGGCAAAATGCCAAACAGGAATCGGTCAACCATGCCCCGGACCTCCTTCCTTCTCCAGCGCCCGTTGCAAATGCCGCATGAACAACCTCAGCGAGCGGATCGCCGGACGGTAGCCACCGTTCTTCTCAGGCAGGGCCTTCTCCATTGTCTGGAGAACCGGCAGGACGCATTCGTCGACAAGCGGGGCAACAAATTCGGGGTCGCTGGCAACATTGAAGAACCTGAGCAGGACGCAAAGATGGTCGGCTAACTCATTGCCGCTGGAGAATCCGTCCGATTCAAATGCCTCTTCCAGTCTTACCAGAAAGGCGCTTCGCTTGGGTGTTTCTCCGAAAAGGTGGTATCCGATGTGCAGCGTTGTCGCCGCGGTCAGATCAAACGTCTTGGTGTATAGCTCTTCCATCTCCGCGGCGCTGCCTCGCCACGATCTGAACCTGGTGCTTTCCG
>CAZLUE010000102.1:0-2924 GCA_964562625.1 uncultured Dehalococcoidales bacterium | reverse complement strand
GGAGCAGCGCTGCCGGACACGCCATTGAGGAGATCGAGACAAACCGTGGTGCTTTCCCTGAGATAAGCGTCCGGATAGTCAATGATGTCAGCGAATCGATCGCAGAGCTGTCTTGTCTCGGCCGAGAGCATCACAGTCCCCTTTGGGGCGGCGTCGTAAAGCCAAAGCCGACCTCGCCCCGGTGTTGTAACGGGTCGATTATCTCCTCGATGGCCTCCTCGCGATGATATGGCGGTAGATTGAACCGGTCGTCGAAACGGGCCAGGGTGGTCAGCTGCATGATCTGGTCGGCCTGTTCGGCGGTGCAGTCAGCTTCCGTTAGCATGGCGGTAACCTGGGTGTTGTCAAGGTCCCCGACGGCACTGGCCCGCTGGTACGACCTTACCGCCCACAACTTCTTGATGGCTGCCACCACTATCACTTCGTTACCGGCGGCGAACAAGCTGGCCATGTATTTCATAGGGACGCGACCGGTCTCGACAGAGCCGAAGAAGTCGCCATCGGTGAGGCTGTAACCGCCGTCCTTCGTCGATGCGATGACCGGGGAAAGCGGCGGTACGTAAAACAACATCGGTAACGTACGGTGCTCCGGATGCAACGGCAACGCCAGTTCCCACTCCTTAACGAGGCGATAGACCGGAGACTCGACGGCGGTGGTCAGCCAGTCTTCGCTGATGCCGTTGCGCCTGGCAGACTCGCGCACGGCTTCGTCCGTCGGGTTCAGGATGATACTGCGCTGCGCGGCCACTAGGTCGATTTCTGGCGTTTTGGCGACTTCCTCGATGCGGTCGGCATCGTAGAGAAGCACTCCACTATAGCGGATCCGGCCGACACACGAGTGGAAGCACGCTTGCGCCTGCCCCGTTTCAACTCTCGGAAAGCAAAGGATGCACTTTTCCGACTTGCCAGTCTTCCAGTTGTAGTAGACCTTCTTGTAAGGACAGCCGCTGACACAGAAACGCCAACCGCGGCATTTCTCCTGACTTACGAGAACAACCCCGTCTTCGGCTCGCTTGTAGATGGCGCCCGATGGGCAGACGGCGACGCAGCCGGGATTGAGACAGTGGTTGCAGATCCGCGGTATGTAGAAGAAAACGATCTGCTCGAGCTGGAAGAGCGATTGCCGCTCGGCTGCGGTCAGCTTGTCGAGATTGAAGTCGTTTCTGGCGTAGACGGTCGAGCCACTGAGGTCGTCGTCCCAATTAGGGCCGGCTTCCAGGTCTAGGTACTGACCAGTGACCCTTGAGATCGGTCTTGCCGTCGGTGGGTCGGGGCTGGGTGGTGCGTTGAAAAGGTGCTCGTACTGGTAGGTCCACGGCTGATAGTAGTCGTCCATCGTCGGCAGGTGCGGGTTGTAGAACATGTTGGCCATGATTCCCAGTTTCCCGCCGGCCCTCGGTTTCAGTGAGTTCCCGGAAAGCGCCCAGCCGCCACGGTACTTGCCCTGATCTTCCCAGAGGGTGGGGTAGCCGGTGCCGGGCTTGGTCTCGACGTTGTTCCACCACATGTATTCGGTGCCAGGCCGTGAGGTCCAAAGGTTCTTGCAGGCGATGCTGCAGGTATGACAACCGATACACTTGTCGAGATGAAAGACACTCGAGAGCTGTGCCCTGACATCCATACTATTCTCCTTCTACCAGTTAGGTCTGCCTTCCAGTTTTCGTACCAGAATGTGGCTGTCACGATTGACACCGGTCGGCCCCCAGTAGTTGAATCCGTAGGTGAACTGGGCGTAGCCGCCAGCCATCAACAACGGCTTCAATCGGGTTCGGGTGAGACTGTTGTGGCCACCGCCCCGGCGATTACCGCGCAACGGTGATTTCGGAACGGAGATTGTCCGCTCCGGGGAATGGTAGATCATACACGTCCCCGGGGCGACCCGGGCACTGACCACTGCCCTGGTGACGACGACACCGTGGTCGTTATAGACCTCGACCCAGTCATTGTCCCTGATGCCGATTCTGACGGCATCCTTTTCGTTGATCCAGAACGGCTCCATGCCCCGTGACAAGCTCAGCATCAACTCGTTGTCACCGAAAGTCGAGTGAATATGCCATTTACCATGAGGCGTCAGGTAGTTGAGCATGATACTGTTGGCTTCCGGCTTGGTCTGGGTGAAATCGCCATACACTTCCGGCCTCGGATTCGGCTTGTAGACCGGCAGGTTCTCCCCGTAGGCAAGGTACATGTCATGGTCGTGATAGAACTGCTGGCGCCCGGTCAATGTCCGCCAAGGCACGAGACGGTCCGTGTTCATGCAGAAGGGAGAGTAGGTACGTCCGTCATTGATAATTCCAGACCAGCAAGGGCTGGTGAGCAGTCGCGCAGGTTGCTGCTCGATGTCCATGAAACTGTGCCGGATGCCACGGACGCTCTCAGCGAGGTCGGTCAGCGGAAGACCCACCTTCTTCTCGTATTCTTTAAAAGCTCGGTAGGCGACTTCGCCGTTGGTCTCCGGAGCAAGGCTAAGAATTACATTAGCGGCATCGCGGGCGTCCGCCAGCGAAGGGTATTTCTCGCCGTTCCACTGCTCGGTGGGGGCGGTCAGAAGCATCTCGTCGTAAAGATCATCGATATCCCAGCGGACACCGTGAGCGCCGATGCCGTTGCGACGAGCCGCCGGGCCGAAGGAAATGAACCGCTGATAGAGATTGGCGTAATCACGCTCGACGATCCGGAGATGGGGCATCGTCTTTCCGGGAATGAGATCGCACTCGCCTTTGGTCCAATCCAGAACATTTGGCTGAGCAACTTCATCGGCGGAATCATGCATGAGGGGGAGGCAGACAATTTCCTTGAATGGTCCGGAGAAATGTGCTGGGGATAACTCGCTGATCCGTTGGGCAATCGACTTGAATATATCCCAGTCGGTCTTAGACTCCCAGCAGGGCGGTACCGCCTCAGCGAGCGTGTGCATGTAGGTA
>CAZLUE010000101.1:2244-4625 GCA_964562625.1 uncultured Dehalococcoidales bacterium | reverse complement strand
GTCTGACCTGTGATGGTATTATTCCCGTTAACAGCCTCGATAAACAGCTGGGTGCCTCGCGCTCAACAGTTACCGAGAAACAGAGAGGGCCGGCGCTTAGTCGACCCTCTGCTCTTCCTCTTCGGCCGCCGAAGCGGCCTTTTCATTCGGCGGCTCCAGTTCGCGCAGTTCGTCCAGGCTCTCCAGGTGGTCGATGTAGAGCACTCCGTTGAGGTGATCCAGTTCGTGTTCCAGCGCCTGCGCCAGTAATTCTTCACCCTTGACCCGGATTTCCTTGCCGTGCCGGTTCTTCCCCTTGACCTGGACTGATTCGGCGCGGGTGATGTCGGCCACGTAGCCCGGAATACTGAGGCAACCCTCGGGGATGACTCGTTCGCCGTTTCTGCGAACAATCTGCGGGTTGATCAGGACGATGTTCTCTTCGCTGTCCGGCAGCCGGATGACGCACACCCTGAGCGGTACGCCCACCTGGGTCGCCGCCAGACCCACTCCGGCAGCGTCGCGCAGCGTCTCAAGCATGTCGTCGATCAGCTTCTCTACTGAGCCGTCGATTATCCTGACCCGCTTTGCCTTCTGGCGCAGCACCGGGTCATCGAGCAGTCGGATCTCGCGGACGGCCATGCTGAAACTTACCCTCATCGCCTTGCCGGCGCCTCGCGCCGGCGCCATTCATATCGTATCGTCTAGAGGCCGATTGGGTCAACGTCGATCGACCAGTACTGCGGCATCGGCAGTTGCCGCAGTACTGCCGTCGGATCGGTTCCCCGCAGGATCAGCTGCCAGCGGTAACGGCCGCGCAACCGGTGTCGAAACGCCGGCGCCGGACCAATCAGTTCCAACCCAGGGACACCGGCGGTGTCGCACGCCTCGGTAATTACCGCCGCCATTCGCTCCGCTTCCTTCCGGCAACGCGCATCGTCGTTATGGGAATAGGTCATCCGCACCATCCGTGTGAGTGGTGGGTCGCGCAGCAACCGTCGATAGGCGATTTCGTCACCGTAGAAACGGACGTAGTCGTGTTCCGCTGCCGCCCCGATGGCGTAGTGCTCCGGCGCATACGTCTGCACGAGCACCCGTCCTCCGAGAACGCTCCGTCCGGCGCGTCCCGCCACCTGGCACAGCTGTTGGAACGCGCGCTCCCCGGCGCGGAAGTCGGGCAGGTTGAGCCCAATATCGGCAATAACAACGCCGACCAGCGTCACCCGTGGCAGGTCAAGCCCCTTGGCAACCATCTGCGTGCCGATCAGTATGTCCGCCTCGTGGCTGCGGAAACTGTCGAGTATTTCCTGGTGGGAGTGCTTGCGACGGATGACATCGCTGTCCCAGCGGAGCACCCGCGCCGTCGGGAAGCTACGCCGTGTCTCATGATCCAGCTTCTGCGTGCCGATTCCGAGGAACTTGATTCGTCGGCTGCCGCAACTGGGGCATTCCCCGGGGACCCGGATACGGTAATCGCATTGGTGGCAAAGCACCCGATCCTCGTCGGAGTGATAGCTCAACGGGGTCTCGCAGTTAGGACAGGGGATCACGTAACCGCAACTCCGGCAGACGACCGACGTCGCCGTCCCGCGCCGGTTGAGAAACAGTATCGCTTGCTCATCTCGGGAAAGCACCACCTCGACCGCCGCCGACAGCGCCCGACTGAACACGCCCTGATTGCCGCTCTTCAACTCTTCCCGCAGATCGATGATCTCGACCGGTGGCATTTCCGGTTTACCGCCGGGAACAATCCGCTCCGGCATGGTCAGCAACCGGAACTCCTCATGCTGGGCCCGGTAGTAACTCTCGACGTCCGGCGTGGCGCTGCCGAGGACGACTACCGCCCCGGTTTCTTCGGCCAGCTTGATGGCGACTTCACGGGCGTGGTAGCGTGGCGTTGGGTCCTGCTGTTTGTAGGTCCACTCGTGCTCTTCGTCGATGACGATCAGCCCAAGGTCCGGTTGCGGAGCGAAGACTGCGCTTCGCGGCCCGATGACAACGTCGAACTCGCCATCGCGGATCGCCCGCCACTCGTCGAACCGTTCGCCGATCGAAAGCTGACTGTGAAGCACCGCCACCCCGTTGCTGAAGCAGGCTGCGAACCGCTCCACCGTCTGCGGCGTCAGCGCAATCTCGGGGACGAGCACGATTCCTCGTTTGCCGCGTCGTATCGTCTCCGCCAACGCCTGCAGGTAGACTTCCGTCTTGCCGCTGCCGGTGACGCCGTGAAGTACGAACACCTGTGTCGGCCCGATGCCTGCTGGGGTCATCAGTGCCGACCGTATCTCATCGAGAGCGTCCTTCTGGGCGGCGGTCAGGGAAAGCGGTATCGTCGTCATGATTCCTTGGTAGGCAAACGGCACTCGTCGCACTTCCACCTGCTCGGCAGTCACCAGCCCGTT
>CAZLUE010000101.1:1911-2234 GCA_964562625.1 uncultured Dehalococcoidales bacterium | reverse complement strand
GTTCTTAACGAGGGCGGCGATGACACTGCTGTTTATCCCGATGTCACGACGCGCCTGGCTGGCCGCCAGCGGCGCCGAATGCCTCGCGAGGTAGTCGAGTAGTTCCGCCTGTCGCGGCGCGCGACGCAGCAGCCGTACCGCTTCTTCGTGGACTTCGTTCGTCGGTAGTACCAGTCGTAGCTGCGTCTCAGTCCGACGCGACACCCGGCTCTTGTCGAGTTCGTAGCGCCGCCTGATTAGACCTTTACCGGCTAGTTGCGATATCGCTGGGCCGGCCGAGTTCCCCATCGCCGTCTCCAGTGAGCGCAGGCTGGCGCTGCCAT
>CAZLUE010000101.1:0-1901 GCA_964562625.1 uncultured Dehalococcoidales bacterium | reverse complement strand
GTAGTGACGATGGGTCGAAGCTGGGATCGGTTGCCTCCAGGAAGGTGACGGTGCGGCGTTCGAAGCCGGCCGGCAACATCAGCGAGACCGCCTCGTAGAGCGGCGCCAGGTAGTGGTCGCTGATCCAGCGGGCGACGGCAATCCGGGCCGGTGACATCATCGGCTGGGAATCGATGACACCGGCGATGTCGCGCGTTTCCTCGATTTCAGCGTGGTCGGCCAGTTCTAGAACTATCCCCTGAAGAACGCGGTTGCCAAAAGGAACCAGCACGGCCTGTCCCGGCGCGACGTCCATCCCCGACGGAATCGAGTAGCTGAACGTGCGGCGTTGCGCCGCCGGAGAATTGACGCTGACCTCGGCGTAGCTCATGTTCCACCCGGACAGTTGACTGGGATCGGTGGCTAGCCTTTAGTCGTCTCCCTGGCCGTCCGCTTCTCTTTGATGCGTGCCTTCTTGGCGCTCAGACCGCGAAGGTAGTACAGCTTGGCGCGGCGCACCTTGCCGTGTCGCACCACCTCGACCTTGTCCACCCGTGGCGAGTGAAACGGGAAGATCCGTTCAACGCCCACTCCGTATGAGACCCGCCGGACGGTGAAGCTGGCGCCCGGCCCACCGTTACGGACGCGAATAACGACTCCTTGAAAGACCTGGATGCGCTCTTTGTCGCCCTCGACAACCTTGTTGCTTACCTTGATAGTGTCGCCCGGAACCAACGTCGGGATGTTCGGGTTGGCCTCGATCTCGACTAAGCTGTTGACGTCCATCATCTTTCGCTCCCTGTCCTCGTCCCGCGTTTTCGACTCATGCCCAAGGCGCAGTTGCTTTAGTTGTCTGATTGTGCCGGCATGTCCCTGCCTAGCCCCGCTCTTTCCAGCATGTCGGGACGGCGCTTCCCCGTCCGGTCGATCGACTGCTGGTGTCGCCACTCGGCGATTCGGGCATGATTACCGGACAGCAGGACTTCGGGCACCGTCCAGTCGCGGAACTGCGACGGCCGTGTGTATTGCGGATATTCCAGCAGACCGATGGAATGCGAATCACCAGCTACCGATTCTTCCGAACCGACCACGCCCGGAATAAGTCGTGTCACCGCGTCGACGACAACCATTGCCGCCAGTTCGCCGCCCCCGAGAACGTAGTCACCGATGCTGATCTCGTCGGTCGCCAGGTGCTCGCGCACCCGTTCGTCGATACCTTCGTAGCGGCCACAGATCAGTACCATTCGAGGCTGTTCAGCGAATTCAGTAGCGATCCGCTGGTTGAAGACCCGTCCCTGCGGCGTCAGCAGGATTACCGGCGGCGGGGTCTGCCCGCCGTCCGGTTTGTTGATGATCGCCTCGACTGTCTCGAAGATCGGCTCCGGCTTGAGCACCATCCCTGCGCCGCCGCCGTACGGGTAGTCATCGACTGTGTTGTGCCGATCGTGCGTCTGCTCCCGGAAGTTGTGCAACTCGACCTTTACCAGGTCGCGCGATACCGCTCGCTGAAAGAGCCCCACGCTGAAGGGTCCTTCGAACATCTCAGGGAAGAGTGTCAGTATGTCGATTTGCATTGTTCGGTTCTTTCGTGTCGGCTACCGCGTCTCCACGCCGGTGTCGCCTGTCGCTGTTTCCGGGTGGAAAGCCGCGGGTCGTCGGTCGTGTCGGTCACGCCTCGACAGCGAGACCAGCCGATAGACCATTCTACCATAAATTCCTCCCCTCCGAAAGAAGTTGGTCCCCAACCACCCACCGAGGTGGTAGTCGGGATCATCACGCCGGTGGTCAGGTTCTTCCGTTAATGCCGCTTCCCGGCTCACTCCAGAATCTTGGAAGTCTCCAGTATACGCTCAAAGATAACTGCGTATGCTTCTGAAGCCTATGTTATTGAGGTCATATGTATGTTCCAAATGTTACCCTGC
>CAZLUE010000100.1:0-4648 GCA_964562625.1 uncultured Dehalococcoidales bacterium | reverse complement strand
CGGCTCATGGGGAAAGTATGGCCCTTTCCCTCCGGCTGGGGAGAAAGGGCCATAGTGTTTCCGCGGTTTGCCACCCAGCCTAGAGGCCGGCGTCCTTACGGATGGCGTCCGCCTTGTCCGTCTTCTCCCATGGCAGATCTAGGTCTTCACGGCCGAAGTGGCCATAGGCGGCCGTCTGCCGATAGATGGGGCGGCGAAGGTCTAGGTGCTGAATGATGGCAGCGGGGCGGAGGTCAAAATGCCTGGCGACCAGCTCGTCAATCCTAGCGTCATCAACCTTACCGGTGCCGAAACACTCGACCGACACCGACAGCGGATGGGCCACGCCAATGACGTAAGCGATCTGGATTTCAACGCGGTCAGCCACGCCGGCGGCGACCAGGTTCTTGGCGACATAGCGGCCCATGTAAGCGGCTGAGCGGTCAACCTTGGTGGGATCTTTCCCGGAGAAGGCACCGCCGCCGTGCCGGGCGAGACCGCCATAGGTGTCCACCAGAATCTTGCGGCCGGTCAGACCGGCATCCCCAACCGGGCCACCAATGACAAAGCGTCCCGTACCGTTGACGTAGTATTCGGTGTCGGCGTCAACCAAGTTGGCGGGGACGATGGGTTTGATGACCTTCTCGATAACGTCCTTCGTGATCTGTTCGATGCTGGCGTCCCCATCGTGCTGGGTGGCGATGACAACGTTCGTGATCCGCTTTACCTGGCCGCGGTCATACTCAACCGTTACCTGCGATTTGCCGTCAGGGCGGAGATATTTCAGGGTCCCGTCCTTCCTTACGCTGGCGAGTTGGCGACAGAACTTATGCGCCAGCGCGATTGGCAACGGCATTAGTTCCGGGGTCTCGGTGCAGGCGTAGCCGACCATCATCCCCTGATCACCGGCGCCAGTCTTATCGAGAGCGTCAGTGTCGGAGACGTCCTCGCGGACTTCCCTGGCAGCACTGACACCGCGATCGATGTCGGTCGACTGCTCCGTAACGGATACCATCACGCCACATGATTCGAAGTCAAAGCCGTACTCAGGTTTGGTGTAGCCGATGTCTTTGATAACTTGACGTGCTATCTTGGCGAAATCCACATAACAGCCTGTCGTGATTTCGCCAAGGATAATGATCAGCCCGGTGTTGCAGGCGGTTTCGCAGGCGACGCGGCCCATCGGGTCTTCCGCCATGATGGCATCCAGAATGGCGTCCGATATCTGGTCACTAAGTTTATCCGGGTGTCCCTCGGTGACTGACTCTGAAGTCAGCAGTAACTTCCTTGAGTTGCTGAAACTTGTGGACATCATGTCTCCTTTCGCAATGGCCGGGTGTCCTCCCGCCAGTTCTTCAGCTACCTTGTCGTTTCCGGTGGTCTGGTATCGTCGTCGATGCCGGTGGCATCGAGCTTAATTCAGTCCCGAGACTTGCCGTCGGCCCCTGGCGCCGATGCTTTCGGATAACCACTACTGTAGTTTACCATATCTTCCGGTCGGTGCCCATTGTCTGTCCGGCGTGGAACGCCGCCTTGCCATCGGCCGGTCGCGGCGCAATCCCCGGTTACCAGTCGGTCAGGTGTGAGAACTCTCGGAATTCACGATAGCGGGCGGTGACGTCTTTCGGCGTCAGGTTCTTAAGGCGTTCCACGCCGAATTCCTCGACGGTGAAGCTGGCAACCGCCGAGCCGTAGAGAACCCCCTGCCGGATGGACACTTCGGACAGATCACCGGTCTTGTCAAGGTAGCCGAGAAGGCCGCCGGCGAAACTGTCGCCGGCGCCGGTGGGATCCTTGACCTCTTCCTGGAGGCGCGCCGGGCAGGTGAAATAGCCGTTGTCGTCCACTTTGACGCAGCCGTACTCACCGCGCTTGATGACGACCATCTTCGGCCCCAGTTCCAGTATCCACCTAGCGGCCGTCAGGATGCTCTCAGTCTCGACAAGGGCACGGGCCTCGGCCTCGTTCATCGTGACGACGTCCACCTGTCTCATCGTCTTGACCAGTGACTCGCGCCGGGTATTGATCCAGAAATCCATCGTGTCCATCATCGTCAGCCGGACGTCGGGCACCTGCTGGAGCACCTCGCGCTGCAAGTCAGGGTCAATATTGGCCAGAAAGACGATGTTGCTGGCGGCGTAGTCATCGGGCAACGTCGGGTGGAAGTCAGCGAGTACGTTGAGTTGTGTTTCCAGGGTCTCGGTAGTGTTGGACTTGTAGTCGTAACGCCCGGACCAGCGGAAGGTACGACCGTCAACGATCTGCAGGCCGCGGGTATCAACGCCGCGTTCGGTGAGGAAGGCGACACTGTCCATCGGGAAATCGGAGCCGACGACGGCTACCAATTTGACATCGGTGAAGAGGCTGGCCGCCGCCGAGAAGTGGGTCGCCGAGCCGCCGAGAATGTCGTCGGCCCGTCCTAGCGGCGTTTCCACCGAGTCGAACGCCACTGTGCCGACTACGAGGATACTCAACAGACTACCTCCCTGCGGTTGGGATCGCGACTGAAGACCGCCGCACGCCGAAGACACCAAGGAGACCCGCCCGCCGTTGGCTTCGTCATGGTGTTGCCGCAACGCTTATGAGCCGGCCGTACGGGCAGTGTCCGGACAATGGCCGGCGACTACCTGGCAGTGGCCTTCTCCGTTCTTCTTCTGGCCGCCAGCTTCTTCTTGGTCTTGCGATGCTTGGCGACGGACACTCGTCTTGCTTTGTTCATGCTTCTCATCAATATAGCGGAAATGGGTGACAACTGTCACCTTGGCTGCCGTCGGTTGAGACAAAGACGGAGGTCTGTCCCTAGCGTGTGGTGAATTCGTCGTTACAGGTACTTCTGGCGGAACTTGGTCGAGAGATCGATCAGCAACTCCAGGGCACGGTCGGCGGCGGCGGCAGTACCGAGCGTCGCCAGTGAGCAACTCGGGGTGATCAGCCCTTGCTCGACGAGGCGCTTGAAAGGAACACCAACACGGGTGAATGGCGCCATCGCTTCTTCAAGTCGGTCCTTGAGGCTGGCGACCGATTCTTTCTTCAGTGCCTCCGCCTCGTTGGGAACGATTCCCCAGGCAATGGCGCCTCGACGCGCGAGGAACTCCTTAACGTCGGTGGGATAGATCGCCAACGAATCCGCGTAATTGTAGGTATCGAAACTGACAATGTCGCTGCTCGTCGCCAACAGGATCGACCAGTCGGTGTTGCCGCAGCAGTGGACTCCCTTGACACCCTCGATGCCGGTGAACGTCTCGTCGAGCATACCGATGACGTCTTCGCGGGAGAGCATCATTCCCACCGAGCCGAAGGCGGCCATGTAGGGCTCGTCGAGGAAGACGATCGTCCGGTTCGACATCTGGCCGAGCGCCTTCTCCATCCACGACGCCTTCATCTTGAGATGTTTGGGGACGACCTCACGCAGGGTATCGTCGTAGACTATTGCTTTACTATGCTCATCGGTGACCATCAGACCCCAGGTCACCGGTCCGGTAACTTGTCCCTTGACTGCCAGCGGTGACAGACCGGGGCGGTTGAGGAAAGCGTGCAACCCGGCGGCGTAGTCGGCACCAACGGCGTACTTGTAGAAATCGTTGGCGAGGAAGTCGGTGTAGAAGGTCGAGAGTTGCTTCTCGAAGTCATCGGAGCGACGCACCTCGAGACTGTCACCATCGACGACCAGTCCGGGAAAGCCCTGACTGTACTGTATGTACATGTTTTCCAGAGGAGAGCGCTTCGGTAACTGCGGCCAGGCGGGGATGTTCTTGAGGTGTTTCACGACCTGGGTGCAGGCAGCCTCGGCGTCGTCCTGGGGCATGCTGCCGATTGCCGTCGCCAGGCAACCGAATTCGGTATCCGGCATCTTCGTCCTACTTTATATACTTGCCAATGATTACACCAAGCTCTTTTTTCAAGGCGGGTGTGACGGCATCCGGGTTGGTGACGATTGCCGTTTGCAGGGCGCTGGCGCAGGCGCAGGCACGCTCCTCCTTGACGGCGGCCACAGCCCGCTTGATGATTTCCCGGATCGTATCAGTGTTCCGCTGCAGAGTAGCGACGATCTGATCGATCGGGGTCGGCTCGTCATCGTCCTTCCAGCAGTCGTAGTCGGTGACACCGGCGACCGCCGCGTAGCAGATCTCTGCTTCGCGGGCCAGCTTAGCTTCCGGCGCGGCCGTCATGCCGATAATGTCGAGGCCCCACGACTTGTGCAGCCGTGACTCGGCCCTGGAAGAGAAGGCCGGACCCTCCATGGCGAGGTAGGTACCGCCCTGGTGGACGGTGACATCGCCGACATCGATTCCGGTCTGGTATAGAAGGCTACTCAAGTCCGGGCAGAATGGCTGGTCGAAGATGACGTGGCCGACAATACCGCCGCCAAAGAAACTGCTCGGCCGGCCCTTAGTGCGATCGATGATCTGGTCCGGGATCACCAGATCGCCGGGGGCCAGTTCCTCCTTGAAGCTGCCGCAGGCAGTGACGGCGATGATACGCTCCACCCCGACTGACTTCAGGGCGTAGATATTGGCGCGGCAGTTGAGTTCTCCGGGGGTGATAGTATGGCCGCGGCCGTGCCGCGGCAGAAAGGCAACGCCGACTCCTTCCAGCTTGCCGATCGTCAGAGTGTCGCTCGGCTGGCCGAACGGGGTCGCCCCGACCTGTTGCCCATCGCTGCCGCTCG
>CAZLUE010000099.1:0-4806 GCA_964562625.1 uncultured Dehalococcoidales bacterium | reverse complement strand
CAGAGAGCAGCTGGCCGAGGAGATATCGCGGCTCTCCGAGCGGCAACCACCGCTGACCGCCCAGTTCTACGCGCCGCTGTTCAATGGCGACAGCTTGGTTAACTATCTGCCAGATGACGTGTTGATGGTGCTCGACGAAGCGGACAGAATTGCCGCCGCTGCCGCCGATTTTGAAGAGAAGGCGGGGGAACTGCGGACGGCCAAACTGGAGCGGGGCGAGCTACCGGCTAACTTTCCGGTGCCGTATCTTGCTTGGGATGAGATGGCGCTGCGGCCGGGACTGGGCCTTGTGTCCTGGGGCCACGGTGACTGCGGCCGGCACTTTCGGATGGACTTCGCGGCGGCGCCGAACTATGCCGGACAACTCGAGGCCTTCATAGGGCGGGCGAAACGAATGCTGGTCTCCGGGCGGCGGCTGGTAATGGTTAGCCACCAGGCGAGCCGCCTCTCGGAACTGCTCGAGGACGAGGACATTATCGCTCCGGCACTGACTTCAGTCAGTGCCGGAGCGATAACGTCGGGATCGTTGACGCTGCTGCAGGGACTGCTGGCTGGGGGCTGGGTGATGGGTGGCGAAACGTTGCTGCTGACCGACGTCGAGCTTTTCGGCTTTGCCAAGGAACAGCGATTGTTGAAGAAGCGGCCGGTGGCACGGCGAAAGCTAGCGTTTGATATAAAGTCAGGAGAATACGTGGTACACGTCGAGCACGGGATCGCCCAGTTCACTGGTTTCCGTAATATGGGGACCGAGAGCGGGCGAAAGGAATTCATGGTGCTGCACTATGCCTCCGGCGACCGGCTTTACGTGCCCAGCGACCAGGTCGACCGGGTGACTCGATACATAGGCGGCCGGGGGGACCAGAAGCCGGCGTTGAGCCGACTCGGCACACAGGAATGGACGCGGGCGAAGCAGCGCGTCAAGGAATCGGTCGAGCAGATGGCCGAGGAACTGCTTGAACTGTACGCCTCGCGGGAGGTCGTTCCCGGCTTTGCCTTTAGTGAGGACACAATCTGGCAGTATGAACTGGAGGAGTCGTTCCCTTACGTCGAAACGCCGGACCAGATCGAGGTGCAGACGCGCGTCAAGGAGGACATGGAGGCAGGTAAGCCGATGGATCGGCTGGTGTGCGGGGACGTCGGCTACGGCAAGACCGAGGTCGCCCTGAGGGCGGCATTTAAGGCGGTGCTCGACGGCAAGCAAGTGGCAGTACTGGCGCCGACGACGGTGCTAGCCCAGCAGCATTACGTGACCTTTACCGAGCGGCTGGCGGCGTTCCCGGCGAGGGTAGACGTGCTCAGTCGTTTTCGCTCTCATGGCGAGCAGCAGGTGACTATCGAGGGGCTGGCTGATGGGCGGGTCGACATCTGCATCGGGACGCACCGACTGCTGCAGAAGGACATCGTCTTCAAGGACCTTGGGTTGCTGATAATCGACGAAGAGCAGCGTTTCGGGGTCGGCCACAAGGAGTACCTGAAACGGATGCGGCAGGAGATCGACGTGCTTGCTCTGAGCGCGACGCCGATACCACGGACGCTGCACATGGCGCTGGTCGGGGTACGCGACATGAGTACGATGGAGACACCGCCCGAGGAACGGCTGCCGATCAAGACGTACGTCGTCGGTTACGACGACCGGCTGGTGCGCGAGGCGATCCTGCGCGAGATGGAGCGCGGTGGGCAAGTGTTCTTCGTGCACAATCGGGTGCAGTCGATTCCGATGATCGCGGCGCGCTTGGAGAATACAGTACCCGAAGCCATTGTGGCGGTTGCCCACGGACAGATGCCGGAGCACGAACTGGAGCGGGTGACGGCCGACTTCATGCAGGGGCGGGCGGACATCCTGCTATGCACGACGATTATTGAGTCGGGGTTGGACATGCCGAACGTCAATACGCTGATAGTCAACCGGGCGGACAAGTTTGGGTTGACGCAGCTTTACCAGTTGCGCGGCCGGGTGGGGCGCGGCGCCAAACTGGCCTACACCTATTTTCTGTTCGACAAGGGGCAGCGGCTGACGCCGGTAGCGGCCAAGCGATTGCAGACGATATACGAGGCGACGGAACTGGGGGCTGGGTTTGGGATTGCCATGAGGGATCTTGAGATCAGAGGAGCGGGGACGCTGCTGGGGGCAAGACAAAGCGGCCACATCAGCGCGGTCGGTTTCAACCTGTACTGCCAGTTGCTGGCGACGGCGGTTGAGAAGGAGAAGGCGAGGCAGGTTGGGGTGCCGGATACGGAACTGGCGCGACCCGACTTTCCTGCGCCGACGATCGATCTGCCACTGGCGGCGTTTATCCCGACAGAGTACGTCGGTGACGAGATGACGCGGCTGTGGTTGTACCAGGAGATGGTGAAGCTCCAAGGGACGGTTGCTACCACCGGGTTGGAACAGGAAATGGTCGACCGCTTCGGGGCGATTCCGGAGGAAGTGGCCAACCTTTTCTACGTGGTGCGGTTGAAGGATCTGGCGACGAAGGCGTACGTGAAATCAGTGATGACGGAATCCGATGATATTGTGCTACGGCTGGTGGAAGGCCTGCGGTTCGATGCCGCCAAACTGCGCCCGGTTCTGATGGTGGGGATCACGGTGGGCAGGGAGCAGTTGAGGATTCCGTGGCGGCGGTTCAGGAGGGAGTGGCGGGATGTGTTGGAGGATGTGCTGGAGGGGATAAGTTGGGATTGAGGTTGGGGTAGTAGTATCGACCATCCTTACTGAATCTCCTGCCTCCTTGCTGAAGTCCCCAATTCCATTAATTCCCTTCCCAACTGGGAAATGGGAAACTATGAATAGAGGTTTCACCATGACCGAAAAGAACGCCGCCAGTGAGGCGGCTTTGCAGGAAACTTACTGGTCCAATTAGCCGGCCGACCAGATCGAAACGGCGCTTCATCTGCCGCTGTGCCTGTTCACCGAACTTAAGGAGATAGAGTTCCTTGGCGAGCGGTTCTTCGCACCCAATCCGCTGGAGGAATACCTGCGTCTCAAGTACGGTGAAAACTGGGTTATTCCCAAACAGCACGGCTTCGAGAATGATGTTCTTGAATTGGCGCCCGAAGGCCCGGTCCGTGGTCATCTCGACCTGCCAAAACGGTCTTTCCTCAAGTGATTCCTGTCGTGGCGTTCCGGCACTCTCCGTGTCCTCGAAGAGGGCGATGTGCCGGTGGCCAGCGCCGAGGTGTGGCTGGGCCGGATTGGGCTGCCCTCGAACCGACCAGCGGAGCCGCGCCAGACTCCACATTCATTACGATGATTTCTACGTGGTGACCATTCGCTACGGTGACCACAAAGAAGTGCTCTACGTGGGGCAACTTTAGTCCGGAAGCCAGTACGTCTACCGGCGAGACATGAAGGTGAAGGTCAGCCGGCACGGCGTTCTTGTCAGGGAGTGACGCCCCGGGCCGGTGGCGAGGTGAGGTTGCAGCTATCGAGGAAGCGTCTGCTACGGGGAAGGTCTTCCTGGTAGCGGCAGGCTGCCGTCGGGGTTGTCGTAGACGAGGCGGCGGACTGGGTAGTTGATCGTGATACCTTCCTTGTTTAGTCTGGCGTGCAGTTTCTTGATGAGCTCGCTTTGCAGCTTGAACGAGGCGCTTCTGTCGGTGGCCTGCATCCAGACCCAGAAGTCGATATTGGAGTCTCCGAAGCGCTCGAAGCCGAACCACGGGTCGAAAGTCTTGACGACTTCGTCGAGGTCGTTGAGAACCGCCCGGGCAACGTCGAGGGCGATACGCTCCACGTGGGCGAGGTCGGAATCATAGCTGACGCCGCAACTGACAATAACCCCCAAGTCCATGGTCGGGCCTTGATAGTTGGTGATGACGCTGTTGGCGATGCGTGAATTGGGGATGATGACCAGATTGTTGAACGGGGTGCGGATACGAGTCGAGCGCCAGCCGACGATAGTGACGTAGCCCCGAGTGCCGTCATCGAGCTCGATGTAGTCGCCGACTTGGATGACTCGGTCGGAGACGAGCTGGGTGCCGGCGAAGAAGTTGGCCAGGGTCGACTGGAGAGCTAGGGCGACGGCGATACCGCCGATACCGAGGCCAGCGATGGCGGCGGTGATGTCGACGCCGACGTAGTCGAGCAGCATCAACCCGCCGACGACGTAGATGACGAGCAGGATGAGGCGGCGGAGGAGGCGGGCCAGGCTGAGGTCGATTCGTGACCGCTTGCGAATGGCTGGCGAGCGGGAGTACCACTCCAGCAGACCACCGGCGACGCGGCCGATGCCGTAGATGCCGATGGCGATTGCCGCGGAGACGCTGATCCGTCCCAGTACTGGGTCCCAGGAATCAAGCGCTGGCGGCGCCGACAGTGCCGCCAGACTTCCCTGCGTGACGATCAGCAGGAATATTGGACGCGAAAGGCTGCTGAGTAACTGGGAGACGATAAGGTGTTGGTGCCGACGCTCCAGCCTGCGGCGGATGCGGCCGACGATGACAATGACGAGCCAGCCGACGACGACGGCGACGACGAATACACCGGCTGCCCAGACCGCTTCCCAGAGCGGGGTGTCAGGTATGAATTGGGGCATCGTTACCTGCCTTCCGAAAGTCGTGGAATGCTCCCAGTGGCATGGCCCGACTTTGACTGAATACTTTACCGGCCGACGACGGCTAATGTCAAGAATTGGGCGATGGGAGTCGGCCGCGCGCTGATGTCAAGAATCGAGGGAGGGTGCGCCGAGTGGCCGATACGGTGACCCCATTCTATTAGTCTCCTCATTTCTTCAAGACTCTCCCGTTGCGATTGGCTGGTGGTGTTGGTTACCTCGTACACGGGGTGCCTAAGGGGATGGATCTGAC
>CAZLUE010000098.1:0-4871 GCA_964562625.1 uncultured Dehalococcoidales bacterium | reverse complement strand
TTCTTCAGGATGCTGGACTTCCAGAGATGCGCTTTCACGACCTCCGGCATTCAGCGGCCCATATCCTGGCCAAGTCGGGAGTATCGCTAGCACAAATACGCGACCAACTCGGGCACAGCAGCATTGTGGTAACCGTCGATACGTATCTGAGAAACGATACCGAGCCACAACACGAGTCAGCCAAGAAGGTGGGTGTTGCCCTGAATCCAGAGGCAATCCGGTTACTGACAACGGCCGATTTGGGTACCGCAGTTAGAAAAGGGTTAGAAGAATCAAAGAGGGTTGAGCCTAGGCCGTGCAGGGCTCGAACCTGCGACACCCTGATTAAAAGTCAGGCGCTCTGCCAACTGAGCTAACGGCCCGCGCGTTTCACCGCATGCCAGCGGTCCAATATGGTCTCCTCGTGCGGCTGCGACTTGTTGAATTATAGCCCGAGCCATCGGCAGGGTCAATCCACCGCCAGGTCGGCACGATCCATTCACCGTCGGCCTGTACCCTCGTCCCCAATTCGGCCTCAAAATGGTACAATGTAGCGCGAAAGACGCGGAGGTCGACATTGTGGACGAAAAGACTCTCGAAATGCTCGAGTTCCACCGCGTCCGGGAGACGCTTGCTGGTTTCACATCGTTCCCGACGAGCGAAGAAATCGCCCTCAGCCTGCCGTGCCTGACCGATCACTCCCGGATCAGCCACCGGCTGCGCCAGTCCGCCGAGGCTAGTGAGCTCGCCAGATTGGAACCCGGGGTTATCGTCGGCGAAATCGCCGACACTCGCGAAGAGGCGCTAATGGCCTCCCGAGGCAAGATACTCGACCCCGCCGTGCTGGTGGCTAGCGGTGTCACTCTTGCATCTGTCCGCCGACTCCACGGCAACCTCGCTCGCCGTTCCGCCGAATTCCCTCTGCTCGCCGAAGTCGCCACTCGCCTGGTGCCGCTAAAGACGCTCGAGAACCGCATCGCCAAGTGCTTGTCGCCCGAGGGTAAGGTGCTCGATTCGGCGTCACCGGAACTCGAGGCTGTCAGGGGACAACTGCGTAACGCCCGACGGAGGCTGCTTGACCGCCTCGACGCAATCATCGAATCGCCGCGAGGGCGGCGGATAATCCAGGAATCGCTTGTCACCGAACGGGAAGGCCGCTATGTCATCCCGGTGAAGGCGGAATCCCGGAAGAACATTCGCGGCATAGTCCACGATGTCTCCAATACCGGCGCCACGATCTTCATTGAGCCGTGGACGACGGTCGAGGCCGGGAACGAACTCCGCGAGCTAAGCGTCGAGGAGCAGCGTCAGGTGGAACGGATCCTCCGCGCTCTCAGTGAGGAAGTCGGCGCGCATTCGACGGAAATCGCCGCCAACATCGAGGCCGCCGCCGAGATCGACCTCGCCCAGGCCAAAGCAAGATACGCCCGCAGCATCCGCGGCAACGAGCCGACGATGGTCACCTTGGACGACGCCTCGGCGCAACTCTCCGCCGGACTGCGACTGATCGAAGCCCGTCACCCCCTGCTCGGCGACAAGGCGGTGCCGCTCTCGGTCGAGATCGGTCAAGACCTCGCTTCCGGCGGCTACGCCGTCCTCATTATAACCGGCCCTAACACCGGCGGCAAAACGGTCGCCCTGAAGACGATCGGGCTGCTGTCACTCATGGCGCAGGCCGGCCTGCCAATTCCGGCGTCGAAGGACACCTGCCTGCCGGTGTTCGACGGCATCTTCGTCGATATCGGTGATGAACAGAGCATCGAGCAGACACTGTCAACCTTCAGTTGGCATATCGGCAACATCACCCGAATCATCGATGGCGCCACACGAAGAAGCCTGGTGCTGCTCGATGAGCTCGGCACGAGCACCGACCCCGCTCAGGGATCGGCGCTGGCGCGGGCGGTGTTGCTGCACTTCCTCGATGTGGGATCAACGACAGTGGCGACAACCCACTTCAGCGACCTCAAGGCGTTTGCCCATGCCATGCCAGGGATGGAGAACGCTTCGCTCACCTTCGACCCGGTGACGACCGAGCCGACCTACCACTTGACTGTCGGTCTTCCCGGCGGTAGCAACACCCTGGAAACGGCCGCCCGCCTCGGCGTTCCGCCGGCAATCGTCGCCAAGGCCCGCTCGATGCTATCGGAGGGAACGCACCAGTTGGAAGCACTGCTCGCCGACCTGATGACCGAGAAGGAGAAGACGGAAAAGTTGCGACACGACCTCGAACGCCAACAAGAAGAAACCGGGCAACGCTCCGCAGAAATCGACCGCCGGCTCGCCCGTCTCGAGACGGAAGAAAGGACGATTATCGAGGAGGCTCGCGACCGTGTTGTCCGCGAGGCAGCGGAACTGCACAAGCATATCCGCCAAGCGACGACGCAACTGCGTAAGGAGAAATCGAAAGAGGCCATCGATCGCGGACAACAGCAGGCAGCCGCCGCCAGGAAGCAACTGGCCAGCGAGGGCTGGCAAGCGAAGGCCGCCGGAAACGCCGCCGCCGCCGCCGGGACGGGTGGCGAGATCGCCACCGGAGACACCGTCTGGCTGCGCGACGCCAACGTCGCCGGCAAGGTGGTCGGCGTGTCCACTGACGGACACCAAGTTGAAGTCCAGGCCGGTGCCACCAGAATCCATCTCGCTCTGAAAGGCGTCACCCGAATCGACACCCCGAGTGGCGGCAAACCACCCGCGGCGGCACAGACGCGACCGCCAATCCCGCACGGCGGCAAAGCCGCCCGCGAACTCCTCCTCCTCGGCAAACGCGCCGACGAAGCCGAATGGCAGCTCGACAGCTACCTTAATTCCGTCTTCCTCTCCGAACTGGACGAGGTCCGCATCGTCCACGGCGAAGGCACTGGAGCACTGCGAAAGTTGGTCAGAGGAGTGCTCGCCGACCACCCATTGGTCAAGTCATATCGTCCCGGTGGTCGCGGCGAGGGCGGTAACGGAGTGACCGTTGTCCAACTCTAGCAACACAGACTCGAGACGCTCCCGACTTAACCGCCGAAAGACGCTGGCGTTGCTCGACGAACTCGATCCGGACGGAGACGAGGCGCTGTCGGTCTACCTCCCGCCGGAGACGACCGTGAACGCCGTCACCGCGCAACTCGATGGTCTGGTGACCGAACCGCCGCTGCTGTCGGAGATCTCCCAACTGGCCGGCGATTCGCCGACCGGGGCCATACTCTTCTGGGGAACGACACGCCGGCTGCTAATCCAACCGCCCCTACCATTCAGAGATCGCTTCGTCGCCGCCGGATACGATGCCGAAACTCTGCGCCGCCATCTGCAAGAGGAGGTGACAATCACCATCGTACTCGTCCGCCTCGGACATTTCGCGGTCGGTGTCTGGCGCGGCGAGAAGTTGCTTTCGAGCAAGACCAGCACCGGCCTCATCCACGGCCGCCACCGCAAGGGCGGCTCATCGCAGCGCCGCTTCGAGCGACACCGCCAACAGCAGTCCCACGATTTCTTGGACCGGGCGTGCGGCCATGCCCGCGACGTGCTGGAACCATACCTAACCGAATTGGACTACCTGGTCTACGGCGGCAGCCGCGATGCGATCCGCTCGTTACGACGACAGTGCCCTTTGCTGTCGCGGCTGGCGATACCGGAATTGCCGCCACTACTGGCAACTCCTGACCCCCGCCGCTCAGTGCTGGAGAACGCCATTATCAAGGTCTGGTCAAGCACCGTTACCGAGTGGCCAGCAGCATAGTTTCCAGAATAGCGAATGACGATTATGTCAACTTACTAGCGGACGGCAGCTTCAAGCAGCATCCATGGGTTCGGTCACCACCAGTCATGCCGTTGCCGCTTCTCGGATACGCCGATCCTCGCCGCATTCGAGCGGTTCGCCTCGACCAACTATCGGCATACACTTGCGACAGGAAATACAAAGCGCCGAAACCGTGTCGCCTCTCTGCCAGCCGGCCACCAGCCGAGGCTCGCGGATGAACGGTCGACAGAGCGATATCACATCGGCGTCGCCGCTGGCGACAACGTCACGTGAGGTCGCCAGTGTCCGTATCCCGCCGACCAGCATCACCGGCACATTGACTGCCCGCTTGAGTGCCGCCGCCCGCTCACGGAACGGCGTCAGTTCAGGGTCGCCGGCCTTGGAAGCCATTATCGCCTGACCGACACCGGCGCTGACTTCGATCCCATCGAGGCCGGCAGCAACCATCTGCCTTACGGTCTCGATGCCCTCGTCAAGTGCCAGCCCACCCTCACGGTCATCCATGACGCCGAACTTGATCATAAGCGGAAAGTCGTGACCGATTGCCTTTCGTATCCGGCGCACCACCTCGACATGAAAGCGCCGCCGATTCTCGGCGCACCCGCCCCAACGGTCCTGCCGCTGGTTGTAGAGCGGAGAGGCAATCTGGCTCATCAGGTAAGCGTGAGCGCCGTGCAACTGGATGGCATCGAAACCGGCTTCGCGAGCGCGCACCGAAGCCGCCACGAAATCGTCAATGATGCCCTCGATCTCCTCGTCGGTCATCTCCCGGTGTGGTGCTTTCACGTTCGGCAGACAGGTCATCGCCAGAATATCCATGCCCTGCGCGGCGAGGTAGCCGGAGTTGATACCGGCGTGGACGATTTGCACTGCCACTTTAGCACCATCCCGCTGTGACACCTCAACCATCCGCCGCAGCCCAGGGATCATCTCGTCGCTGTTGATGCCGTACTGGCCGGCGACCGCCTGGCCGTGGGGGGAAACAAAGGCGTAGCCGGAAACAATCAGGCCAATACCACCTTCGCCAAGTCCGCGGTAAAGCGCCAGCGAAACATCTGTGACCCGTCCCGTCTCGTCGGCGGTGGCGTCCCAGGTCGCCGACCGCATGAAACGGTTCTTTACTTCCATC
The DNA here is from genome assembly GCA_964562625.1 of uncultured Dehalococcoidales bacterium. Taxonomy (GTDB): domain Bacteria; phylum Chloroflexota; class Dehalococcoidia; order Dehalococcoidales; family Fen-1064; genus CAZLUE01. The sequence goes on along the minus strand of CAZLUE010000098.1, from coordinate 21 downwards.
CCGCCGATCTTGAGGGAATCG
>CAZLUE010000097.1:4237-4990 GCA_964562625.1 uncultured Dehalococcoidales bacterium | reverse complement strand
GCGGCAGGAGACCGTCAAGGTGATCATCACCGGCGGCTCTATGATTTCAAGAGGACGGCTGTGTTCTCACCACCGTAGACGGAGCCGACCGCCCGCTAAACGCCGTCCAAGGTGATGACATCGGAGATCATTGGCACCAGTATCTCCTGGCACTGAATCCGCCTTCTCTCTCTGGTGGCAACGCAAGTCCTTATAGTGCACCTCTTCCCCAATCGGTCCGTGCGTTGCGGGAAACTCTCCCATCTTTCCCAGGCTGCTTCGATGCGGAAGCATTTGGCCATATCTGCTACAATTACATTATGTCCCGAGATGTTGCGCTCTACATCCACGTGCCTTTTTGCCGCCATAAGTGTCCCTACTGTTCCTTCGTATCCTACGATTGCCGCGAGGCCGATATTCCCGCGTATCTGCGTGCCCTCGAAGAGGAACTGGTACGACGGGCCGGCGGAGAATCCATTGGCAGCATATATTTCGGCGGAGGCACTCCGAGCCTGCTTTCGGCTCAACAGGTTGGTGGTCTGCTGTCCGCCGTTTCGCGGTTTGCCGTTGGTGGAGCCACTGAAATAACCATCGAAGCTAACCCTGGGATGGTTGACAAGACATACCTGACCACGATCAGGGAGATAGGGGTCAACCGATTGAGTCTGGGCGTGCAGAGCCTGAACAACCGCGAACTGGCGCTGCTTGGACGGACTCATACCGCCGCTGAAACAAGAGAGACGATACAAGACGCCCGAGACGCCGGGTTCGACA
>CAZLUE010000097.1:0-4227 GCA_964562625.1 uncultured Dehalococcoidales bacterium | reverse complement strand
GCGATGGCGATGCGGCCGGAGCATCTTTCACTCTATTCGCTCACATTAGAGGCGGAGACTCCGATGGACAGAGCCATTGAACAAGGATCCCTGCCCGAGTCTGACCCAGACATCTGCGCCGATCAGTACGAAATGGCCGAGAACATGCTGATCGCGCAGAACTACAACCACTATGAAATATCCAACTGGGCAATCACCGGCCGAGAGTGTCGTCATAATCTGACCTACTGGCGGAACCTAGCCTACATCGGTCTGGGGGTCGCCGCTCACTCCTGCCTGGATGGTCACCGTTTCGCAAATACGAAGATCCTGGAGAGGTACATGATCGAGTGTTCGAGGGAATCACCGGAACTGGATGAAGAGATCAGCCCTGAACTGGAACTTGCGGAAACGGTGATACTCGGCTTGCGGTTGTGCGAAGGAATCGCACTGGACGAAGTGCGGCACCGCTTCGGCGTAGACATCCTGGTGCACTACCGCCAACCGGTCGAAGAAATGGTCGACGCCGGCCTTCTGGAGAAAGACGGGGGTCGACTGAGGCTCACCCGCCGTGGCCGGCTGCTGAGCAACGAGGTATTCTGGCGCTTACTGCCGGGGTGATTTCGACGATCAGGATAGTGGGATGCTTACCGCAAGAAATAGTTGAGGCCGCATGGAACAAGCGCTTACCCGGAACTTTTGCATCATCGCTCACATTGACCACGGCAAGTCGACGCTGGCCGACCGGATGATTGAACTCACCGGGACGATGCGGCGTGACAAGATGGGCGAACAGGTGATGGACAGTATGGACCTGGAACGTGAACGCGGTATCACTATCAAGGCCAAGGCTGTCCGCCTGGGGTACCAAGCCAAGGACGGTCAGATCTATCGCCTGAATCTAGTCGACACGCCGGGGCATGTTGACTTCTCTTATGAGGTCTCGCGTACCCTGGTAGCCTGCGAAGGGGCGGTGCTGGTGATTGATGCTGCCCAGGGCATCCAGGCGCAAACACTGGCCAATACATATCTCGCAGTGGAACACAACCTAGAAATAATTCCGGTGATCAACAAGATCGACTTACCGGGAAGCGAACCCGAGCGCGTCCTGACTGAGATTGAAAGCGTGCTTGGTTACAAAGCACAAGACGTGTTGTTGTTGAGCGCCAAGACCGGTCAAGGGGTGCCGCCGCTACTTGAAGAAATCATCCGGCGAATTCCTCCACCCAGAGGCGATGCCCGGCAACCGCTCCGGGCGCTTATCTTTGACTCGCGCTACGATGCCTACAAGGGCGTCATCGCTTACCTGCGTGTTGCGGATGGGCGTATCGCCAAGGAGGACAAACTGCGTCTGATGGGACAAGACACCGAATTGGAGGTGCTAGAAGTCGGTTATTTTGCTCCCGAACCGTGCCCGTCACCGGAACTGACAGCCGGCGATGTCGGCTATATCGCCACCGGTCTCAAGAGCGTGGAGGAATGCCATGTCGGTGATACGATAACCTCTTCACACGATGGCGCCGCAGAACCGCTCATCGGGTATCACCCCTCCAAGCCGATGGTATTTGCCGGTATCTACCCCACCCAGCCGGAGGACTACAAGGAATTGCGGAAGGCAATTGACAAGCTGAACCTCAACGACGCCTCGCTCTTTTATGAACCGGAATCCAGCCCGATCCTGGGTCACGGCTTCCGCTGTGGTTTCCTTGGCCTGCTTCACCTCGATATCGTGCGTGAACGTCTGGAGCGGGAGTTCTCTCTGTCGCTAGTAGTTACAGTGCCGGGAGTCAGTTTCATCATCACGACAACCAGTGGGCAGCGACTCACCGTCACCAATCCGAATGAGTTCCCTGAACCCGCCGAGATCGAAAAGATAGAAGAACCAATGGTAAAACTATCGGTTATTGCACCATCAAACTTCATCGGTACCCTGATGGAGCTTCTCATGCAATCCGAGGGAACCTACAATCACACCGAGTACCTGGGGCAACACCAGACCGGCCGAAAACTCGGGCAGCGCATCCGCCTCGAGTACGAAATGCCCCTGCGCTGCATACTGACTACTTTCTACGACCAGATGAAAAGCCGCAGTCGTGGCTACGCCTCGTTGGACTATGAATTCATCGGTCTCCGTGAAGCCGAACTGATCAAACTCGACGTCCTGGTGAACGATGTGCAGGTTGATGCGTTCAGCCGTATCATCACACCGGATAGAGCTCGCGAGGTCGGCAGAGAGATGGTGGGCAAACTCAAGAAGGCTATTCCGCGCCAATTGTTCAAAGTACCGATTCAAGCGGCCGTCGGCAGCCACATTGTGGCCAGGGAGAACATAGCGGCCAAGCGTAAGGACGTTCTCGCCAAGTGCTACGGAGGAGACATCACCCGTAAACGCAAACTGCTGGAGCATCAGAAGGAAGGTAAGAAGAAAATGAAGTCGATTGGCCGGGTGGAAGTGCCCAAAGAAGCGTTCATGGATGTCCTCAAGCTCGACTAGTCGGCCGGTTCCAACAGCTGATGCCGCCGATGATAACACGCGGGATTTTCAAGTCATTACACGAATTGGGCGCCATTCTTGGCAAGACCGGTAAACTCGACAGAGGGTCGTCCGGCGCCGGGCGAAGAGTGAGCGGCACACATGGCTCGCCAAACTGCTGATCTGCGCGATGACAGCCTTCGGGCTGACCGACTCCTACTGGAATGGCCAGCTCAAGAAGAACCGGCCATTCGAGAAGCGGATCGACCGACCCTACGTCAACAGCGACGGATCCTAACACCGTCAGCAACTCGTCCAGTGGCACAAACAGGCAAGGACACGCTATGATTTACTGCCGGCGCCGAAAATCCTTTATGAAACTACGAGCGTAATCGTCACGACCGAGGAAGAGATCAGCGGCCAGAACTATCGGGCGGACTCTGGCAACATTGGCGGTGGGACATGTTACTCCAGCCTCAATCGCCATCGCTAGGAAGACGCCGTTGAGAATGCCGCGGTCGGGCAGACCAAAGGAAACGTTGCTTGCCCCGAGCGTCTGGTTGACACCGAGTTCGGCCCTTACCCGCCGAACCGAGTCGAGCGTCACCAGCGCCGCCGCGGGATCGGTGGCGACCGTCATTGTCAGGCAGTCGACGATAACGTCCTCCGGCGGAATACCGATGGCGGTTGCCCGTTCGACAAGCCGATGGGCAATCGCCAACCGTCGGTCCGAATCAGCGGGAATGCCAGTATCGTCCATTGTCAGGGCAATGACGGCCGCGCCGTAGTGCTTGACTAACGGCAGAACAGCCTTAAGGGATGCCAACTGACCGGTGACCGAGTTGACGATCGGTTTGCCAGGACAAACCTTAAGGGCGGCTTCGATGGCGGCCGGGTCATCGCTATCCAGGCTGATAGGGAGATCAGTGACCTCTGAAACTGCCTCCACGGCCCGAGCCAGCAAGGTGGTTTTTTCGGAGCCGGTCGAGCCGACGTTGACGTCGAGAATATCGGCACCGGTCTCCGCTTGGGCGATCGCCTCCCGGCGGACGATACCCATGTCACCGGCTTCGAGAGATTCGGCCAGCTTCCTACGACCGGAGGGGTTAATGCACTCGCCGATGAGGACGGTTGGCCCTTCGCCACCGATTATCACCTGGCCAGAAGCACCGGAGACAAGTGTTTCCATTATGGGCGTTCTTCTTCTAGACATGAGCCCGATAAGCACATGTCTGGCTGAGGTTACAACGCTCGCATGTATCGGCGGTCGTCCAGGTCTTCATTTCGTGACCAATACCGATGACCATCGAAATTGATTTCCGGGGAATCATCAGGGCGGATGCGGAAAGGCTGACACCAATCTCGTGGACCGGCGTGATCCGGAATAATTGCCGCTGCTCGGTCACCGGGAAACGGTCCGACCCCGGGCTAATCGGACTGCCGGCCTGGAGACCGAGACGGCTGGTTTCCTGCTCGATATGACGACAGGCCAGACTGCCCAGCACCCCGACGACGGCACTACCGATACCGTCAAGCAGCAAGCCGCGTAACGATTCTTCTTCTTCGAAGAAGCGGGCAGACTCTCGCTCAAGTGCCGGACCGATAGTGCAAACGACGACGGCCACTTCCAAAGCCTCCGGGATGACTTGTCGGAAGACGGAACCGTGCAGCACAGCGTCGCTACCGGTCAGAGACAGTTCATCGTCCGTGATGGCTGCAATCGGGAAAATCTCGTAGGCGACTGCGGGCTCCAGCAGGTCACCCGCATTGACCCG
>CAZLUE010000096.1:0-4992 GCA_964562625.1 uncultured Dehalococcoidales bacterium | reverse complement strand
GTAAGGGCCAGGCGATGCGGCGGAAGGCGATGACGTCGCGGCGGAGCACTGATATTTCGCGGATCGAGCGCGGTAATGTGCTGCTGAAGATGTCCTCTTCGACCCGTTCGATGTTGCTGCCGATCTTGCTCAGGATTGGCAGGCAGTAGTCGACGAGGCGGTCGACGATATTGTAGAGCAGTGTCCCGGTGCCGCACTCGAGGTTATGCTTGAGCGTCTTTTCGTCGAGTTGACACTCGAGGAAAAGTTTGACGAGCGGCTTGAGGGTACCGTTATGGAGGGTGATTAGGTAGTCATCGGCGATGAAGACCGAAACCTGGCTGGGGGTTGTTACCCGGGAGTGCTTGTCGAACACCGGGAAGTGCAGGACGAGGAAGAGGTAGTCCTGGTACTCGTCGATCTTAGGGCGCTGGATGCGGCTGAGGCAGTCGTCGAGGTCGAGTTGGTGAAACGGGTAACACTCGGCCAGGTAGTTTGTCTCGCGCTGGGTGGGGTGCTCTATGTTGACCCAGGTTCGTCCCTGGCATTTGAGCGAAGCGACATTCGGTTGAGATTGTTTCGTGTTCAAACTGACCATCGCCTGGGGTTTCTCCAGATTTCTGCGGGATTTAATTATATCACACTTGCCGTGGGCCTAATAAATTATGTATTTTTGAGTTGGGAAACGCCAACGACCGGGTACCGGTCACGACAGTTGACCCCGATCGGGCGAACAACATCACTGGCGAGGTTCTGTGTGGGAGAAACCGGGATAAAGCTGGGCTGAGGACGATTGCCAGATGTCCTTCGAGGAATTACATGATATTCTCTACCCGCGATCGATGGCCGTCGTTGGCGCCTCGACCAACACGCGATCCTGGGGTTACGCCTACGTCAATCACCTCATCGAGTACGGCTTTCGCGGCAATATCTATCCGGTAAATCCGCGCTATTCTGAGGTAGCCGGTCTTACCGCGTACCCATCGGTGAGGGATATCCCCGGCCACGTGGACTACGTGATTTCCTGCCTTCCTGCCGCCGGCGTTCTCGACATGCTGGCCGATTGTGCCGTCAAAGGCGTCCGGGCGGTGCATCTCTACACGGCACGTTTCAGTGAGACCGGACGCAGTGACGCCGCCGCCCTTGAACAAGAGGTACTGGTGCGGGCACGGCAGGCCGGCATACGACTGATAGGGCCCAACTGCATGGGCATTTACCACCCCGGTTACGGGATTGCCTTCGGTTTCGGACTGCCCAAGGAGTCAGGGCCGGTGGGAATGCTCTCGCAGTCGGGCGGCGGGGCGTCCTCATTCGCGCTAATGGCTGGTAAGCGGGGCGTTCGTTTCAGCAAGATCATCAGCTACGGCAATGCCATCGATTTCAACGAATGCGACTACCTTGACTATTTTACCGCCGACTCGGACACGAAAGTGATCACGATCTACGCCGAGGGCATCCGTGACGGCCGGCGCTTCGTCGATTCGTTGCGCCGCGCGGCAGCGGTGAAGCCGGTGATTGTCATCAAGGGTGGTCGTGGCGAATCAGGGACGCGGGCGGTGGCGTCGCACACCGCCTCCCTGGCAGGATCGGCGGCGGCATGGCGCAGCCTGATTCGACAGACGGGGGCGGTGCCGGCGGACAGCCTCGAGGAGATGGCCGACCTAGCTATTTCCTTCTGTTTCCTGCCGTCGATCACCGGGTCGAGGGTCGGCGTTGCCGGCGGTGGTGGCGGACCGAGCGTCCTCTCTGCCGACGAATGTGAGGAGGCCGGACTCGATGTCGTGCCGTTGCCCGACGGTATTCGGCGCGAGTTGAAAGCACGTGGTTCCGAGATCTGGGACTGGATCAGTAACCCGGTGGATGTATCGATCCTCGGTGGTTTCGCCATGAGTGACCTCGACATGCTGCGGTTGATGGGTGCCAGCGACGATTTCGACTTACTGATTGGGATTGTCAACGAGACGACGATGCTGACGCTGTCGACGCGGGAAACGGTCGAGCTTCGTCTCGGGTCGATCTGCGACGACTACCGCAGATTGAAGCAGGAAGTGGCCAAGCCATTCCTGGCGGTGTTGGCCGATGACGGTTCGGGGAGTGACCTTTACGGTAACTGGAGCGGTCAGGCGATCAGTCAGGTCAGGACGGACCTGATTTCCGCCGAGATCCCCTTTTACTCGACTATCCAACGGGCGGCCGTCGCCGCGCGGAAGATGATCGACTACTATGCGAGGCGAGACCAAGGGTAAGCTGGCGGGGAGCAGCCGGAGCGTTCGCTCTTCAGATTGGGCGCTTCCTGTTGGACAGATAGTCCACCAACATGTACTCGCCGAGATTGTCCGGGCGAGTGTAGAAAACTCTCCCCTTGTTGACCCGGGCAACCTGCGTGACAAAGGCGTTGACGAAGTCACTTTCACCGAGCATGAAGGTGTTGATGATGATCCCTTGCTTGGTGCAGTTCCTGACCTCACGCATCGTCAGTTGAATCGTCTGCATGCTCGGTGGGTACTGAAAATAGACGTTGCCGTTCTCGATGTGCGAAGTCGGTTCGCCGTCAGAGACGAGTAGTATCTGCTGGTTATTGCAGCGCTCCTTGGCGAGCAGCTTTCGCGCTACGTAGAGGCCGTGCTGGAGGTTGGTGTAGGGGTCGAACTCGTCCCAACCCATGTATGGCAGGTCTTCCTTCTTCAGGATACGGGCGTAGCTCGAGAAGCCGACGATGTGCAGCGTGTCCCTGGGGTACTGCATTCGGATCAGACCGTCGAGAGCGATGGCGACTTGCTTGGCGGAGTGGAAATTACCGCGCATCGGCATCGACAGGCTGAGATCGAGCATCAGCACTGTCGCCGTACGGGTCGTCTCCTCCGTCTTGTAGACCTCGAAATCACCCGGTGTCAGCTTGACCGGCGGCGTTTGCCGCCTGCGATAGAGCGAGTTCATGATCGTCTTCTCGAGGTGCAGATGAAGAGGATCCCCGAACTCGTATGGCTTGGTCTCTTCAGTCCGTTCTGTACCGGCACCTTTGTGCTCGGTATCGTGCATCCCGCTGCGGTCCTTGCGTAGCTGGGCGAAGACATCTTTGAGTGCTTTCTGGCCGATCTTGCGTATCCCGCGCGGTGTCAACTCGTAGCCGCTGCCCTTACGCTGGATGTAGCCGGCGTCCTCCAGGGCGCGAGTGATGTCGCGCAGCTTCTCAAGGTCATCGGCGGCGCCATCGCCGAGTAACTCCTTGAGCTTCTCCTCGTCAATGTTGTCGAGCGACCGGCTGAACTGGGCGTCCTTGAGTTCCGACTCGAGTTGATCAATCTCTTGAAGCTGCTCCATCAGGCGGAGCGCTTCCTTGTAGGAGATGGATTCCTCACCGTCAAACTCATAGCGCCGTCGCTGCCGTTCTTCGGGATGGAGGGCGTCAAGGTTGGCCGTCAGCTTGGCCATCTCATACTGGGTGGCCTCGTCCAGCATCGACGTCATCATGTCCTGGAGCGACTCGCGGTCCTCCTGCGCGAGACTGTCGAGCAACGATTGAGCCTGAGTCATCTGCTGCTGGAGGCGTTCCATCAACTCGTCGAGGTCTTTCGGCGGGTTGTCGCCGAAGGAATCGCCGAATTGCCCCATGAACTGCTCGAAATCTGGTTCATCACCCCTCATTCGCTGTTCCATCATCTGATTGATCGCCTCGATCAGATGACGCATGCCGGCCAGTGACTGAGGATCCATGTTCTGAATGCGCTCCGACAGGTCGCGGGCGTAGGAGTCTATGGCGCGTTGCTTGAGGAGATCGACCAGATCCTGAACTTTCGGGCGCGCTTCGTCGTCCATGAAGTCGTACTTGGTCAGCCCCTTGACCTGACCACCGACGTCCTCGGGTAGTTCGTTGAGCTGCGCCACGTTGGCGGCGGCCATCTCCTCGATACGGTTGAGGAGCTTTTCGGCCATTTCGGGGTCGACGCCGTCTGTGCCTTCGGTGGCCTTGGTGCGGGCCTCGTCGAGCTTGCGCTCGATGCCGTCACGTTCCGTCTTGAGGATGTCTGCCAATTTCTCGCGGATGTCATCCATTACCGAACTGAGATTGAAACGGTCAAGCTGCCCCTGCTTCTCCTGGCGCAGCCGTTGCAAGAGGTCTTGGAGGCCGGGCAGGTGACGGCCCTGGCTGTCCTGCAGTCCCTGGCGCTGCATCTTCCACAGCGCGTAGGACATGTTTCCGTCCTGCATCAGGTTGCGCGCCAGTTCCTCCATGACCTCTTCCTCGTCGAGGCCACTGGTATCCTGGGTACCGTCCCATTCCGAGTAGCGGAAGGTTCTCATCGTTAGTTCCGGTAAAATGTCTTTCCGTTTTCGACTGACTTGTTCAGTCGCTTGTTGGCGTGGAGGCCCTCAAGGACGAACTCGGTGGCTGAGGCGATTGCCTCCGGCCGTTCGGATTGGCAGACCGTCTTGACAAGTTCGAGCAGCCCGACGATTTCCTTGACGTTGCGGATGTATGACTTGGCAGCCATCATGTCCGAGACTTCTACGCTGAAGCCCTCGCTGAACTGGGCCACCAGCGGTTCCGCGTCTTCTTGCCGGTAGTGGTGGTTGTAGACACTGAGTACCGCCTTTCTTGTTAGGTCGTCGATGATCTTGCCTTCCTTGGCGTCCTCGAAGCCCTCGAGTTCAATCTTGGAGCCGGTCGATGCCTGGATGTGGGGCAGGTCGGTGATACGCGGCACGGCCAGCTTCTCGCCGATGGAGACGGCGCGGCGCACCGCGTTGGCGGTGATCGTCTCATAATTGGCGATCGAAATCCTGACGCTGACGCCGGATCGTTGGTTGATGTCAGGGCTCTTGCGTCCGAGGTGGGTAACCTCGGCGAGGATCTCCTTCATATATTCCGGCATGAAGCGCTCGACGGTATCCTCACCGAATTGGCGGTATTCCATGTCCATGATGCTGATTTCCTGCGCGATCGTCAGCGGGTAGTGAGTTCGTGCCTGAGCCCCGAAGCGGTCCTTCAGGGGGGTGATGATTCGGCCGCGG
>CAZLUE010000095.1:2912-5006 GCA_964562625.1 uncultured Dehalococcoidales bacterium | reverse complement strand
CGCGTTATCCTACGTTCAATCCAATAGCAATGTGGCAGTCACTCGAAACCTACGTTGAGCGTGTAGTGCCATCTGGTAGCTATCTGCATCGCTCAGTCCATTAGCAAAACACCCTTAATGTGAAAACCTTGTGAGGGAAGTCGCCAATCTAACATTTGCCTGAAACGTTACCCATAATGGAGGCCTAAAACATCCGTTGACATCCCACGCACCAAGCACTAGACTGGACGTGATCGCCTACCCCAGTCGGTCCTGTGATCTGGGCGGCAGTATCGTTCCACCTGCCTATACATGGCACTGAAAGAGGAGTCGGGCGCAGATCACAACGTATGTCAAGACTATCGCGTTCGGTTCAACAAGTGGTGGGAACTGGTTGAGAGCAGTCAAGAGTTGCTCGTTTCGAGTGCTACTGTATTGGTGAGTCCTCTGGCAGAGTTCACCGTGAGGTCGGAAATGGCGTATGAAAGTATTATTTTGCAGATTGCGGATGGAGTGGCTACGCTAACCCTCAACCGCCCAAACAAGCTGAACGCGCTCGATCCCACGCTACTTCAAGAATCGGCCAAGGTAATTCGAGATCTTAACAACGACGACCAGGTCAAGGTACTAATCATCACTGGGGCGGGCCGTGCCTTTTGCTCAGGAGCAGACATGTCTGGTCCAATAGGAGGCACTGACCTGAATCAACCGAGCATCGGTCGCCGTGAGCGCCTGGAACCTTTTGTCAGCTTCGGCTGGCTGATTCGGCAGATAGACGAATTTGCCAAGCCGGTCATTGCCGCGATCAATGGCATTGCAGCTGGGGGTGGTCTTGCCATAGCCTTGGCCTGCGATGTCAGGATTGCCTCCGCAGAAGCCCAGTTCTCCTGCATATTCGTGCGCCGAGGACTTGTAGCTGACTGCGGAGCTACTTTCTATCTACCCCGAGTTGTGGGAGTGGACAAGGCCCTGGAATTGATGTGGAGTGGCGATTTCATTGACACCAAGGAAGCAGAACGCATTGGTTTAGTGACCCGGGTAGTGCCTGCCGAGGGCCTGCTCAAGTCAGCTGCAGAGTTCGCTTCGAGACTGGCTCACGGCCCATCAGTCTCCATCGAACTTCAGAAGCGACTGATATATGAGGGGCTGAGGACGACTTCCGTTCAGTCGCAAATGGCGCATGAGAACTTCGCCCAGAACATCTGCTCTCAGACGGAGGATGTCAAAGAGGGAAGAGCATCATTCTTGGAGAGACGGGAGCCCAATTTTACTGGAAGATAAATTTGTGACATGTGAATTGCACCATTGAGAACCCTAATGTGCCCAATTATCGACGGAGAGAAAGCGTGATGGGGACTGGTTGATGGCAGGTCAACGGCACCTGAAGAACTTGCCAATGCCGCTTTGGTTCCCGACTTCTGATGCCGCCAGCTACGTTACTGGGCATGTCTTGGTCACTGATGGCGGTGCTGTTACCTAGCGCGCTGGCCGCTGTGGAACATGCCGCTGTCTCCCATCGTACGACACCGGCGGCGACTAATATCACAGACATCACCGATGCAACCGCCTAAACTACATTCTGCAGAGGCTTGGGACAATCGAAGCCAATGGACGAAACGTCGAGGGGAGATGTGCGAGGTAGATGGTTGCTGAAATAGACGGAGCGCTGGAGACGCAATGGAAGGCCGCCTAGATGAAACTCGACGGCAATGTCTTTTACGAGCAAGTCAGCCAGCAAAGCGGCAAAGATCGAGAACGCGAGGCGAACTCGACGCCGTCTCGACGACAATGTCGATGGGAAACCGCAGCTACGACTTCTACCAAGACCGCGCCTGCAATGCTGGTCATGAAGGAGAAGAGAGAATTCTGCGCGGTAGTTGCCGTCGAGGAACGAGTCCACCACACGATGCTGCTCAACTACTACGAACATCGAAAGGACCTTGCGCACTGGTCGACATTGAAAGAGCATCCATCACTCGATTAAGACCGGGCGGTGGCCGGCGTTCGTGACGGTGACAGTACCGGAGAAAGGAGACGAGTCAGAATATGTCCAAGTACCAATGCGGTGGCTGCTCCTATGTCGTCTATGCGCGTCTGCAGGACACCGTTGGTCAA
>CAZLUE010000095.1:0-2902 GCA_964562625.1 uncultured Dehalococcoidales bacterium | reverse complement strand
CGGTCGGTGACGAGGACGCCGGGATCGAACCTGGGACTGCTTTCGAAGATCTCCCCGACGACTGGGAATGCCCAATATGCGGTCTGCCGAAGAGTGATTTCGAGAGAATCAACTAGATGAAATCCAAGGAAATCAGACCGGGGGTACACGCCGTCGGGGCAATCGACTGGGACCGGCGGTTGTTCGACGCGCTGGTACCGTTGCCCGATGGTACCAGCTACAACTCCTACCTCGTCTGCGGCAGCGAGAAGACAGCGCTGATCGACACCGTCGACCCTACCATGCAACTGGCGCTGTTCGAGAATCTGGGACAACTCGGCATCGACCGCATTGACTACGTCATCGCCAATCACGCCGAGCCTGACCACTCAGGAACGCTGCCGTGGGTTCTCAAGAAACACCCGGAGGCGACGGTACTGGCGAGCCTGAAGTGTCGCGAGATGCTCTGCAACCTGCTGCCGATACCTGAGGAGAAGATCAGGACCGTCGGGGACGGCGAGACGGCGTCGCTCGGCGACCGCACGCTCGAGTTCATCTACATGCCCTGGGTCCACTGGCCGGAAACGATGGTCACTTACCTGCGAGAGGAACGGATACTCTTCTCCTGCGATTTCTTCGGCGCTCACCTTGCGACCGCTGACCTCTACGTCAGCGATAAGGGCAAGGTTACGGAGGCGGTGAAGCGCTACTACGCAGCGATCATGATGCCGTTCCGAAGTAACATCCGGCGCCACCTGGAGAGGCTTCGGGGCTACGAAATCGACACCATCGCCCCGAGCCACGGCCCGCTTCACGACCACCCGGAATACATCGTCGACACCTACAGCGGCTGGGTTTCGGAGACACCGACCAACAGCGCGATCGTACTTTACGTATCGATGCACGGCAGCACGATGAAGATGGTGGAACACTTGGGCGGCGCCCTGGTGCGCGAAGGCGTCATCGTCAGTCAGTTCGATCTCACCGCGGTCGACGTCGGCGAACTAGCATCGGCGCTGGTGGATGCCGCCACGGTGGTCATCGCAACGCCGACGGTGCTAGGCGGCGCTCACCCACTATCGGCCAATGCGGCCTTCCTGGTGAACGCGCTAAGGCCGAAAACACGATTCTTGTCCGTAATCGGCTCCTTCGGCTGGGGCGGCCGCACCGTCGAGCAACTGACCGGGATGCTCAGCAGCGTCAAGGCGGAAATACTGGAACCAGTACTGAGCCGGGGATTCCCCGGTGAGGACGACTTCGCTGCCCTCGACAAGCTGGCAACGACAATTGCCGCCAAACACCGGGAAGGCGGCTTCTTGTGACGTCTCGGATTTGATGGTAAAGAGGGGGCAGTCTCATGGACGGAGAGGAAGTCACACGGCTGCTCAACAAAGACCTCGAAGACGAGTACGGCACCATCATCCAATACCTTAACCACGCCTACGCTATCGGCGAGGGCGAGATGGCCTGCGATATCGAAGCGATCTCCCGTGACGAGATGCGCCACCTCGACTGGCTGGCCGAACTAATTGTCGAGTTGGGCGTGGTACCGAGCGTCGACAGGGGGAAGATGCTCACCGGCGCCGCCAGCGTGCCCGACTGGATGAAAAACAACGTCCGACTGGGAAAGGCCGCCGTCAGCCAGTACGAAGAGCACATCGAGGCGATCGACAATCCAAAGATCACGCGCCTGTTACGGCGGATTATCTCCTACGAGAAGCCACATCACTGCGCTTTCATGCATCTTGTCGCCAAGACACGGCGCGAAGGCGTCCGCGACTTGAGAAGGGTCGGCGGCAACAAGCTGGCACGAACGTTCAGCCAAAGCTTTCGACACGAGTACACGGTAATCCTCCAATACCTGCTCCACTCCTACCTGGCAGTGGACGCCGACACCAAACGCAAGTTCGAGGACCGAGCGATCAACGAAATGCGGCACATGGGCTGGATTGCCGAGAAGCTGGCCGACGTTTCCGGGAGCACCGAACTGGCGCACGACGAGGCCGGCCGGCCGAGGGAGATCGGCGACATACTGCGCATCGACATCGATGCTGCGCATGCGATGGCTGCCGCCTACGACAGCGCCAGCAACGAGTTCGCCGATGCCGCCATCGAGCGGTTGTTTCGCCGGATGCGCGACAACGAGCAGCACCACGCCGAAATGTTTGAGGATCTGCTGGCGCGAAGCGCCATCGATTCAAGCCAGCGATGGCGTTGACGAGTCGTCCCAAGCAGGCTAAAGTGTGCCGGGAGAAATGATGGCGGCGACAAACGCGACACGTTGCGGTGACACGGAATTCCGCTGGGGCGAGCGTACCTATGTTATGGGCATCATCAACTGCTCACCGGAATCCTTTTCCGGTGACGGTGTCTGTGAGGTCGCCGCAGCGGTTACCCAGGGCAAGCGCTTCGTTGACGAAGGGGCCGACATTCTTGATGTCGGCGGTGAGTCGACCCGACCAGGTTCGTCACCGGTCGGCGCCGATGAGGAGATCGCGCGTGTCGTTCCGGTGATCGAACAGCTGGCCGCCGAAGTGTCGGTTCCGGTCAGCATCGACAGTTACAGGTCTGAGGTAGCCGTCAGAGCGCTCGATGCTGGCGCAGTGATTCTCAACGACCAGTGGGGACTTAAGCATGATCGGTACCTTGCCGACCTCGCCGCCGCTCGGAAAGTTGCCCTGATCCTGATGAGTAACCAGCGGGACAAGGGAGGATATGACGCGACCACACGGCGCGATACTGCCGATTACGACGACGTCGTCGCGGAAGTGCTGGCCTCGCTGCGGGAGAGCGTGCGAGTGGCGCTGGCTGCCGGAGTCCGGCGGGAAAACATCATTCTCGATCCGGGAATCGGCTTCGGTAAGACATGGCGACAAGACATCGAGATCGTTCACCGCCTGGCGGAACTGAAACAACTGGGTCG
>CAZLUE010000094.1:1460-5054 GCA_964562625.1 uncultured Dehalococcoidales bacterium | reverse complement strand
GCTCGAATTCACGGGAACGGAAGATGAAGTTGCCGGTGGTGATCTCGTTGCGAAAGGATTTGCCGATCTGGGCGATCCCGAAGGGTAGTCGTTTACGAGTCGTGGTGGCCACGTTCTGGAAGTTGACGAACATCCCTTGCGCCGTCTCCGGGCGCAGATAGACAGTCGCCGCGTCCGTTTCCACCGGTCCGATGGACGTCTTGAACATGATGTTAAACTGGCGTGACTCGGTGACTTCGCCGCCGCAGGACGGGCAGCGGTCACCTTCCAGGTGGTCGGCGCGCCAGCGGAGGTGACACTGCTTGCACTCGACTAGGGGGTCGGCCATGAGTTTCAAGTGGCCGCTGGCCCGCCAGACATCCGGGTTCATGAGAATGCCGGCGTCTAGTCCGACGACATCGTCGCGTTGCTGGACAATCGACTGCCACCAAGCTTCCTTGACGTTGCGTTTCATCTCGACGCCGAGCGGTCCGTAGTCCCAACAGCCAGAGAGGCCGCCGTAGATCTCGCTGCTCGGGAAGATGAAGCCGCGGCGGCGGCAAAGGGATACCATCTTCTCCATGTCAACTGTCGGCGTCGGTTCGGTCACGGCGATGGCTCCTCAGGAGGTTTTGGCGGTGGCTATCGGGGGCTCCCCCGGAGTTGTTGGACGGTCCTCATGAAGAAGACGGCAAGGATGATTGAGCCGACCGTCAGTACGATCAGAGCAAGGATCCGCAGGGAGAGGAAGTGAACCTGGTAGGAATTGTAGCTGAAAATATCGAGCATTGCAACGAAGAGCAACGCTTGTGGGATGGCCACCATGTTGCCGACCAGGCGGACGACGCCGTCGAGTCTGGTTCCGATCGATTCAGCGACCTTGAAGTGGGCCGAAAGCTTGCCGGCGCCGAAAGCGAGGCCGGTGGCGACAACGGTGAGGAATACTTGGGAAAGAGTCGCCCAGAGGGTCACTGCCCGGCGGCTCAGCCAGGCATCGGGGGAGCCGTCCGACCGGAAGTGATAGGCGACTTCGGCGTCGGGGAGGAGCCGGTAGAAGTAACCTGCCAGTATTACCGTCAGTACCAGTATTATGAGTGGGGCGGCGGTGTTGCGCCAGCAGAAGGCGGGTGGTGGAGATACTTCCGCGACGGCGGTCGACAGTTTCAGACGGGCGGTGGACATACCGCGGGCGAGAAACCAAGCGGCGACGGTACCGCCCACGGTGACCAGTACGACCAGGCTGATGACTAGGATAGCGGCACTCATCGGTGTAGACCTTAGCGGGCGACAGAACCACAAAGTGGCCGTCAGCCCATCCAGGAACCCCCTCCCCCCCGCGCGGCGTCTAGGAGGATAACATGTCCAGCTACCCGCTTGAGGTTACCAAGCCGAGGGATGAATGTCAAAGCGGGCGGTGCGGAGGGGTAGGACATAATCTGCCTCGCGGGACGGTTGACATTTGGCGGAGCGCCCGGGCATAATAATCGGTGCCTCGCCGCGTTGCAGGAGGAGCGGCCCGATTTGACGGTGATTCTTCAGGGTGCTAGAGTATTGCCCGTTGGTTCGGTGTGGCTTGCCGGTTGGAGGGTAAGGAGAAATGGCTGCTGTCGCGGAAACCTACTACAGTTCTAGGCGCCGGTCGGAAACGCCAGCCTTTATACATAATGAACAATGCTGGCCTGAAATCGGTAAGCTCTCGCCATGCGAAGCGGTCTGCCCGATCGGTCAGGACGTTCCAAATTACGTGATGGCGCTCGCCCGTGGCGATGCCGCTAAGGCACTATCCATTATCCGGGAGACCAATCCGCTACCATCGGTTTGTGGACGGATTTGCCACCATCCTTGCGAAACGGAGTGTAATCGTAAAGTTCTTGATGACCCGATCGCGATACGGGCGCTCAAGCAGTACGCCGCTGATAACGGTAGCGGCAGGCCGCCGAGAGCGGTAAAGAAAACTAAGAAGACTCGGGTTGCCATCATCGGTTCCGGTCCGGCGGGCCTGAGCGCCGCTCATGATCTCGCCAAGAAAGGCTACGGGGTTACTATCTTCGAGTCGGCCCAGGTTCCCGGGGGGATTCTGGCATCGGCCATTCCAGATTTCATCCTGTCACCTGAGGCGTTGCGGGCGGACATCGACTACATCAAGGCGCTCGGTGCGGAGATCCACTGCAACGTCCGGGTCGGCAGCGACGTCGGCTTGGAAGCACTGGTGAACCAAGGGTTCGGGGCGATGCTAGTCGCCATCGGTGCCCAGAAGAGCGCCACTCTCAAGATACCGGGTGCGGATGCCTCCGGCGTGATACCGGCGCTGACGTTCCTTAGCGGAGTGAAGCAGCGCCGTTTGACTTCTGTCAAGGGTAATGTCTGGGTTATCGGCGGTGGCGCCGTCGCCATGGACTGCGCCCGTGCTGCGGTCAGGCTCGGTGCAAGTGAAGTCCACGTGGCATGTCTCGAGAGCCGCGCCGACATGCCGGCATTCGCCTGGGAGATCGCCGAGGCCGAACGTGAGGGTGTTAAGGTTCACCCGTCACTGTCGCCGCAGAAGTTCACGAAGTCGAAGAGTGGTTCCCGTGTTGATGGGATCGTTTTCAAGCGGGTGACCTCGACGATGGTCGACAGTCAGGGCCGTATTAGCTGGACGTTGGCCGAAGGTCAGGGCACCGACCTAGCGGTTGAGGCCGACAGCGTCATCATCGCCGTCGGTCAGGCGACCGATACCAGCGGTCTGCCGGAGGGTGTACTCAAGATCAGCAAACGCGGCACGGTTATTGTCAACGACGCGACTGGTGAGACGAGCATGGCCGGCGTATTCGCTGCCGGTGACATCACCACTGGCCGCGGTACTGTCACCGAGGCAATGGCAGCGGGACGGCGGGCGGCGACCTCGATCGACCAGTACCTCAGCGGTGGAGCGATTACAGCCACCGACAATCCCAGTGAGATGATTACCGTCCAGTCAGAGCAGGTGCCGGTCTACATGATCCGCCGCGACCAGTGGGACACTCCTAAGCTGTCCGGTAAACAGGCGGTGACGACATTTAAGGAGGTGGACCTTGGCTACACGTCGTGGCAAGCCCAGGCGGAAGCGGAGCGATGCCTGAACTGTCGGATGTGTGCCAATTGTATATTTGAGCGTGGACAACTGTGCTACGAGACAGCCGGCCGGCTACTGCTGGCGTCAGGAGGATAAAATGTGTTGGATGTGTGACCAGTTCGGAGACCAGAATGACGGCGATGGCGTCTGGTACCTCAATCAAGCGAACTACGCGAGGAACATGTACAAGCTGCGCGCACCGGACGAAGCCCATAAAGGCGCCGAAGTCGGTCTCGAGACAGGAGCGCAGAGCGGACCCGGGAACAATGACCTGCTGAACGCGATCGAGAATGGTGACCAGGCCGAGTTCAGCCGCCTCGCCGACATCATGCAGACGCGAGGGCAGGGCGCTCAGATCGTGGCATTGGAGCACGCCGATAGAGTACTCGAGATGAGTTCACCGATTGGGACGATGGCCTGCATCTGCCGTAAGGGCACGAGGGCGATCGACGAACGCAGCGAGCACGAATACACCTGTATGGGGATGGGTGTTGGCATGCTCAAGTGGGAACGCTGGCCGG
>CAZLUE010000094.1:0-1450 GCA_964562625.1 uncultured Dehalococcoidales bacterium | reverse complement strand
ACAAAGGTGGTGTCACCTTCCTCAACGTCGAAGAGGCCATAGAGTGGAACCACGAGATGGACCGCCGTGGTTTCGTTCATATCCTGATGCTCTTCGGTGCACCTTTCATCGGTGGCTTTTGCCAGTGCGACTATCCCGACTGCGGCGCGTTGAGGGGCGCCGTAGACTTCGGCCTCGGCGCATTGAAGGGGCACCACGTTGCCATGGTCGACTACGACAAGTGTAACGGCTGCGGCGTTTGCGCCCAGCGCTGCCAGTGGGGCGCCCTCAAGTTCGAGGTAACCAGCGACAAAGCTAACATCGATCTGTTTAAGTGTTACGGCTGTGGTCTCTGTCAGACCGGTTGCCCGCGCAAGGCGATAAGGCTTGTCTGGCGCGCCGATGTGCCGGCGGTTGCGGAGGTATGGCAATGACGTACGGTCTGCGAATGGGCAGAAAATTCCCCACGATAAGCATAGATAACGAAAAATGCACCGTTCCTTTCTTATGCAAGAAGTGTCTCCAGGTCTGTCCCACCGCCGTCTTACACACCACTCGTGTCATGTCCAAAGAGAAGCGGCTGGAAGAAATGGATCCCAGGATCGATGGTAACTACGTGCTCTTTGCACCACGCCGCGACAAGTGCACCGTATGCAACCTTTGCATCGACGTCTGTCCGGTGGATGCGATCACAATCAATATGCCGGAACAGGCACGTGTCAAGCCAAGATTCGAAGGCGAGCAATGGGGGAAGGAATAGGAGATAGAGATGGCTAAAGATCCGTTCAAAGAGTTAAAGGAGGCGCCTTATCCCCTGTATGTCGCCGAGCGGGCGTACTCGTTCGACCTTAATCAGGACATTGTCGACATGATTCGTGCGGAATACGCCCCCGACATCGTCGCCGGCAAGTTGGCGACGGCGATTAATGGTAAGGCTAATGGCGAGGTCGAGAAGACGGCCAATGCCCTCTTCGCGGACCTTGGCAAGTCCCTGATGCAGCGGACGATCCAACTGAGTGAAGAGTACCCGGATCGGACAATCGAGATCGTCAAGGAATCGGTCGACCGTAACGGCGTTCAGTTCATGCTCTTCCCGCATTTACCGCAGCGCTACGTGGAAGTGGCGACCTTGTCCACCCAGAAGTTGCTCAAGGTGGCGATTACGCTCAACAACCTCAACGCACTGTCGTATCGGGTTCCGCAGTGTGCCCTCTATGCCGAGATCACCGAGCAAATTAGCGCTGACTGTGCCAAGCAGATGACGTGCAAGAGCTATTGCTGCACGGCGCTGGAGACGATTCGTGAGACGATCGACGTCGACGTCGTTAACGAGATGCCGGCTTCGACCGACAAGGACGGCTATTGCGAGTTCCTCATGAGGCGGATATAATCTGCGGGCCTTCGTGAAACAGTGAAACTCGACGGGAAGGTCGCGGTCGTCACTGGGGCCGGCCGTGGAATCGGCAAAGCG
>CAZLUE010000093.1:0-5066 GCA_964562625.1 uncultured Dehalococcoidales bacterium | reverse complement strand
AGGACGAATAGTCTGGCGACAGCGCGACCAAGTCCGTTCTCTCCAGTCTATTGCAAAGTCTGATCGAAAACGACCATCCGTCGCAGTTGTCCTCCACCAAATCCCGATCGAGCTAGACACCGATGCTACCAGCGAGCAGATTACCTCCGGCTAGGCAGTCGCCGACAAGATCCACTTCGCAGCCCAAGCCACTCGATCCGTCCGCCAGATAAATCAGGTGAGGCGGGCTGATATCGTTTCACGAGGCCAGTGCGGCCGGTCAGGCAATGACGCCTTGTTTCTTGAGGCGGGCGATGTCCTCCCAGCTGCGACCGAGCTCAAGCATAATTTCCTCGGTGTGCTGGCTGAACTCGGGGGCGGCGGTACGGATCGTCGCCGGCGTTTCGCTAAGGTTTACCGGGTTGTTGATTACCCTGGTCGATCCGTGGATGGGGTGGTCGAACGGGACGAAGACGTTGTTAGCCATGGCCTGCGGGTCTACGACGGTCTCGGCGAGACTCTGGTCTGGTGCGAACGGCAGTTCGTTGAGCAAGGGACGCCACTCGGCGAGCGTCTTGCTAAGGAAAGCTTCACGAAAGATGGGTTCGAGGACGAGGTGATTCTCAGTGCGGGCTTCGGCGGAATCGAAGCGGGGGTCGCCAATGAGGTCGAGTCTGTCGATCGCGCGGCAGAACACCGGCCAGTAGCGGTTGGAATTAATCGCGTTGAAAATCAGGCGGCGGCCGTCGCTGGTCAGATAGGCGCGGGCCATCGGATTCGGCGAGTAGTCCCGGTAGATCTCGTCGAGACCGATGACGGCTTCCTGGACGCGCTGTACGGCGTCAAGCCGCTTTTGTCGAGCAGCCTCGTCCTCCTCGATGAAGCGCCCTGAGGCTACGCCTCCAGCCTGCTTCCACTCGTCATAGGCGGGGCCTACGGCAGCCGCTACCGCGGCGGAGAACGACGACTGATAGATGCCGGTGTGGAAGAGTGAGATGTCCACTTCCTGACCGACGCCGGTGCGCTCCCGGTGGTAGAGGGCGGTCATCACCCCGAAGGCGAGTCCGAGGCCAGCGACGACATCGCCGAAAGCCGGTTGAGTGGAAGGGGCCGTCATTCCCAAGGTCGTCAGCACCTGACTGACACCAGCCCGTCCCCAGTAGGCGGTAGTATCGTAGGCCGGGGTGTTACGGTCCGGCCCCTTCTTGCCGAATCCGGTGACCGAACCATAGATCAGGCGCGGATTGATTCGACGCATCTCCTTGTAGCCGAGGCGAAACTTCTCCTGCTCCCAGAGACGGAGATTGGTGACGAAGACATCGCTGGCGGCAATGAGGTCGCAGAGCGCCTGGCGGCCGGCGTCCTGGGAAAGGTCCAAGGTCATGCCGCGTTTGTTACGGTTGAAATTCTCCCAACTGTAGTTGACGCCCGACGGCGCTACGGCCGACGGTACGCCGGCGCGCCACATGTCACCGGCGACGGGGTGTTCCACGTGAATGACGGAAGCTCCGAAGTCGGCCAGATGGCGGGCACACATCGGAACGGCCGCCACTTGAGCGACGTCGACCACCTTTATGCCCTGGAGTACACTGGACACTCTATAACCTCCCTATCCGCAAGAGTAAGAGACGCGGGTTCCCCCAGCTGCAGAAGGCTGCTAGAACATGCCGCCCTGCTGCTCGGCGGAAGCCTCAGTACCGATGACTCCGGTCTCTTCAAGACGGGCGATCTCTTGATCCGATATGCCGAGCATCTCGCCGAGGACGTAGTGGTTGTGCTCGCCGAGACACGGCGCCGGGGTACGAATACCGCCTGGGGTCTTTGAGTAACGCGCGTTCATGCCGACGTATTCATGAGTACCCGCTTCAGGGTGAGTTACCTCCTCGTACAGGCCGCGGGCATGGAGATGCGGTTCCTTAACCAGTTCGTCGGCTTCGAGGACCGGGCCGGCCGAAATCCCCGCCGCCTGAAGGAGACGCATCACCTGGTAGTGGCCATGCTGAAGAGTCCATCCCTCGACGAGGCGGTCGAGTTCGTCCTGATTGCAGAGACGCTCGAGCAGACCGGAAAAGCGACCGTCCTCCAGCCAGGCTGCCTGGCCGATAGTGCGGCAGAAGGTCTCCCAGGCTTCGTCTGATGGGACCGCGATCGTCACCCAGCGGTCCTCGCCGCGACAGCGATAGCAGCCGTGCGGTGCCATCGCCGGGTGGCGATTACCGTTTCGCTCCCGAACACGTCTGTTCATCGTGTAGTCCATGATCGAGTCCGCGTTGAACGAAATCAGGCCTTCCACCTGGGAC
Organism: uncultured Dehalococcoidales bacterium; assembly: GCA_964562625.1. Taxonomy (GTDB): domain Bacteria; phylum Chloroflexota; class Dehalococcoidia; order Dehalococcoidales; family Fen-1064; genus CAZLUE01. The sequence continues at coordinate 2,787 of CAZLUE010000093.1, read as the reverse complement.
AGCTCGATATGCAAGCCTTCGCCGCTGCGGCGGCGGTGGTGCAGCGCCGTCAGCAAGCCGAAAGCAGCGTTCATACCTGAGAGCGGATCGCCGTAGGAAAGGCCGCTTTGCAGCATCGGTTCCTCGCCGATATAGCCGGTTAGATAGGCCATCCCACTGAGGCAGTCGATTGTCTGCCCGAAGGCGATGTAATTGGTGTCCGGGCCGATACTGCCGAGTGCCGGTAACGACATCTGGATGATCTTCGGGTTGATTTCCTTGAGCACCGGGTAGTCGAGTCCGAGCTTGCCCATTACCCGCGGGCTGTAGTTCTCGAGAACTACGTCGCTGATGGCGACCAGCCGCTTGAAAACGTCCTTACCGTCGTCGGTAGTGAGGTCGAGAGTTAGACTGAGCTTGTTGCGGTTCTGGAGATTGAAGCTGGCGGAGCGGTTGTAGCGCTGTTCACCGACCGTCGCCTGGGGCAACAGGGCGGCCATCTCCTCGGTGACCCGCGCCGGCCCGCGCCAGGGGTCGATGTGATGCAGCGACTCGATCTTGACGACCTCAGCGCCCATGTCGGCGAGCAAGCGGCTGGCCATTGGTCCGGCGAACCACATCGACAAGTCGACGATGCGGATTCCTTCTAGCGGCAGTCTGGTGGTCGTCATGTTCCTGTTCGCCCCCCCCTCTGTTCCGACTAGATGACACCTTGCTGGCGTAGCCTGACAAAGTCCTGACGGCTGTAGCCGAGGCGGTCGACGATGATCTCCTGATTATATTCGCCAAGGGTTGGCGCCGGTTGCAGGTCGTAGTGGAGGTCACCGATTTTGACCTGAGCGCCGGGGTAGCGCAGCCTTCCCGTCTCCGGGTGGTCTACCTCGACGAAATAGCCACGCTGGCGGAGGTGTTCCGAGGCGAGCAATTGCTGGCTGCTCAACGGTATCCCGAATGGGATGCGGCGGCGCTGCGCCTCGCGGAGAAGCTCTTCCTGGTCATGCTCCAATAGCCACGGCCGCAGGAGAGCCTGAATCTCGTCTGCGTGCTGGGCGCGGGCAGGGGCGGGCCCACTACTGCGAGCGATCTCGATCAATTCGGGAATGCCGGTCCACTCGGAGAGGGCCTGCCACTGGCTGGTGGTGACGGCGATGGTGCCGATGTAGCCATCGCGGCAGGGCAGTATCCAACCCGGCACGGGAGGTGCGACGTTGCCCAGCCGCTTGCGCAGCCGCTGGTAGTAGGCGTATTCCTGGGTTGTGTTCATCTGGATGTAGACGATGGTGTCCATGATCGAAAGGTCGATGTGCTGGCCGCCAACGGCGTCACGACCGTGCAAGGCGGTCATGGTGGCGACACCGGCCATCAACCCGGCGACAAATTGAGCCTGGTTGCCGCCAGTCTTGAGCGGCTCCCGATCCGGGTGACCGATAACACTCATCCAGCCGCCCATGGCATCGGCTGTAATCTCGGTGGCGCGGAAGTCCCGATAAGGACCGGTCTGGCCGAAAGCGGAGATCGAGGTCATCACCAGCGAGGGATTGAGCGCCTCAAGGGTCAGGTAGTCGAGGCCGAACGACGGCATGACCTTCGGGCTGAAGTTCTCGACAAGGACATCGGAGTCCTTGACCAGTTGCTTGAGGATCGAGACGCCGGTGGCTGACTTGAGATTGAGGGTAATGCTGCGCTTGTTGGTGTTCAGGAAGAGGAAGAGACCGGAGCGGTCGGGTCCGGGAACGTCGTCGAGGAAGGGCGCCATGCTGCGGGCGGGGTCGCCGCTGCCGGGTCGTTCGACCTTGATTACATCGGCGCCGTAGTCAGCAAGCAGCTTGGTAGAGTAGGGACCGGCGATGTGGTGTGTAAGGTCAAGGATCTTGACGTTGGACAGGGGTTTGAGCACGCTTGCTTCCCTTCCATCCGGTGGTAATGCCGTCCGGAGGAGCCCGGCGCGGCGCGCCATCATTCCGGCGAGATGCTACTGCGAAGTATAGCAATGTGCAGGGCGGGAATGCAAATATACCGGCGGGCGACGACAGTCCCGGTAGACGCTCCTTTTGAGGCTCTTCCACGAGACCGAAGAGTGAAAATGGTCAGACAGATATTGGGCACGAGTCAAAGAGATGAAAGGGAGATATGCGAGTGTCTCGATGAGAGTAGAAAAGGTTATACTACCGGGAGTGACGCACCTGGCACGGCTCCCGGCAGAACCGACAGAGACGGCAGCGCGTCGATTGAAGGTAATGGAATGGCACGAGGGACATGGGAACAAGGTACGGGTTTGCAACTCGTTATTTATCTACCGACGTAGTGCAGGGGATTGTCCCAAGAGGTAACTTCGGCTATAATAACGGAACCGTTCATCCCTTTTCCGACGCCTCATGGTGGGTGTAGCCTAGTGGTTAAGGCACCTGGTTGTGGCCCAGGAGATCGAGGGTTCGAATCCCTCCACTCACCCCAATGATTACCGTGATGCCGTGCCTCCGCTCCGGCCGCCAGCTTAATTGACAGTGCCGGCGGGACGACACGAGAATGTAACCGGGCGCCCATAGCTCAGCGGATAGAGCATCGGTCTTCGGATTTGGCGTTCGATATCCCAAAGAGTCATGTTACGCACAAGATAGACCTTCCGTGTCAATTACCAAAACCTCACTTTGAAGCTAGAGTAACGTTCGGTAACAACCCGTCCCAAACAGTTTAACGCCAATTTAACGCCAATACTTGACATAACTATTATAAGAACTTAATATTTAGTCTCCCGGGCCGCTAGCTCAATTGGCAGAGCAGCTGACTCTTAATCAGCAGGTTACAGGT
>CAZLUE010000092.1:2002-5086 GCA_964562625.1 uncultured Dehalococcoidales bacterium | reverse complement strand
CAGAACCGGTTCTCACTGGAGCTGTGCCGGCGGCTCGACCTGAAGGCGGCCGGCGGCAGCGACGCTCACCAGTTGAGCGATATCCCATCCAGCGCGACCGAGTTCGACGGCGAGATTACCAGCCTCGGCGACCTCATCAGAGAACTCAAGGCGGGCCGGTTCCGGCCGGTTTGCCTCAACCGGGCAGAGCCGGTCGACCCCAAACAACGCCGATAACGAGAAAGCGCCCCCTGCCCGCAGGGGGCGCGTCGCCTTCCATTATCGAGAGGACGACGGCTATTCGGGCTTGACGGCGCGGACGTTGACACTGGCAATCGCCCCTTCGAGTTCGCCCGAACCCATCGCCGTCTCGGTGACGACTTCAACGCCCTCAAAACCAGCGTCCGCCAGGCCGGCCAGATATTCTGCCTTGGGAAGGGCGCCGGCGACACAGCCGGCGTAGGCGGCCAATGATTGCCTGACATCCTCCGGCAACTCGCCGGTAACAACGATGTCCGAGACCAGCATCCGGCCGCCGGGCTTCAGTGTGCGGAAAGACTCGCTGAAGACACGCGGCTTGTCCGGCGAGAGGTTGATGACGCAGTTCGATATGATGGCGTCAGCGGCGCCGTCGGCGACCGGCAGGTTCTCGATCTCGCCGAGGCGGAAGTCGACGTTCTGATAACCGCCCCGCTCGGCGTTGGAGCGGGCGCGCGATACCATCTCGACGGTCATGTCGACACCGATGACGCGACCGGCCCTGCCAACCGCCTTCGATGCCAGAAAGCAGTCGATACCGCCTCCGGCCCCGAGGTCGACCACGGTTTCACCGGACTTCAACGACGCCAGCGCCGTGGGATTGCCGCAGCCGAGTCCCAGGTTGGCCCCTTCAGGGATCGACCCCAATTCACCTTCGGAATAGCCGACGACACGACTCAATGCGTCGGCGAGAGCACTGGTCGACGAACCGCAACAGCCGACGGCTTCCACGCCGGCCTGAGGCGGACAACAATTGGCGGCCTCCGCGCCGATTTGCGGTCCACAGCAACTGGCAGCCTCCGCGCCGGCTTGCGATCCACGGCAACCGGCCGCTTCGGCAGACGCCGGCTGGCCGGGAACGGCGGCACCGACGGTGGCCGCCGCGATCCTGGCGTAGGCTTCCCTGACGGCTTGTCTGATTTCCTCGTCTTTCATTATCAACTCCATACTTACCTAGACGACGCCCCGCATGACCGGTCCGATGGCCGCTTTGAGCATCTCGGTGAGATCCTCGGACCGGGTCAGCGAGAGGCAGACAATCCGACCATCCTGAGTCCAGGAAGTGATCGCCAGCTTGTCACCGGCACCAATGCCGAGCTTCTCGCGGATGTCCTTGGGAAGTACCATCTGGCCGCGCTCGTCGATGCTGACCAACGCTTCGACCTGACAGCAGGCCTCCAGCGCGGGGCCGCAGGCGCCATTGTCCTGATTCTGCATCGCCGCCATTTCGCCACTCCTCTGCGATATCCCATTCATCTGATTTCTCAGCACATACTGAGTATATCCAGACAACGGTGAGACATCAAACCACGTACCGAGGTGAATATCGAAGCTGGGGAGCGACTGGAGAAGCTTAACCGCGGAGAACCGCTCCAGTCTCACCGGAAAGCCTGTTGAGTATCTTCTTCTGGACTTTGTCCACTTCGACGTCGGTCAGGGTGTCATCCAGTGACTGGTAGCCGATGCGATAGGCCAAAGATTTCTTGCCCGCCGGAACCTGCTCACCCGAGTAGACATCGAACAGAGTGACCTGATCGACAATGGGAAAACCGCCAATGATATCGGCGATTTGCCGCTGGGGAACGGCGGCATCGACCACCAGCGCCATATCACGGATGATCGCCGGGAACCGGAAAACAGGGCGATAGCGGTCATGGCCGGTCGCCACCGACAGCAACGCCGGCAGGCTGATCTCGAAGAAGCAAGCAGGTCCGTCAATCTCGAAGCGGCTGAGCACCTCCGGGTGGACATCACCGATGACGCCGAGGCGACGCCGGCCAGCCCGCACCTCGACTCGGCTGGTCGGGACCAGTATCGCCGCCTGGCTGGCGGGGTGCAGGCCGGGATCATTACCCGGTTCGACGACGGCGCTGACACGGAGCCGGCCGAGCAAGCTCTCGACAACGCCCTTGAGATCGAAGAAGCCCAGTTGGCGACCGTCGCCGGAAGCATCCGCCGTCCTCTGCCACCAAGCTTCGTTACGGGTCCCGGAGACGATACCGGCGAGCATGTCGAACTCGTCGGGCAGGTTGCCCGCCTCGCCGGGGCGGTAGACTCTGCCCATCTCGTGGAGCCGGATGCCGCCGGTAGTACGGTTCTGGTTATCGGCCAGCGAGGACAGCAGGCAGCTCCTGAGATCCGGCCGCAAATACTCGTAGGTGATCGTCATCGCGTTCTGCAGCCTGACCAGCGATGCCGGATCGACTTCCGCATCCGGGCGGGTGCGGGCTATCATGTCGAGACTGGTCAACGAATGCGAGACGATCTCCTGGAAACCGAGGCCGGTCAGCCATTCACCGAGCCGCCGCCGGAGAACGACGACCGGCGCCTGGCTGTGGCGCGGCACCGAGCCGCTGAGCATCGTCTCCGGAATCTCGTCGTAACCGATGATGCGGGCGACCTCCTCGATGAGGTCGACCGGGCGGGAGATGTCGCTGCGCCAGTCGGGGGCGATGGCGGCTACTTCGCCGCTCGCGGCATCGGTACTACAATCGAAGCCGAGCACCGTCAGGGTATCCACGATCTGCTCACGGCTGAAGGTGACACCGAGAATGCGCGCGGTTTCCTCCGGCGTGACCATCACCGGGACCGGTTCGGCGCGCCCCGGATAGACATCGATGATTCCCTGAGCCACCTGGCCGCCGCCGAGTGCGGCGATCAGCCGAGTGGCCCGCTTCAGTGCTGGGAGCGTCAGGCCGGGGGCAATCCCCCGCTCGAAGCGGGTCGATGCCTCGCTCGGCATCTGGAGCGTCCCCGCAGTGTAGTGGACGCTGCGCGGGTTGAAGCTGGCCGCCTCGAGCAGGATGGTCGTCGTTCCCTCAGTGACCGCACTGTTGGCGCCGCCCA
>CAZLUE010000092.1:0-1992 GCA_964562625.1 uncultured Dehalococcoidales bacterium | reverse complement strand
GCGACGGCGACGGCACGGTCTTCGTCGGCGATGACGAGCATGTTGCCCGCCAGATCCCGGTCGATATCGTCGAGGCTGCGGATGTATTCACCGTCACGGGCACGGCGGACGATGATCCGGCCGCCGCGGATTCGCTCGAAATCAAAGGCGTGGAGCGGCTGCCCGTACTCGACCATGACGAAATTGGTGATATCGACGATGTTATTGATCGGACGCATTCCGTAGGAGACAAGTCGTTCCTGTAGCCAGCGCGGCGATTCGGCGACGGTGACGCCACTGATAAGGCTGGCGCAGTAGCGCGGGCAGAGATCGGCATCGCGGATGTCCACCGAGACACGGGACTCGATGGCTGCTGCCGACTCGTCGTAGCCGCTGTCCGGCAGGTGCATCCTCTGCCCGGTCAGAGCGGCGACTTCGCGGGCGAGGCCGATGACCGAGAGACAGTCCGGCCGGTTCGGGGTGACGTCCAGGTTGAAGATGACGTCGCCGAGAAGGTCAGCCAGCGGGGTACCGATGACGGTCTCCTCGGGCAGGATCAGGATACCTTCGTGCTCGTCGGAGATGCCCAGCTCTCTCTCCGAACAGGCCATCCCACTCGACGTCTCGCCGCGAATCCTGACCGACTTGAGACGAGTCAGTTCGCGGGTGGTCGAGTCCAGCAACCGTGAGCCCACCGGGGCGTAGGCGACGACGGCGCCGACGGCGACGTTGGGGGCGCCACAGACGACCGTTTCCTCGCCGCTGCCGTGGTCTATCCTGACAATGGTAAGCCGGTCAGCGTTGGGATGACGGTCAACCGCCGTAATCCGGCCGGCGACGATACCGTCCCAATGCTCACCGACGACCTCACGTCCCTTGACCTCGCTGCCGGACATGGTAAGCCGCTCGGCAACCTCGGTCGCCGACAGTGTGATATCGACGTATTGTTTCAGCCAGTTGAGTGATATTTTCATGGCTAGAACTGCCTGAGAAAACGAAGGTCGTTCCCGTAGAACAGCCGGAGATCGTCGATCCCGTAGCGAAGCATTGGCAACCGCTCGATCCCCATGCCGAAGGCGAAGCTGGTGTAGACGGTGGGGTCGATGCCGCCACGTTCCAGTACCAAGGGGTGGGTCATGCCGGCGCCGAGCAATTCGATCCAGCCTTCGAAACGGCACAGCTGGCAGCCGGTACCGCGACAGACCGCGCAATCGATCGCCATTTCCACTCCCGGCTCGACAAACGGGAAGAAGTCGCACCGGAAACGCGCCTTGCGGTCCTCGCCGAAGTAGCGCCGGGCGAACTCGTAGAGAGTGCCCTTGAGATCGGCCATGGTAATACCGCGGTCCACGGCGAGCCCGTCTACCTGGTAGAAGGTGAAACCGTGGGTGGCGTCGATCGCCTCGTAACGGTAGACCTTGCCGAATTCGATCGTCCGGATCGGCGGTTCCATTTCCTCGATAATACGAGCCGACACGGCGGTATTGTGCGTCCGCAGTAGTGATTTCCACGCGTTCGGCCCGGGCGGCGCGTCAATCCAGAAGGTATTCATGTCGTCACGAGAAGGGTGGTCCTCGGGGATGTTGAGCGCCTCGAAGTTGTAATAGTCCCACTCGACCTCGGACCCCTCGATCGTATCGAAACCCATCGAGGTGAAGATGTCAGACATCTCGTCGAGGGTCTGAGTGATCGGGTGCCGGCGGCCAAGCGGTAACGGCCGTCCCGGCAGGGTGACGTCGCCGCGGGAGAGCCGAGCCTCATCGACCTGGAGGGAACGCTCCGTCTGGAGGCGCTTGAGGCCATCGACCCTGAGTTCCAGCCATTCGCCCAGTTGGCTCTTGATCTGGTTGGCGCGGGCGCCGACCGATTTCTTTTCTTCCAGCGGCAGATCAGCCAGGCCGCGCAGCAGTCCGGTCAACTGGCTCTTGCGGCCGAGGTAGCGGACGCGCCAAGCTTCGAGGTCAGCAGCCTCAACGATCTGGTCCAATTCGCGCCGTGCGGCGGCCGCCAGTT
>CAZLUE010000091.1:0-5112 GCA_964562625.1 uncultured Dehalococcoidales bacterium | reverse complement strand
GAGTCCCAAACTTTGAGCGTCTTGAGCAGCGAAAGCGTCGTCCATACCAAGGAACTCACCAAGTACTACGGCAAGCGCCGCGGCATTCTCGACGTCAACCTCGACGTCAGGCGCGGCGAAGTCTTCGGTTACCTCGGCCCCAACGGAGCCGGCAAGACGACGACGATTCGCACCTTTCTCGGTCTGCTTCGCCCTAGTTCAGGCAGCGCCACCGTCCTCGGATACGACATCGTCCGCGAGAGCCTCGAGCTGCGCCGTCTCATCGGTTACCTGCCCGGTGAACTGACCATCTACGACAACCTGACCGGCACAGAGTTCCTTAGCTACCTGGCCCATATTCGCGGCGGCGTGGACTGGGCCTTCGTTGAGCAACTCGCCGACCGCCTAAACTGCGAAACGTCGCCGCGAATTCGGTCTCTCTCCCACGGCAATCGTCAGAAACTGGGCCTGGTCCAGGCGTTCATGAGCCGGCCAGAGTTGCTCATCCTCGACGAACCGACCATCGGCCTCGACCCGCTGATGCAGCAGGAGTTCTACCACCTGCTCGCCGAGGTCCGCCAGGACGGTCGGACGGTCTTTCTCTCATCGCACATCATGCCCGAGGTGGAACGGGTATGCGACCGCGTAGCCATCATTCGTGAGGGCAGCGTCGTCGCCGTTGAGAACGTCGCCACCCTCAAGAGTCGCGCCCTGCGCCGCCTGGAGATCTACTTCGACGGACCGGTCACCGTGGAGCGGTTCAGCGGCATCGACGGTGTCCGTGACGTCACCGTCCAGGACTCCATCCTCGGCTGCACCGTCGTCGGTGAACTGGACGCTCTCATCAAGGCGGCCGCCCAGTTGCACGTGGTCAACCTCATCAGCCAGGAACCGAGTCTGGAGGATGTCTTCCTGAGCTACTATGGACAAGGGAAGAACAATGCTGACTAGCGTTTTTCTGAAGACGCTCCGCGACCGTCGCCGCGGTCTCCTTTACTGGGGCATCGGTCTCGCGCTGCAGGCAACCCTGATGGTTGCCTTCTTTCCGACGATTCGTGACATGCCGTCCATCGCTGAGTATATGGAAATGTTGCCTGCCGAGCTGATGGCCCTCTTCGGCGGTGACTTCGGTGATTACACCACCCCGGAGGGTTTTCTCAACGGTGAACTCTTCGGTTTCATGTACCCTCTGATGCTACTCATCTTTACCATCGGTTTCGCCAGCGGTACCATCGCCGGTGAGGAAGAGCAGGGCACGCTCGATCTGCTGCTCTCGCACCCGGTGAGACGCTGGCGCCTAGTCGCTGAAAAGTTCGCCGCCCTGGTCGTTTCACTACTCGGTATCGTCTCCTTCTTCTGGCTGGCGTTGCTCGTCGCCGGCACCGTGATAGATATGGGTCTGAATCCGCTCCGGCTGGCGGCCGTCTGCTTCTCCGGCACGCTGCTGGCGGCCATGTTCGGCGCACTGGCGTTGGCGGTCGGTTGTGCCCGAGGCAAGAAGGCGCTGGCGATGGGAATGGCTGGTGCCATTGGCTTCGTGTCCTACATGCTCAACGGACTGGCGCCGTTGGTAGACTGGCTGGAACCGGTGCAGAAGTTCTCGCCGTTTTACTACTACAACTCCACCGACCCGTTCAGCAACGGCCTCGATTTCGTGCACGCGGCGCTGTTGTTCGGGCTGACCCTCGTCTTTTTGGTGGTGGCTCTGGTCACCTTCCAGCGGCGGGACCTGTCCGTCTAACCAGGATGCGCCGAATCTTCGGCGCCGGGAGGGGAAACCATGGAAATACTGGCATCGGGGAACGCCGCCATCCATATGCCCGACCCCGACGGGCACCGTGAGTACCTGCGCCAGAACCGTCCGCGCGGGTTGGTCGATAAGCGCACCACCGAACAGGAGGCTGTCAGCCGGCTGGTTAGTGACGGCGACTACCTGTGCTATGACTGTACGATGATCCAGCGCGGGCCGAGCTCACTCGTCCGTGAGATCATCCGCCAGAAGAAGATGAATCTCTGGATCGGCGGTCGTTTCACCTACTTGTTTGTCAACCTGCTGGTCGCCGCCGGTTGCGTCGGTAAGGTGGATATCGGCTACGTAGGCGTCGGTCGGGCGCTCAACCGGATGCTCGACGACCGTAACATCGAGGTCGCCGAATGGAGTAATTCGTCGATGACGATGCGCCAGCTGGCCGGTTCGATGGGGATTCCGTTCATCCCAGTGCGCTTTCTCGGTGGCGCCGATTCCTTCGAGCACTCCGGTGCCAAGCTGATCACCGACCCCTTCACCGGTAAAGAGGTCGTCGTCGTCCCGGCGTTGAACCCGGACGTGGGCTTGCTCCACGCTCAACAGTGCGATATCTATGGTAATACTCGCGTCCTCGGCACCAGCGTCAGCCCCTATGAGACGGTCGCCTCAGCCAAGAAGGTGATAGTCTCCACCGAGGAAATCATCGATACGGAGGAGATCCGCCGCGACCCCAGCCGGACGACCGTTCCCTACTACATGGTCGACGCTGTTGTCGAGGCACCCTTCGGGGCGCATCCCGGTGAGGTCCCCGGCCTCTACGCCAGCGACACCGAGATGATGATGGAGGCGTTCGCCGCCTCCCGACAGGCGGATCCGGCAGTGATGAACGCCTATCTTGATAAGAACATCTACAGCCTCGCATCCCACCAAGAGTACCTGGAGCAACGTGTCGGCGTCGCCAAATTGCTCGAACTCAGAAAACAGGCGACTATCAAGGAGGGTTACTACCAATGACCATCGAAACGGAAACGGCAACCTCTTTCTCCGAAGTTGAATCCATGATCTGCACGTGCGCTAATCTGATCGAGGAAGACAAGATCTACTGGGTCGGTGGTGGCGGCTACCCGCTGCAGTCGATCTTCTTGTCACAGCGGACGCGGACACCGAAGGTGACGATAATCACCGAGGACGGTGGCATCGGTCCGCAGCCGCAGCTGCCGCTCGATCCTATGATGTCCATGGTCAGCGCTAAGAGTGGCTACCGGGCGCTCTCCTGGTCGAACATGAACACCGTCTGCAACCACGCCTCGCTCGGGCTGATCGACTACGGTATCCTGCAGACATTACAGGTGGATCCCTGGGGCAACGTCAACTCGTCAATGCTGGGTAATGACTACTATCGCCCGGAGCGTCGATACGGCGGTGCCGGCGGCGCCAACGAGATCGCCTCACTCTGCTGGCGAACGATCCTGATGACGCTGCAGGAGAAGCGTAAGTTCGTCAAGCGGGTCGACTTTATCACGTCGCCCGGATTCCTTGACGGCACGCCTAACGCCCGGGAGAAGGCCGGGCTGCCGGCTAACACCGGACCATACCGGGTACTCACCCCTGAGGCGATGTTCGGCTACGATGAGAAGACCCGTCACCTGAAACTGCTGGCAACTGCCGTCTGGGTCAAGGTCGAGGATGTCCTCGAGAAGATGGACTTCGAGCCGATGATGGCCGATAAGGTCGAGAAGCTGGCGCTGCCGACCGAGGACCAGCTGACGACGCTGCGCACCCAGATCGACCCCAACGGCCATACAATCGGTAGTGGCGAGTGGATCGAGCTATAGGAGGGCTGGCGACAATTCCCCCGGCAGGTGCTGTAGGTTTGCGCCTAGCGCCCGGAGAACTGTTCCCCAAGGACGTCTTCTAGTAAACGCATGACCTCCGCCGTCGGTGCCGAGATAGAGCACTATCAGCCTGGCCGTCTTGTAGAAATGGGACGGCTCCGCCCAGCCGATCGTACTGGCGCCCGCGCTGCCGCCATCTGCCGAGCCTGCGTCGGCTACCGAAAGTTTCCTCTTTTCCGGTTATGGCTATCCAGACAGACGGTTGCTCAACTTGAGTCTCCCCACCACTTCAATCGGCCCAACTACCCACAGGGCAACGGACAGATAGAGCGCTCTTTTCGCACGGACGAAGACGAGTTCTACCAGGCGAGGGACTGCCTGCCGATTTCGGAGGGCTCCAGACGGCTCTGCTCGCCTGGGACGTGGTGTATGAACAGGTGCAGCCCAACCAGGCGCTTGGCTACAAGACACCGCAAGGGTTCTACGGGGAATGGATAGACAAGCATCACGTAGGAAGGGAGGTACTGTCCGATATCTACTGACCCAGTGCAGGCCTTTGACACGGTGGCGTTACGGTGGTAACCTCTGGTGAGCGGAGCGGGGTGGAATGGACAACAGCGAAGCGGAACCGACGGCGGACAGCGGACGACGAGTTGCCATCACCGGCGACATCGAGGTCTCGACCTACCTCGAGATCGCTAAAGAAATCGACGGCGCTGCGGCGGCGGCCGATGTCATCCCCGAATCGGAGCGTGAGTCCATCATCGTCGTCGATTTTGGCTCACAGTACAGCCTGCTGATCACCCGCCGCATCCGCGAGTGCCAGGTCTATGCCGACCTCGTTCCCCACGACGCTTCGTGGGAGAAGGTCGCCGCCCTCAACCCAAAGGGCTTCATTCTTTCCGGCGGCCCGGCAAGCGTCTATGATACTGACGCCCCGCAGGCGCAGTCCTACATCTATGAGAGCGGTCTGCCGGTGCTTGGCATCTGCTATGGGATGCAGGTGATGGCCAAGCAACTTGGCGGGCAGGTTGCTCCCGGGGCGAAACGCGAGTACGGTCATGTCTTTCTTTACCTCAGTGAGGTCGACTCACCGCTCTTTGCTGGTATCGACAACCCGACTCAGGTGTGGATGAGTCACGCTGACCGGATCGAGGTCATGCCGCAGTGCTTCAGATCTCTGGCCCATACCGAGAACTCACCGATCGCGGTAATGGGCCGCGGTGACGACGTCTTCGGTCTCCAGTTCCACCCGGAGGTGGTTCATACCCCGCAGGGCAAGAGGATGCTCCGGAATTTCGCCTACAACGTTTGTGGCTGCAGAGGCAACTGGACGATGGGCAACTACGTCACCGAGAGCGTGGAGCGTATTCGCCGGCAAGTCGGTGACGGAAAGGTGATCAACGCCCTGTCCGGCGGCGTCGATTCAGCTGTCGTTGCTTCTCTCATCCACCGCGCCGTCGGCGACCAGCTTACCTGTATCTTCGTCAACAACGGTCTGCTGCGGCGCGAGGAGGTCGAGCGTACCTTCAACGTCTTTCGCCTTAACCT
>CAZLUE010000090.1:563-5124 GCA_964562625.1 uncultured Dehalococcoidales bacterium | reverse complement strand
GACTTCGATACCGGCGACATCAGGAAGACAAAGATCGAGAATAACGACGTCCGGCTTGAGAGAATCAATGGCGACGAGTGCCTCCCTGCCATTCTCCGCCTCGCCGACGACGTCGAAATCCGGCTGCGTCCTGAGAAAGTCTCCGGTTCCCGCCCGTGTCAGGGGATGATCCTCCACAATGACAATCCGTATCGCCCCCACCATCATACCCCGCACTCCTTTTCCGGCACTCCTGACAACTACCACCCGACGGCGCAGGCTTATCATCGTCAGAACAGCCGGCGGACACGAAAGCCCCGGCCTACTTGGCCAATCGTATCGCAGTGTAGTCGAAAGAAGCTTTTCGCGCAAGGGGAAATCGGGGGAGAACCGACGCAGAAAAGCAATCACGGCCGGTCTTGAATCGCATACCGAAGATGGACAAGGCAGGCTGGTATCATTTCTCTGATCCCGGGGCAACGAGACGTCCCAATGCCCGGCATTCATTACAGTTACTCTCTCTGGCCTGGGACAAGATGACCAGTGTCTTGCAGGAAACCGATAAGGCGTACCGCGTGACGCGGTGCGACAGTGGTACCTCCGTGAAGACTAGTGATTTCTCACCCAGACCCAGACTCGATCAGAACGATGATAACCACAATGCCGATCCGACTCAATGCTAACACAGACGACCGATATCCCTTACGCGCTTTCCCTTGACTAAGATACTTCCATGACAGTGCATAAGGCGTACGCGTGGCCCATAACGCCGCCCCTCCCCCCCCCCTGGTAGCGTCTGCCCATGTCATCCAAGGGGTATGGTTCTAGCAAGAAGGGCTTACGTGTCAGGGCCAGGTAATGCCGGGCGACGGCGGAACTCCGTTCCGTCGGATTGTCAACCAGGACGAGGCAGTCTATTCCCATGGCAGCCGCCGACACGGCAGCGCTAGCACGAAGCGGGCTACCGGCCCGGCGCAGGGAATGACCGACAGTGAACTATCAATCGGAGATACTCACGGCCGCTGGGGGCCGACGCCCGTGGGAAGACTCGCAACTGTTCCCACGTCTGATTGGTGCGCTCAAAACCAAAGAGTTGTTCTTCACCGGTGACATCCTCAACGCCACCTAAGCCAAGCGAATCGGCCTCGCCAACCGGGTGGTCCCGGCAAGACACTCCACCAAACAGTCCGCAAAATAACCGACATAATACTGGCCAGCAGCCGCGTGACGGTACGGATCGAGAAAACGCTCATCAACCGCGTCCCCGAGATGGACTATGCCGGCGAACCGACGTCAGAGAGACGGGAATCACCCGGCAGAACCGCAGGGTCAGCAGCGCGAATGGAGAACCTACCAACCGCCGACAAAACGATGACGATTAGCTGGTGCCTAGCCAAAACCGTGCCAACTGGTGATGCTGTCCAGCGGCTCGCGTCCTGACCGGAAACGGCTGACCAGGGACGAGTCATCCTCGTACCCAATGCCGATACCGAGCACGATCAGACTCGAATCGGCAATCCCCAGCGTCTTCCGGAGGACATCGGGGTATATCACCGCCTGGATCGCCGGCACGGTACCGAGTCCGTTATCAAAGGCGAGCAGCATGATGTTCTCGGCAACGAGACCACAATCGAACACCGGCCATACACTGGTACCACCTTCCTGGAGGTGGAAATCACGTCCGGTCAGGATGTAGATCACCACCGGTGCACCGAACAGTGTCAATCCTTGTTGGCCCCACCACGCCCGCCTCTCCTGGTCTCCACGCTCGATCCCCAGTTGCTCGAAAAGGCCACGGCCGACGGTACGCCGCCGTGAATCGTATGGTTCAGGAAAACCTCTTGGGGCCGCCAGATCCGGTCGCGTCGGCTCTGCGGCGGTCGCCTTCTCGATGTGGACCCGATTAATTTCGGCGAGCTTGTCGCCGGTAGCGATGACGAACTCCCATGGCTGCGTGTTGGCCCATGATGGGGCGCGTTGAGCAGCCAACAATATTTCGCGAATGAGTTCTTTCGGCACTGGGTCGGGCTTGAAGGCGCGAACACTCTTTCGCTCCCTAATTGCATCATCCAGTCTCACTGTCGTACAACCTCCTTACTGAAACGCTTCGCTAACGCCGGATGAAATGGCAATCGTCGCAACTGTCGTTGTCCCAGATACGTTGATCCTGAGGAACCCCAGGCGCGACCTCGACTCCCGTTTCGTGACTTGAACGGCAATTACCGCGCCCGGCGACCGAATGTGACACTTCCGGCGGGGCCACTCCGGTAGGCGGCGAGAAGGTACGCCATGGCCAGCACAGGCTGGTGCAGGCAACCGCCCACTGGTCTACATTTCACGCCAGCCTTCTCTTTATGCCCACCGTTACTTGACAGCCAACGATGCTCATTGTACATTAGCTGCCGTGCCGGCACAATCCGCAGCGGCACCGACTCAACAATCAGCGCCGCTCCGCGGTGCCGGAAAAGAAAGACCATTGGGGATGGGACCGACAATCCCAACGGCATTTGCACACTCCGACGACGAAGGCCTCGTTATGAACGACGCTATTCTCGAGTACCCCCAGCTAGGGGTAGCCTTCTATCTGATACGCAACAACCTGCGGCAAGGTCAGTGAGCGGCTCGGGGAATACCCGATGACGTCGACACAGGCACGGCCTGCGAAACGGAACTACGCGCCGCCACCACCATCGCAGAAATCAGCGATATCTACCTGATCGCCTACATCGACAGCCGGTTGCACACCGTCGATCCCAATGCAATGACTGACCGGGTGTCGAAGCTCATACGCCAGGTGCGGCCAAGACCCGTCATCACTTTCGGACTTGACGGAACCACCGGCCACCTCGACCACATCGTCGTCGGTAAAGCCGCTATAACAGCACCTTCACGGCGCTTTGTCGCGACGACGACTCAAAACGCAAGCTGTACTACGTCACCATCACCGAGAATTTCGCCGGGACAATAGCGATGAGCTCCGAGTGGCCACCCAGATAGACATCTGTGAGCCACTGAACGCCGACCTGCAGGCGATGGCCGCCATCGTTCCCAATCCAGGCGTCGCCACGTTCATCGCGATACTGGGGAGTGATCGGGAGTCGGCGATGGCAACCACCGAACATCTCTACCTCGCCCAGCCACGAAGCGCCGCCCACGGAACCGATCTTTTCGCGTGCCAAAACTCATGGAAGTAAGGACAGCGAGAGCGATCCGAACGTAATCAAAGGACCTTGTCAACCAGGCTACAGCAGTACACCGGACGGAATCTCGGTAAGCATTGGCATCAGGCGGCTATCAGGGGGAGGGTATCGTGCGTCTAAGCTCGTACCGGACGGCCATGGTGACGGCGCGACGGCGCACGCAGGCCGTCACCATCCGGCGGCATCGCGTCGTAGTTGAAACCAGGCAACGTCCTCCGGTCGATCTTTTCGTTGAGCACCCGCTCAAGGTCATTGATCATTGCCATGTCCTGGCCGGTGACGAAAGTCAGTGCCTCACCGGTATGGTCAACGCGGCCGGTACGGCCGATGCGGTGCGTGTAGGAATCGATACTGTCCGGCATGTCGTAGTTGATGACGTGGGAGATGCTGAGGACGTCTATCCCGCGAGCGGCAATGTCGGTCGCCACTAGGATCTTCTTGGAACCGGCACGAAAAGAATCGAGCGCCGCCTGGCGTCTATCCTGGGTAAGATTACCCTGAATCGAGGTCGCACGAAAGCCGGCCCGTTGCAGTTGCCTGGCAACGTGCTCGGTGCGCAGCTTGGTGCGGGCAAAGATCAGCACTGACTCACTTTCTATCCGACGCAGCAGTTGCACTAGCAGTGGCGTCTTGAGATGCTGCTTCACCGGGTAGAGCGCGTGCGACACTGTCGCCGCCGGCCGAGTATGACCGATCTGCACCGTCACTGGATCATGCAGCACCTTCTTGACAAGGCGTCGAATATCATCGGGCATCGTCGCCGAGAAAAGTAACGTTTGCCGGCGATGGAGAATACACTCCAGTATGCCTTCGATACTGGGCTGAAAGCCCATGTCGAAAAGCCGGTCGGCCTCGTCGATGACGAGCACTTCGAGTTGAGACGGATCGAACGACCCCCTCCAGAGATGGTCGAGCATTCGCCCGGGGCAACCGACGACGATGTCGACGCCGCTGGCGAGACCGCGAAGCTGCACGTCCATACTGACGCCGCCGTAAACGGCGAGACTAGTCAGGCCGGTGTAGTAGCCGATCCCGCCGATAGCCTCGCAGGTCTGTTCCGCCAGTTCCCGCGTCGGAGAGATGACGGCGGCGCGTACCGGGCCGGTGGGTCGATTGATCAATCGCTGCAAGATCGGTAGTACGAAGGCGGCCGTCTTGCCGGTACCGGTCTGAGCGAGGCCGATGAGATCATTGCCTTGTATTATCGATGGGATCGCTTGTTCCTGGATCGGCGTTGGTGTCTTGAAGCCCAGTGCTCGTACCCCAGACATAATGTTGGGATCGAGGTTAAAGGTGTCAAAATTCAATATGGCTCCCTAGTCGAGGGTATCTTGAAGCAAGGTGAATCTCCAGCAGACGGCCTAACTCTGACGACGCCGCCG
>CAZLUE010000090.1:0-553 GCA_964562625.1 uncultured Dehalococcoidales bacterium | reverse complement strand
AGCACTATTCTTGGCTTTGATCCGAGCGGCATCTCGCTTCGATATGAAGTGGCGATGAGCTTTTGCCTCACGCAGGACGCCACCCGTCTGGATCATCCGCTGGAAGCGTCTCAGAAGAGAGTCCTGGGACTCACCTTCTCTGATACGTACCTCTAGTGACATGGCACTCCTATATTACTCTGGGAAGGATCTCTCGGTTCAAGCCGTGCCTGTCCGGCCGGACGAACTGGCTACCTGGGCGGCCGCATCTGGCGATAGCAGTCATTACAGTAGACCGGCCGGTCGCCGCGCGGTTCGAACGGGACTTCGGTATCGCGACCACACTCGGCACAGACCACCGGGAACATCTGGCGCGGTGCGCCAAAACCACCACCACCATCTCCGCGACGATCTGACCGCCTTGACTGGCGACACTGTAAGCAGCGTTTCGGCTCGTTGGTAAAGCCACGAGATTCGAACAGTTCCTGTTCATCAACGCTGAACGTGAAGTTGTTCCCGCAGTCAACACACTGCAGAGTTTTGTCCTCGAAAGCCATTAGATGACCTCCTCTCC
>CAZLUE010000089.1:2446-5132 GCA_964562625.1 uncultured Dehalococcoidales bacterium | reverse complement strand
GTATAGCCTTTTCTACTCTCATCGAGACACTCGCATATCTCCCTTTCATCTCTTTGACTCGTGCCCAATATCTGTCTGGCCATGTTCACGAAGTGTGCGAACTGTTGACATTGACTGCCATTGGAATTAAACTCAGAGACCGAGAGACGATCGGTGACGAGCCGACAACGGGAGAGGGAGCGAAAATGTCAGCACTTTTCGCCGATCAGTGGCTCTGGGGGATATTCGTCTGCGTCGGTTTCCTCTTCGTGATTACGGAACTCGTCGGCGGGATAGACACCGGGTTCGACTTGGTGTCTATCGGGTTGGCGTTCGTCCTAGGGGGACTGATCGGGTGGCCGTTCGGTTCATGGCTGGCGCCGGTAGCCAGCGTCAGTGTCGTCAGCATTGCCTACATCGCATTCGGTCGCCGCAATATCAGACGATGGGTGCAAGTTCGGGGAACTAAAAGCGGCGTCGATCGTCTGATTGGCCGGACAGCTCTCGTCGTCAAGCCGATCAGTAAGTTTGAACGCGGTCGGGTCAAGATCGACGCCGTCGTCTGGCGCGCCAGCGCCGACGGAGAAATCGAAGAGGGCATTGAGGTAACCATCGACGGGGTGCGCGGCAGCACCTTGATCGTAAGTAGACAGGGAGGTGATCAATGATGACTGTCGGAGCATGGGTGGGAATTATCCTCGCCGTGATTACTTTACTTCTCGTTAGAGCGGCCGTGATTGTGGTTCGTCAGCACGAACGTGGCCTCATCGAGAGGTTTGGCAGGTACAGTGAGACGCTGGAACCTGGATTGAAATTCATCGTCCCAATCATGGACAAAATACGGGCGCGGATCGATATGCGTGAGCGGGTGCTGGACATCCAACCGCAGCCGGTAATCTCAAGGGACAACGTCACTGTGACGGTGGATGCCGTCGTTTACTACTTTGTCACCGAGGCCAGGGCCGTCCAGTACGAAGTCGCCAACTTCGATGTTGCCGTCAGTAAGCTGGCGCAGACCAACATCAGGAACGTTATCGGTGAGATGAGTCTCGACGAAACGCTAACCTCCCGCGAGCACATCAACAACTCCCTCAGAGATACTCTCGATGAGGCAACTGACCGGTGGGGCGTCAAGGTCACCCGGGTCGAGGTCAAAGAGATTGAACCACCGCGTGACATCGCCGAGGCGATGAGCAAGCAGATGAAGGCCGAGCGCGAGAAACGGGCCACTATCCTCGAAGCCGAGGCCTATCGCGAGAAGCAGATCCTCGAAGCCGAGGGCGACAAGCAGAACGCGATCCTCACCGCCGAGGGCCAAAGGCAGCGTGAAATCCTCACCGCCGAGGGTGACCGCCAGGCGTCCATCCTCCGGGCCGAGGGCGAAGCTAAGGCGATTGAGGAGATCTCCGTGGCGGGCGATAAGTTCTTCGTCGGTAACGCCCAGCTTCTCAAACAGCTGGAGGTGACCCAGGCGTCGCTGGAGGACAACACCAAACTTGTCGTCTCTGACCAGTCGAGGCTGATCAACGTGCTCGGACTTGGTGACCGGCTACGCGTCGACGACTCGGCGTAGTCTTCTCAATTGGCGTTTGGACTTACCGGGCTGCGGCCGGACGGTGAGTTTCGCTTGGTCTGCGGATCCTTGGCACTTTGCCCGTGGTGACTGAGGCGAGTGGTCGATGCTTCGTACACCACCCACTGTACTACTAGGTCGATGATTCGGGATCGCTCGCCGACGGCGCCCCATTGGCGACGTCTCGTGCGCGAAGGCGTGGATATATCAGCGAGACGGCGATCAACACCACCCCGCCACCGACCAGTCCGTAGCTGATCGTGCGGAACGGAGCCAGAATGTCGGTGATAAGTATTCCCGGAATGTCGGCCAACGCCTGCGGAATATCGAGAACGTTCGATAGGCCGGTGAAGAAGCTATCTCCGGCAAAGATGGCGATCACCCCAACGATTCCACAGATGAGGGCCGTTGTTCCCAGCTGGCGGGTTGACTCCTTAACCTTGCGGTGAAGACCGACTATCGCCAGTATCAGCACTGCCAGCAGGCCAATCAGGCCGAGGTAGCCGCCGAGGAACCAGCCGATGTAGGTCCTTGGTTCTTCCAGGCCATCCTCGATACCGGCGAGGTCCTCCGCGATATCGTCCCTCAGCTTACTCAAGGTGGTCTCCGCCTTATCCAGTCCGTCACCGATTTGGTCAGGCAGGTCGCTGCCGATCATCGTCTCGTCGATCGTGAAGCTCGTCGGGATCAGGTTCCGTACCTGTGTGACGAAATCGTCGAGTAATTGGTCCTGCTGCGCTTGCGGCAACTCGTCCCACTGCGTCGGAACGGCGTCGAGGAACGCTTGGCGCATCGTGTCTTCGAGGTCGTCGAGTACCGGTGCCAGCGAGACCTCGGCTCGTAGCGTCGGGCTGATCCCGGTGATATGGTCGATCAACTGGTTGCCAGCTTCGGCAACAGCGTTCTTGATCGCCGGCGCCAGTGCGGCAACCGCCTCGTCTAGTGAATCGCTTAGGAATTCCAGGTCGGCGGTGAGTCCGGTTTTCAATTGGTCGGAGAGGAATGATGATGATATCGAGGCAATGTCCAGTTCGTTGAGCAACGGCAGGATAAAGTCGGTGGTCAGCACCGTCTCCCGCAGGATGCTGAGCAAGTCGATCGCACTGCATTGCGCGAAGAACAACATGCAGATCC
>CAZLUE010000089.1:0-2436 GCA_964562625.1 uncultured Dehalococcoidales bacterium | reverse complement strand
AATCAAAGACCGGTTGGCTGGCAGCGGCCAGTTGGGACTTGATGCGTTCGTCGTTCTCGGCGATAGCATTGAGAATCGCCGCTGAGAAGTCGGCCGGTATCGCATCCTCAATGACGGTGCCCGCCAGCGTCGCCACTTCCACTTCGACCAGCACCGATTGCACGAACCGACTGTTGAAGAAGGTGTTGGACAGTACCTCGGAGAGCGCCGGGTCTTCAGTCTCACCACGCAGGTAATTGGCGATCGAGATGATGCCAGCGTTGAGCGCCTGCTTGATAACCGGTTCGGTGTCGATTATCGCCGCGAAGAGGGCGTCCCGCGCCTCTGGTGGAAGGTCTTCATCGTCGATGAGGTCTTCGCCGGCAAAGTCAATTATCCTCGGGCCGATCTCGATCTTGTTAACCTCGGCGGTGATAAAATCAGGGCTGAGAACGGTACCGTTGACGGTATTGGCGACCATGAAGACAATCACGGACAGAAAAAGGAGGAAACCGAAGAACCCGAGAGCGGCGCCTTTGAGTACTCCCATTATTGCAACAATTGTGTGTCAAGCAGACCAGATTGTCAACCGGCGCAGGCTCAGTAGCCACGTCGCTTGCCGACGACATTGAAGAGCCGCTTCCCGGCGAGAAAGCGCTCCAGATTCCGACAGAAGAGTTCGGTCGCCTGCACGTTGTAGCCTTCCATCCCACCGGAGACGTGCGGGCTGCAGAGCACGTTCGGCATCTTCCAGAGCTTGCTCGACCGCGGCAGCGGTTCGGTGGCGAAGACGTCAAGACCGGCGCCCGCGATCTGATTGTCACTCAAGGCACGTATCATTGCCTCTTCATCGATAATGCGCCCGCGACCGATGTTGATGATGTAGGCGGTCGACTTCATCGCCTTGAACTCGGCTTCGCCGATGACGCTATCGGTCTGCTTGGTGTAGGGCAAAGCGATGACGACGAAATCACTCTCAGCGAGCGCCCGATGCAAACTGTCGCTGGGCAGCATGATATCGACGTTTCGCGCCCGCGTCTCTCGCTTCGTCGAGCGCCGGGTGGCAATCACACGCATCCCGAACGCCTTGGAAAGCCGGGCCACCTCGCGGCCGATCTCGCCGAGACCGATAACGCCGACTGTCTTGCCGCGAAGGACGGTCGGTCCGTACCGGTGCCACTCTCGCTTACGTTGCATCTCCAGGCAGAGAGCCGCTCCCTTGGCGAACATCAGCATCTGCTCGAGGACAAACTCACCGATCGGCGTCGCATGAATCCCACTGACGTTGGTCAGCGTCGCCGGGCTCTTTCGCAGGCCGATATCGAGAAACCGGTCGACGCCAGCCGACATCACTTGCACCCACTTCAACCTCGGCATTCGCCAGGCAAAGTCCCGTGGCAGCCTGTGCCCGTAGATCACATCGGTCTCGGCAAGGACGGTATCGAACTCGCCGTTTGTGGAATCGCCGCCGGCTTGGTCAGCCTTGACCAGCGTCGATGCTTCCCGAATCTTCACTCGGGGACTGACGGCAGCTATCTGATCGAGGCACTCCTGATCGATCGGTGTCGTTACCAACACGTTGACAGGTTCTGTTGACATCGTGAACTCCTTCCGCAGCGAGGTAAAGGTCAAGTATAATTTGGCCATCGCTCGGCGTCAAGGCCAATGCCTTGGCGTCTAGTTGCTAATGGTGATGCCGAACACGGAGGAAGCGGACGACCCCGCCATGGCATTCGTGACAGGCTCCCGCGGCGGTAAACAGATCTGGCGGAAACTATCGCTGTAAAAGATTCCCTGCGCTGGCCGAGGGGTTACGCCGGGGCGCAAGCGGCGTGAATCGCGTCACTAACCGAGCAAAGCCGCCGCAGGTTGGCGGCCGTGTCGGGCAGTCCGTTGGCAACGATGGTTATGACTAGCTCTTGCGACGGCTCGACGAAGCCGATCGAGCTGCGGTTGCCACCGTGCCCATAGGCGGCGGCGGTGCACTTCCTTCCCATCGCCGAAGCAACCGACTGGTCGCTGCCTTTGCCAAAGCCAAGTCCCCAGGGCGGTGACACCGGCGCCGGCAGACCGGCGCTAAACGACCGGTCGACCATACCGTGACGATGCGTCGTCGTGAATAGCTGGACCGTCTCCGGCTTGAGAATCCGTCCGTCGTCGAGGACGCCGCCGTTGGACAGCGCCAGGTAGAAGCGACCGAGATCGTTAGCCGGTCCATAGCCGCTGCCGCCGGGAAGGACGCGAGGTCGGGCCCGCGGATCGTTCCAGGACTCGATACCGGTACGCGGTTCGGCCGTCTCGGTAATAGAGGAGAGGCGCTCTCCCAATTCGGCCTCACGGGCCGGGGAGATGCCGAGGCTGCTGTTCTTCATTCCCAGGGGACGGAGTACCTCGTCATTGAGAAATTCTTCAATCGGCCGCCCGTCGATACGGCGGACGATCTCGCCGAGGATGCAC
>CAZLUE010000088.1:0-5266 GCA_964562625.1 uncultured Dehalococcoidales bacterium | reverse complement strand
GATCGGCATCTGTCCGTCGTTCTTGCCGTGGCTGTAGGCGAGGAAGGCGGTCGCTAGCCATTGGAGTCGGCTGAAAACGGATCTCATCATTGCGGGCGCGCCTCGACGAAATATCCATAAGATGACGAACGTCATCATCAATCCGCCGGTGAAACCAAGCATCGGGGCGATTGCTACCGAGGACGCGACACGTGCCATCACGTCCCCAGCGACGGCATCGAAACTGACGACGGCGACCCCAGCTGATGCCAGGCCGGCGATGAAACCGTGGGTGATACTGACCGGCAGGCCCATCCAGGTGGCGATCGATCCCCAGACAATGACCGAGCCGAGGGCGGCGATGACGGTGAGGTAGCTGATTGCCTCCGGTATCAGGATACCCTTACCGATCGTTCTGGCGACTTCAAGACCGCTGGCGGCTCCGATCAAATTGGCGACGGTAGCGATCAGAAGCGCCTTCCGCGGAGACAGGGCGCGGCTGCCGATCGATGCGGCGATTGCGTTGGCGGCGTCGTTGAAGCCGTTGACTACCCCGAAACCGACCGCCAGCACGATGATGACGAGGAGGACGAGCAGCGAGGCGTCATGCATGTTTGAGAGCTACCCCCTCGAGGACGTCGGCGACATCCTCGCAGCGGTCGGTAGCGCTCTCTAGTTGTTCGAAGATCTCGCGCCACTTGATGATGCGGGCCATGTCCGAGGAGTCCTCGAAGAGTTCGGCGAGGGCCGTTCGGAAGACGACATCACCCATGTTTTCCAGGCGATTTATCTCGACGCAACGCGCCAGGACATGTTTCGGTTTGGCTTTCCGGCGCACTTCCAGCACGGCCAGTTCGACCTCGGCGGCTGCCTTGATGATAATATCGGCCAGTTCGCGGGCGCGAGTGCCGGGAGTGTCCACCTTGTAGACGAGCATCGTTCCGGCGGCGGCGTCGATGAAGTCCATGACGTCGTCAAGGCTCTTCGCCAGAAGGGCGATGTCCTCGCGGTCGATCGGAGTGACGTATGTACGGTGCAACCGGGCGATTATCTCATGGGTAATTGTGTCCCCAGTGTGCTCCATCTCGCGGATTTCCTCGACCCTTTGCTCGATGCAGTCCCAAGAGTCGATCAAGTCCTTGAGGACGTGGGAGGCCTTGACGATGTTGTTGGCGCTTTGCTCGAACAGATCGAAGAATTTTTCATCACGCGGCAGGAATGGGACTCTCGGCACGTACTGACCTCCTTAGCCCAGAATTAGAAGTAATGTTGGTGAAGCCCTAATCCCACTGGATAACAGTATAGAGGACGCCCTGCAATCCGTCAACGGTCTTCGAGATATGCGAAACTCCTTGTGTAGATCAGTTCGATGCCGCCTCAATGTCTGCAGGAAGATGGCTCACCCAATATTGACAGATGTTGCTGGCAGGGTGATGAACCATGTCGACCGTCTACCTGACCGCCCATCCCGACTGTGATACAGGTACCGTCATGACTGGCATGGTATTATGTAGATTGAGCACCCGGCGGCAAGCGCCGCCGGGTGCCGACGGATTACTGGGACTTCCCGGGTGGCGGTTGATATGGACGACGGGCACAGACCCCATCACCTGGCAGAGAGCGGATCGCGGCGGCTGCTGATCGCACTTATCATCATCGTCGTGATAATGGTCGCCGAGGTTGTCGGTGGGCTGCTGAGCAACAGCCTCGCTCTGATTGGTGACGCCGGCCACATGCTGGTCGATGCCTTGGCGCTGGCGATAAGCTTCGTTGCCATCAAGATCGCACAGCGACCAGCGACGGCGTCCCGTACTTTCGGCTATCACCGCGTCGAGGTAATGGCGGCGCTGACCAACGGCGTCATTCTGCTGTTGATAGCCGCCTACATTCTGTTCGAGGCCTACCAGCGTTTCCGTGATCCGCCCGAAGTGGAGACGACTCTGATGCTGGTGGTTGCCGGTGTCGGCCTGGCGGCCAACCTGACCGGGATGGCCTTGCTTCGCAGAGTACGGCACAGTAGCATTAATGTTCGCGCCGCCTTCTGGCACATCCTTGGGGATACGATTGCCTCGGTCGGCGTCATCACCGGCGGGGTTATCATTGCCGTTACCGGATGGGGAATCGTCGACCCGATTATCGCCGTCATCATAAGTTGCATCATTCTCTTCGGCGCCTTTCGGTTAGTCAAGGAATCGACCGACATCCTACTCGAAGCCGCTCCTGGCCATCTCGAGGTTGCCGAGGTGAGTCGCTTCATCCTGTCCGTGCCCGGTGTCAAGGACGTCCACGACATGCACGTCTGGACGATCACTTCTGGCATCCACGCCTTGAGCGCCCACCTTCTGATCGAGGATCAGACGGTTGCCCGTAGTGCCGAGATTGCGCGAGTGGTGGAGCAAAACTTAGCCGAGCGGTTCTCGATTAGCCATACGACACTGCAACTGGAGTGCGAACGTTGTGAGGGCTGTTCGGCAGGGTTGATGTGCGACATCAGTCGCCCTGTCGAACATGTCTAGCTTGCCCAGCCCGGCGGTTGCAAACGAAAACGGGCCGGATATCCTTCCTCCGGCTCACTTTCGTTTGCTCGTTGGTGACTGGTAGGGCTATTGCTTGGGCGGCTGGGCAGGTGCCGGGTTGATCAGATCCGCAGTCAGCGTACCGGGAATCGTCTCCAGCAGTTCGTCCAGCGTCCAGCGTCCGTTCTTGTGAATGCTTTTGATAGGAATCGGGTTCTGGAAAAGCTGGATCGTCCCTCCGCTGGCGCCGAAGGTTTGACCATTGATGTCGTTGGCTGCGTCCGTGCACAGGTAGACGACGATCGGGGCGATGTCGTCCGGGCTACGCAGTACCGGAGATGACTGAGACGGCGCCTGTCCGCCGCCGGTGACGCCCTTGGCGGCGCGTATGTCACGGGCCGCGATGACCTCGTCGGATTCCGTCATCCGCGTGGATGCGCCGGGGGCGATGGAGTTGCAGGTGATGCCGTAGCGGCCGAGGTCACGGGCAACGACCCGGCCGAAGCCGGCGATGCCGGCCTTGGCGGCGCCGTAGTTGGCCTGTCCCGAATTACCGATCAGACCGGAGGTGGAACTCATGTTGACGATTCGCCCGCTGCGCTGCTGGCGCATCAGTGTGGCGGCCGGCTTGGTGGTGTTGAAGACGCCGTAGAGGTGTACCTTGACGACGTTGTCCCACTCTTCGGCCGTCATGTTGAAGACCATGCGGTCTCGGAGAATGCCGGCGTTGTTGACGAGAATGTCGATTCTGCCGTAGGTGTCGACCGCCGTCTGTATGATGTTGTTGCCTCCCTCGACGGTGGCCACGCTGTCATAGTTGGCGACGGCTTCACCGCCGGCCGCCTTGATCTCGTCAACGACATTGTCGGCTGGTGATTGTGCGCCGCCAGAACCATCGACGCCGCCCCCGAGGTCATTGACGACCACTTTGGCGCTTTCCGCGGCGAGGGCGATGGCGACACCGCGCCCGATGCCTCGACCGGCACCGGTGACGACAGCTATCTTGTCCTTCAGTCTATCGGCCATGATGCTCCTTCTGCTTACGGTCGTCGACCGCTCTACTGTCGGCCGACGCCGATTCCGAAATGTTTCCCTGTAGTTACAGGGATCCGTGGCTGGCTAGTCCCTGGGTGGTTCCGGGGGAGTCATGTTGGTTACACCGGCTGTAACGGTCGTCGCCATCTTATCGAACAACTCGTCAATCGTGAATGCGCCGTCCTTGGTTATCTCGTTCTCCTGGGTCGGCTCGGTGTAGATGGCGATGCGACCGGTCTGGACGAAGAAGTTGCGACCATTGACGTGGGCCGACGCATCCGAAGCCAGCCAGACGATCAACGGGGCAATATCATTTGGATCGAACTGTTCCATGCGGCTAACCAAGGTGGCATTGCCAGATCGCTTCGCTGCCTGCTTCATTTCCTCGCTGAGGGTCAGTCGGGTGCCGGCGTTGGGGCGGATGGCGTTGCAGGTGACGCTGTACTTTCCCATGTCCTGGGCGACGGTCCGGGTGAGGCCGACGATGCCCTCCTTGGCCGCGGAGTAGTTGGCCTGGCCGCGGTTTCCCAGTCCGGAAGTGGAGCTGGTGTTGATGATCCGGCCGCTGCGCTGTTGACGGAAGAGAACGCAGGCGGGGCGGGTGGTGAAGAAGTGGCCGTAGAGATGGACCTTGAGAACAGCGTCCCACTCTGCATCAGTCATGTTGAAGACCATACGGTCACGGAGGATGCCGGCATTGTTGACAAGAATGTCGAGTCTGCCGAAGGCGTCAATTGCCGACTGGACGATGCCTTCGCCGCCTTCGACTGTGGCAACGTTGTCGTAGCTGGCGGCGGCTTTGCCGCCGCCAGCTACGATTTCTGCGACAACTTCGTCCGCCGGGACCAAGGCACCGCCGGTGCCATCGGCACTACCCCCGAAGTCGTTGACGACCACTTTGGCGCCTTCCGATGCCAGCGCCAGTGCTTCGCCACGGCCGATGCCGCGTCCGGCGCCGGTGACGATGGCGACTTTGCCCTTGAGTCTGTCACTCATAGATTGATCTCCTTCAGTTCCTATTCTGTCCGGCGTCTTGCGACCGGTCGGGAGGTGGGCTGATTGGAGTCGGTTTGATGGTATGGGCAGTCGGCGTCCGCAGAGCCAGGTTTGCTGCTCGGTTGCGCCCTCGGAGTGTTTTCAGGTCCCGCGGGATGGCAGGCTGACGGTCGCCGTGCCGCGGGTGGTCCTTTCGCCGTTGCCCTTCTCAAGCCAGATATCGCAGGTCACCAGGTGCTGGCCGTCCTCCGCAGACTTGGCGGTGACTTTGCCCCTGCACGTCCACGTGTCACCATCGGCGGGAGACGTCAAAGTGGCCATCGATCGTGGGTAGTCCATCGCGCGGTACTGGCAGGAGAACTTGCGAAGTGTTCCCAGGTCTCCCATCCAGTCTGTCATGAGTTGCACCAGCCATTGCCGTTTCAGCGCCCCGTGGACGATTGGTGCGCCCACGCCTTGTGCCTCGGCGAACGAGTTATCGTAGTGGAGCGGATTGAAGTCACCGGAAGCGCCTGCCCAGCGCACCAGCATCTGCGAGGTGGCGACCTTGGGCAGGGGGGGTACTTCGCCGGCTACTTCGACCTCTTCCCAGTAGAGTTGCTTGCTCACCAGAGCCTCCTTACCGTGATTCTCAGGACTAACGATAGATGGCGGTCGCTATCGCGGTGGCGACGATGTTGCCGTTCTGATTGTGGTAGGTTGATTCGTTGCGGACGATCGCCATCTTACCGGTGCCGCCC
>CAZLUE010000087.1:0-5269 GCA_964562625.1 uncultured Dehalococcoidales bacterium | reverse complement strand
TGGTCTGCGTGAGAACTCATTTCGTAGACTCCATCGGTGGTGGCTCAGTATATGAGAGCCTGCTCCTAACTCTGGGGCAGCAGGGCTTGGTCGACTAGCAAGGTCTTACCCTTGCTAGGAGCGGGAGTTGTGCAAACCAAGTTGACTGTTGCGCCGTCTGTCGTGCCGCAGGTCACGGTCGATAGACAGCGACGCGGCATGCCGTCATGATGTTGCTTCGGATACTCTCCGGTCATGGCTGTAGACACTCATCTTGCCGCCCCGGACGGAACCGATCAGGGTCACTCCGAGGCTTTTGGCTAGTTCCACCGCGGCATCGGTCGGCGCAGCTATTGAGACCACGATAGGCACGTTCCTTTTCGCCACCTTGAGCAGTATCTCCGAGGAGACCCGGCCACTACTGATGAGCAGCCGACCGTCGGTGGCTATGTCATCGAGCAGGCAGCGGCCGAAGATCTTGTCGACGGCATTGTGACGGCCGAGATCCTCATAGAAGACTTCTATTCGGGCGCCATTATTGCAGAGTGCCGCGCTGTGGACCCCGTGGGTCGTCAGGTAGAGGTGGGAGTGGTGCTGGAACTCGTTAGCCAGGCTGAAGATGTCACCAGGCGTGACCTCGGTCGCCGAGTCTACTTTGGCCAGCCCCTCGGCGTCGGCGGCGCGATAGAAGGTTGCCCCACGACCGCAACCGGAAGTTATCATGCGCTTGAAGTGGCGTTCCCGATCGGTGTCCGTTCTGCTCTTGGTTTCCACTCGGACGACCCCGATCCGGTCGTCGACGACGATCTTGGTAATGTCGTTCTTACCAGCCAGCAGCCCCTCCGAAAGGAGGAACCCGACCGCCAGGTACTTCAAGTCCATCGGTGAGCAGAGTAGCGTCACCAGTTCCTGGTCGTTCACGATGACCGTCAACGGGAATTCTGTGGCAATCGCTTCTTCGACGCGACTGCCGCCTTCCTTCGTGAAGCGCAACACGGAGTACCTCCCCGTTTCGCTCTTCATGTCTCCCGTTCCTGTGCCATCGTATCACCGGCTTTGCCCTGACCGTATCCGATAACTTGCTTTCTCGGCGGTAATGTGCCTGCCGGCAACATGTTATCTGGGGTACCCTGTTTCAACTTACGGGTAGAAGTTCCGGACTCCGTTACTCGTCACCAATAGTATATCCATGGCACGTGGCTGTCAATTTCCGTCTCGGAAGTCTGCTCAATGACCGGTCGTTGATTGCCGTCGGCAAGTATGGAATGTTACTTTGTCGATAAGAAGGAATCCATCCTCGCCACGGGGCCCCCCCCCATGCTGAGAGGGTATCGTGCCCACCGGAGCAGTGGACGATCTCCACGCTGGGGGAAACTGTGGCCTGGCTGTGAAAGGGAGATTGACAGCCAGGCCACAGGAAAGTACCATAGTGCCAGCGCCGATTGACCAGCATTGACCCACTTCGCGGGCAGCTGCCGTTCGACTTGTCTTTCCCTCTGGCGGACTGCGGGGACGAGCTTCCCAGAATTCGGGCAGGGAGTGAGTGGTGAAGGATCTTAGATTGGTCGCTGCCAATTGCGCGGGCAAGAACTGGAGGGACGATTACCAACGGAAGCTGACGACCGCCGAGGAAGCCGTCAAGGTCGTCAAATCCGGGGACCGGGTGATGTACCCGATGGCCAATGGCTCGCGTACCCTCGGAGTTGCCTTGGCGGCGAGAAAAGACGAGCTGAGGGACGTCACCTTTCACGCGACGACGCCGACGCAGCTCGACGTCGGCATGTTTTACGAACTCGACACCGAGGAAGCATTCTACAAGACGGTTGAACTGTTCTACGGTGATTTCGCGCGGACGGCGCCGGCGGGTGGCGACGCCAAGCGGACCGTTTACTTGCCGGGCACCTTTTCCAGTTTGATGAAACCGTTTGACGAGAGGCAAGATACCTGCCCGTTCACGATCGACGTCGTCATGGTCGGTGTCTCGCCCCCGGATAAGGACGGATTCTGCAGTTTCGGCGGGTTCCTCTGGAACAAACGCAGCTACTGCCAGCGGGCGAAGACCGTCATCGCTGAAGTCAACCGGAACATGATCCGCACCGGCGGCGTTAACTTTATCCACGTCTCCGAGATCGATTACTTCGTCGAGTATACGCCGCCTGAGTTGACCGAGGATATGCAGGAAGAGGCGCTCTTCCAGGCGTCACCCGGCGTTCGCGAGTTGGTCGAGCCGATCCTAGCCAGCATGCCACTGGCCAACCGCGAACTGTTGCTTCGGGTCGTCGCTGTCGCCGACCGGAAGCGCGTCGGAGACCTGCTGATGACACTGGCGCTCGGTGAACCACCGACAGAGGCCCTGGCCATCGCAGGCTACGTGTCGCAACTGGTCAACGACGGCGACACCTTCGAGATCGGTACTGGCTGGCCGGCTGTCTGGGTGATCAAGGCAGGCGCCTTCGACGACAAGCACGACCTTGGTATCTACAGTGAGATGTCGGCTCCCGGCTTCGCCAAACTGGTGGAGCGGGGAATCGTCACTGGTCGCTACAAGACCTTCCATCCAGGTAAAGTAACGGTTTCCAGCTTCACCGGCTGTGACGCCGAGGACATGGCGATCATCGACGGCAACCCGATCTTCGAACAATATGACTCCGAGTACGTTCTCGACATCCGCAACATCTCGCAGAACGATAACTTCGTTGCCATCAACAACTCGATCTCGGTCGACCTCACTGGCCAGATAAACTCGGAGACCGGGTTCGGAGCGAGGATAATCAACGGGCACGGCGGGCAGCCGGAGATGCACATGGGTGGCGTCCTTTCCAAGGGTGGCCGCTCACTGACGTTGCTGCCGTCGACGGCGCTGGAAGGGGTCGTATCACGGATCGTCCCTCAGCTCGACCAGGGGGCAGTCGTAACGATACCTCGCTACTACGCCGACTACGTGATCACCGAGTACGGCATCGCCAGCTTGATGGGCAAGGATGTCCGGCAGCGCGCCAACGAACTGATCGCCATCGCTCACCCTGACTTCCGGGGCGACTTGCGCGAACAGGCACAGGAACTTTTCTATCCGTAGCGAATAGGTTGACGACCGAGGATCATGGGCTTACTATTAGCAGACAAAGCAATATGGTCGCGATGCTTGATGTCGGCCAGCAATAGGAGATCCCAGTCGATAACGGGCCAATACAAGGAGGTCAATGTGTTTGTGCTCACATCGTCCGAACTGATCGAGCAAGGCTTGATTCCACTCAAGTATGCCAACGCAGCATGGGGTGTCGAGGGAGGTCAAAATCTATCTCCCCAACTGAGCTGGAGCAGTGCGCCGCCTGGTACCAAGAGCTTCGCACTAAGCTGCATCGACGCGGACCTGCCGCTCGACGCCGAGTGGTTCCCGTTCAAGAACCAGATTCAAGCCGGTACTTTGCCGGGGGACCTATTCATTCACTGGGTGGCCTGTGACCTGCCGGCTTCGGTCTCTGAACTGTCGGAGGGAGCAAGCCCCAGCAGCATGCCCTCAGGGACGTGTGAGTTGATGACTAGCTTCGGGGCTGCGGGCTATGGCGGACCCGCACCTCCCAAGGGCCACAAGGCTCACGCCTACGTTTTTACCCTGTATGCACTGAACGTAAACACCATCGGTCTTTCCGCCGAGGCCGGCTACGGGGACTTCGTGAGCGCGATGAGAGGCAAAGTCATCGCTACTGCGAGTCTGGTGGCATATTTCGGGCACTATTGAGGCTTCGCAAGAGGGACATCAACATGCGCGAAAAGCGTTTGGAAGACAAAGTTGCTTGGGTGACCGGCTCCTCGCGGGGTATCGGACGCGTCATTGCCGATCATCTGGCCGGTTTGGGAGCAAGGGTGGCGGTTCACGGCACAACGCCCACTTCAACCCGCGCCTTCAATGAGGCGGACTCGCTCGAAGCAGTTGCCAAGACCATTGCCGCTGCCCATGGGAGCGTGGTGTTGCCGGTGTCGGGAGATCTTACCGATGCCGCCACCGTCAAACAGGTGGCCGATCAGATTCGTCAGGAGTTCGGCCGGATTGATATCCTCGTCAACTGCGCCGGCGGTGACATCGGTGCAAAGGGCACAATGAGCGAGAATGCTGGCAAACCACTGACCAATGACGCCGTCTTTGTCGCCCTGGAAGACGTGCGGACGATACTGGACCGGAACCTCATGACTTGCATCTTGTGCTGTCGTGAAGTTGCGCCCGATATGATCGCTCGTAAGGCAGGCTGGATTGTCAACATCGGCAGCATCGCCGGGCTGGGTGGCCATTCTGGCGAGGCGATCTACTCAACGGCGAAAGCAGCCGTCCACGAGTACACGCGCTGTTTGGCGGCCCTGTTACGGCCCGACAATGTATATGCCAATGCGGTTGCGCCGGGCCCGATTATCACGTCTCGTTTTGAGGCCAGCCGGCCAATCGACCAAGCCATGAAGCTGACCGACGGTACCCTCCAGCGGTACGGGTGGCCGGTTGAGGTCGCCCGGGCGGTTGAGTTCTTCGTCACCCAGGATTCATCATACGTATCTGGGCAGGTTCTGCGGGTCGACGGTGGGATTCAGCTTTGGCCGGCCTAGGAACCTGTTCTGACAACCGTATCTTCATCTCGCGGAACTTCGAAGTGCTTCCTGGCTAGTCCATCTCATTTTCCTGGAACGCCAGGACATGCGCGAACGCCATGGGATCTTGGCGCAGTAACAGGTGCCCTCCGTCGAACAGTTCGAGTCGGGTCCCGGGTATCTGTCTGTGTATTGCCTCGAGATTGGCGACCGTGTAGCTATGCCGTCATGGCGACCGCCACAGACAAGGACGGGCATGCGGGGCGACTGGGAAGAAGACGATTGTAGGTGTCGTGCCTGCTTCGTGTCTCCAGTAGTCGTTGTGCGCTTGCCTCCCGATCCTTCTCGTCAGCGCCGACCGTTGAACCTGTCATCGTCTGGTCAACCAGTTGAGCGAATCGCTCCGGATTGGCTGTCTGCCACGTCGCGTCGCGTGTCGCTGAGCGGCTATCGACGCTGCGCATGTGGCTGCGCGCCCTCTCCCTCGAAGGCAGATCACCAAGCTTGTGAAACGGGTATGACGAACCTCCCGCCTCGCCGCTACTCGTGCAAGCCAACGCCATCCGCTCCACACGTTGCGAAAAGCGCAATGCAAGCTCTTGCGCCATACTCGAATGCCGTTGACTGCGGCGAATGGCATGGCGCTCCTTCATTGACCTCGTATCCCAGGCTAGGTGTCGCACGCACCCACCGGAGACAGGGCTTGGCTTGTCGA
>CAZLUE010000086.1:0-5324 GCA_964562625.1 uncultured Dehalococcoidales bacterium | reverse complement strand
TGACTTGCTGCCTCGCACCGCGATTGCCTTGAGCATTTTTGAGCCCATCACGGCGCCGAGGCCGCAACGACCGTAGTAACGATTGATGTCATTGGCGATCCCGGCCAGCCGCACCAGTTTTTCTCCCGCCGGACCGATCTGTGTGATCTTCACTCGCTTGCCGCCCAACTCATGCCGCAGCTGTTTTTCAACGTCGGCGGTGAGTTTTCCCCAGAGGTGGCTAGCGTCTCGGATCTCAACGGTGTCGTCGTTGATCCATAAATAGACAGGATTGGCTGCCTTGCCCTCGATGATGATGCCGTCCCAACCGGCCCGCTTCAACTCCGCCGGCCAGAATCCACCAGCCTGCGCGTCTCCCCAGGCGTCGGTGAGCGGAGACTTGGCCCCCACCCCGCTGCGCCCGCAGCCGGCCGCGGGAAGACCGGTAATGACGCCCGCCGTGAAGACAAGCTTGTTCTCGGGTCCCAGCGGGTCGATGCCCGGCGCCAGTTCCTTAAGCAGGTAGTACCCGATCAGAGCCGTGCCGCCGAAATACTGCCGGTAGAACCGTTCGTCCGGTTCGTCCACCGATGTCGTGCCTTTCGTTAGATCTACCCTGAGTATCTTGCCGGCGTAGCCTCCTGGTGATTCCTTAGCCATCGATTGCCTCCAATTTGTCATTTCCCGATGCTACCGGCGACCGAGTACTCTGGTCCCTCATCGCTGAGTCAGTCGCCTGTTCATGGTGGATGCCATTCGGACTGCGGCCGGTGATTTCAATGCGTGGCACCTGTGCCGCGCCAAGATAAGGCGGCGTACCAGAACGTTGCCAACACTATAGCACTTTGGCAGCCGGTAAGTCCTGTGGTGACGTCGTTCAAGCGACGCAGCGGAACTGGTGACCTTACGCGCATCAGAGAAGGCGGCGTAGAGGAAGATACGCAAATGAGGAGGGACGCTCCCAATAGCGAAACCGCTCGAAGTGAGCGGGTGAATCCGGGGAAATTGATCGGTGCCATGCCGCTGGCGGAGATGGAACCGAGCGTCAACTCTTCATGTTGACGAACTGCAGCGGGACCGGGTAGTCCTGCTCTCTGAGGAGTTGCATGATCTCTTGGAGGTCGTCGATCTTCTTGCCAGTCAGTCTTACTTGGTCCAACTGAATCGCCGCCTGGACCTTCATTTTGAGGTTCTTGATTAGTTTGACTATCTGCTGGCAAGTTTCCTTGGGGATGCCCTGCCGGATGGCGATGTCCGTTCTCGAGGCGCCCTGAGCGGTCGCCTCGATTTCTCCCACGTCGAGGCACTTGGGGTCCACCTTCAGTCGGGTACATTGCCCCACCAGCATCTCGACGACCGTCTTTACCTTCCAGTCGTCGCCGCTGATGATGTGTATCTTTCTCACCTTCCGGTCGAGTGCGATCTCAGAATGGATATTCTTGAAATCGAACCGTGTTGTAATCTCACGCTGAACGTTATTGGTTGCATTGTCGATCGTTTGCATGTCCACCGTACTGACGACATCGACCGATGGCATTTCTACCTCCAGGGCTACACCTGACACAAAAGTGACGGCTATCCAGTCACTGGAACAGCCGTCACAGTGTCGCTGATTACCCGCCGGCCGTATGCTGGCTGGCTACGGCCAGGTGATCGTTATCGCGTCCACCGGGCAAACGTCGATGCACTCGTTACAGCCGGTGCACTTGAATCGCGGACCGGTCCCGACCTGGTAGGCGCCGTCCTCTCGCGGGTCGGTTTCCTTGAGGCGCTCGACTTTGACGGCTCCAACCGTGAAGACCACCTGGGAGCAGATAAGCAGGCACTTTTTGCACAAGAATGGAACGGTGCATTTCTTGTGGTCTATTTCTATCTGGGGAGCTTTGTGCGTAACCGGGATTGCCATTACCAGATCTCCTTCATGCCGGGCATTCCCGCCTTGTCGATCATCGTGATCGCATCTCGCGGACAGCCCGTTTCGCACAGCCCGCAGCCGTAGCAGCGCATCGGGTCGATGTTGGCCTTGTCGATTCTTGCCTCGTACTTGGCCGCGCCGAACTGGCAGCGCTGGACGCAGATGCCGCAGCCATTGCAGCCGTCGTAGTCGACGCGAGCGATCAAGTGGCCTTTGAGAAGTGTCTCGGTTCCTAGGTCGAGGCGGTTTCTTATCGCTCCGCAGGCAGGGTACTCACAATTGCAAATGCCCTCGATGTAGGGTGTGCCCACCGCTGTCATGATGGTGTGCATGAAGCCGCGCTTGTTCCACTTCTTCAGCCATTCCTTGACCTCGTCGGGGGGCATGAAATGGACTCCGCCTTTGTACCTCTCCGGCCACCGCTCCCACTTGAACATTCCCGGCCCGGTGCCGAGGCAAGTGAACTCCGTCGAGTTTCGCTCGTCGAATGCTCGGTCGACGTGCCGGCAGATGCACATCATTGCCGCCATCGGCGCGCCGATGTCGGCAATCCGGCAGGCTTCCTGCAGAGTGACGCACTGTGGTACGGTATGATTGGGCAGGTCGTCGTTGAACATCTTGAGGGCTTCGGCGTATCTCTCTGGCTCGTCGTTTCTAATTCGTAGGAGTTCACCCTGCGTTATTACATGCTTCGCGCCAAGTCCCAGTTCGCCGTAGCCTGCCTGTTCCTGGCTATTGTCCTTCAGCTTGTACATATGCCGCGCATAAAGCTCCGGATTGAAGTACCAGTAGTCATTAACTCCATACTTGTCGCACATCCAGCACATAGGCCACTCCTTCCTTGTTTGCCGACTTGCTAATATTATACCACCTGCGGCGGTGCCGTCGTCAAACGGACGGCCCGGTGGGTGGAATCCCGGTGCACGTGCCGTCGTGGCTACTGTACCTTCGCGACGCCGTAGGTTCGTTCGTCCTTGCTCGCCACAGGCCAGTCAGCCGAGGCGGTGCAGAAAGACGATCAACACTCGCTGGCCTGCCCGCAACAGATCCTCGAGCGAAACGTCCTCTCCGTTGACGTCCGGTGACACGAAATCTGGGGCTCGCTTGTCACTCTTCATGTTCTTCATGTCGCGCTCGTGACCGCTTGGCGCCATGTTAGGCCCAGCATTACCAGCCGTCAAATACTGAGACTGCAGTTAGTTGACCGCTCGTCAGGACTCATGCTAAACTGCGGCGTCGCGACCAGCGCGAATGCCTTGTTTGTGGGGCGCTCCGGATCTACTGCATAGAAGTTGGCGGACCGCGGCAGTGATGACGGACCAACAGAACGAAAAGACAATCCCTCGTTTCTTCCATCGACACTGCGACATGCTCGCCAGCCTGACGGCGTTGGTCGTGCGTCGTTGCGGTCGGAGGCAGGGATTCAGCTGGGGGGACTACCATGAGAATGTGCGTCAACTCTGTTCCGGCCTGATATTGCTCGGACTTCAGCGGGGTGATATCGTTGCTTACATCGGAAAGAACGAGCCGGAAAGGATGTGGGCTGAACTGGCCGTCTTGGCCGCCGGTGGCGCGGTCGCCATCATTCCGCCCGAGTCGACTGTGGAGGAGACCCGACACGTCATCGTTGATGTCGGTGCTGCTATCGCCATTGTCGGTGGCGAAGATGAAGTCGAGCAACTGCTCGCGCTGAAATCGGACCTGCCTGCTCTCGAGAAAATCGTCTATTGGGATCGTGGCGGTCTCGAAACGGACGCTGGTCCCGGCGTCGTCGCCATCGCCGACGTAATGCGGACGGGCAAGGAACAGAATGAAGAGAATCCTGACCTTTTCGAGGACACTGTCAACCGGGGGAAGGTAAGCGATCTTGCGGTCGTCGTCTATTCGCGGAGTGATTCTGGGTTTGAACGAGGCGTCCGCCTTTCCCATCGCGCGATGATCGCATCGGGTAACGGGTTGGTCGATCGTTGTCCCCTAGTGGACTCGGACGTGCTGGCGGCCGGCCACGCCGCCGGATCGGTGACGGATAATCTGTTCTCTTTCACACCGCATCTGCTTAGGGCCATCCGACTGGACTTCCCTCGGCAGCCCACGGTTGACCCAGGCATCGCCGGTGGCACGCGACCGACCTTTGTCATGCGTGACTCACAGCAGTGGGCGAAACTCGCTAGCGAAACGAGCGAGGGTGGCCCCGATACATCCTCGCCGCAGTTAAGTTTGTTGGATCTCTTCCTTCCGGTGGGCCGGGCGCTCGGCGCTGCCCGATTGGCCGGCAGGAAGGCGAATCCGGCGGTCCGTCTCGCCGGAAAGATCGCCGACATGCTTGTTTTTCGCCGGATTCTTGCCCGCTACGGGTTGCGGCGGATGCGCTTCGCCGCCAGTGATTCCGGACCCATTGACGGGAACACCTTCCGTAGCCTGCACGCAATTGGTATCGACCTGCGTCGCAGCTACTTTTCACCCGAAGCCGGGCTGATTGCCATTCAGGGCGCCGGGGAGATCGACCCCGCCGCCGTCGGCCGTCCTGTGACCGGCGTCGAGGTCCGGGTAGACGTTGATGGTCGCTTGCTCGTTCGTGGTGATGGTCTCTTCGACGGTTATCAGGGTGAGACCGGGGATGGCACAGTTCTGACCGAAGACGGTTGGTGGAATACCGGCGATGACGGCGGCGTTAATGACCATGGTCAGATTGTGCTCTCCGGCGACCAGCGACGCTAGTTACCGAAAGCGGACTGCCGTTCCTCAACTGCTGGAGCGTCCTCGGCGCGCTTCTTCACTCTTGAGCTTCTCGATGTACTCGGGGATGCGGCCGCAATCCGCTTCCTGGCAGTCAAGCGACTTCCGTAGTGTCAGACTGCGTCTCACTAGGTCGAGTCTCGCATCGCGTGAAGTCGTGTATTTCGTTAGTCCGGTGCACTTCGTCGACCAGTCAGGATATACAATTATTGTAACGTCCTCGCTGACGGCGTCACAATGGATTGTTGTCGCGGTTGCCTGCCACTCAGTCATCTCACCATGCCAAGGACCGTTCAATTGACTTCATTTTAGCATCGACGACGCCATTACTTCAAACGCGGCTGAACTCGCCCGCGTCGTCCGTGCGAAACTGCCCTCGCGCTTGATACCGGCCTTACCGATACCGCGTTGACCCATCTTTGTCGTACAGGCTATAATGCGTTCGGATGGGGGAAACGGGGAAGTATGCCCTTGCGCGAGTGCTGCGGGATCTTTGGAGCCTACTGTCCCAATGTGGATGTAGCTCGCCTTACCTTCTTCGCACTCTTCTCCCTCCAGCACCGTGGCCAAGAAAGCGCCGGGATCGCTGTTTCCGACGGCCACCACCTTCAGATATCCGCCGAAATGGGACTGGTCTCTCAGGCCTTCAACGAGGATAAGCTCTCTAGGCTCGACGGGCACATCGCCGTCGGCC
>CAZLUE010000085.1:1761-5334 GCA_964562625.1 uncultured Dehalococcoidales bacterium | reverse complement strand
GTTTTTCGGATGGCACCGTCGTGTTCTTGACGTTCGATACGCTGAAGAATGGCGATCAACTGGTCGAGGTCGATTAGTTTCTCAAGACAAGCGTAGACATTGTGTTCGGTCACCTGTTGGGGCAACCAGCCCATGTCGGCGATATGGCCGGAAATGATAATGGTCACCATGCCCGGGCGGAACTCCCGAATCGTCAGATAGGTCTCCAGTCTGTTTAGCGGTGGTAACTTTAGGTCGATAAGCATGATGTCAAGACTTTCCTCACGGGCCGACTCCGCCGCCTTGTCGTCGTCGTTGGCGACATTGACTCTTTAACCTAGATCAGTGGTAAAGTCCGCGAGATTGGCGCAAAGTTGTTCATCATCGTCGACGACGAGCACCATCAAACTGGTGCCAGTTGCCTGCTCGATCAATTCGAGGGGCCAGTCGAAATCGAGTGGCTTGCTAACAGGCGCCTTCGGTGCCCTTGCGAAAGGCGTCGCGGATGATCTCATCGACAGCGAAAGCGGTTGTGCCATGATCACCGGCGTCTCGGGGACGATATCACGAAGCTGGTGGAAGATCTCAAGGCCGTCTAGCGCCGGCATCCCAACGTCGAACAAGACGGGATCGAATTGGTTCTCATTCGGTCAGTTCCAAGGCGGCGGGATCGTTCTCAGCGGCAGAAACCTCGAAGTCATTCAACGCCAGGATATCGGTGACGTTTTGCCGGAATTCCCGGTTGTCATCGACGACCAGTATCCGCCTGGTTATTGTCAGTAATCAGGCTGCCTTTTGCGGCGCCGCAAAAGGCAGCCGCGTCGCGGACACGGTTTCCCGGTCCGACCCCGAAGCGACCGGCAGTGTGTTTCGGGGTCGGTCGACGACCATTCGTGCGATCGACAGTCCGAAACCGATGCCATTCGCCTTGGTGCTGAAGAACGGCTGTCACCGTAGCCAACGAGAGTACGAGGGCAGAACTGGATTTCCTCGAGTCCGTAGAAGGTTAGGGGAATCGATCGATGTCAGCGATACGGCGGTGGCGATGTTTGACAAGCGCCGACTCACTGCCTAGAGTAGGTGGCGACAACCAACAGGAGCAACGACAGTAATGGGTAAGACTTATGGCGGAATCGAGGCGGGCGGTACCAAGTTCGTATGTGCCGCCGGCGATGGTCCCGATAACCTGAGTGCAGAGGCACGAATCGACACAACGACGCCGGAAGAGACGGTCGGAAGAGCGATCACTTTTTTCCAGGAACTGCCGGAGCCTGTGGCGGCGATCGGTATCGGCTCGTTCGGACCGCTCGGCCCTGACCCGGCATCGGCAAGATACGGTTTCATCACAACGACGCCCAAACCCGGCTGGCGGAACTTCGATCTTGCTGGGACTGTGAAAACCGCGCTGGGAGTGCCAGTTGGCTTCGACACCGACGTCAACGCCGCCGCGCTCGGCGAATACCGATGGGGAGCCGGCCGCGGATTGGACTCGTTCATCTACCTGACGGTCGGCACGGGAATTGGTGGGGGAAACGTCATCGGCGGCCGGCCGATGCACGGCCTCCTCCATCCAGAGATGGGCCATATCCGAATTCCACACAACCTGGTGGACGACCCATTCCTTGGAATCTGTGCCTACCATGGTGATTGCTTCGAAGGTTTGGCTGCTGGGCCGGCGCTGGAGAAACGCTGGGGGCAACCGGCAGGGACGTTGCCGGCCGACCATCCGGCGTGGCCGCTAGAAGCCGGGTATCTAGCGTCCGGTATCGCCAATTTCATCTTCACGCTGTCACCACAACGGGTCATCGTTGGTGGCGGCGTGATGGAACAGGCCGGGCTGCTGGCGATGGTACGGCGCGAGGTGAGGCAACTGCTTGCCGGCTTTATCGACACTCCGGAAACCACGCGAGAGATCGACGTCTACATCGTGCCGCCGGCGCTGGGCAACCGCTCCGGCGTGCTGGGAGCAATCATCCTCGCCGAGCAGGCCGTCGGTTAGGAACCCGGCGAGAAGTCTGGCCCCGGGATCTTGCCGGTGGGGAAGACAACCCGCACCAGCGGACGACGAAACCGCCGTTGACGTGCAGAGTTTGGCCGGTGAGATTGCGAGCGTTATCGGAAGCGGAAAGGACGACCGCCCGGCCCATGTCTTCCGGCGCCAGTTCCCGTGACAGGGACCAGGTGAGGGAGATGACGGTCGTCTTAGAGATGGCGTAGTGCGTATTGTTGGCACCGGGGGGGGCGCTCGGTAATCGACGAGATGTTGACCATTTTGCCGGACCTCTGCCCGATAATCCGCGGGACGACGTAACGGCGCATGACGGTCGCCGGTTTCAGATTGATCTGGTACGAGCCGACGCGTCGCGCATGCTACCGACGTTGTTGGCGAGGATGTCGATCCTGCCAGGGCGAGCGGTGACCTCCTTGACGGTGATGGCAGCGGCGGCGCTGTCGATAACGTCGGCGATGATCGCCTAGGAGCGCTCACCCATCCCGACGACCTTGGCAGCGGCTCCGTCGGCGCCTTTTTCGACTAAGCGACGTACGATGATTACCCTGTTCTTCAGTTTCATGCTTTGTCTCTTCTGTTCCAGCACTGATGACCGGCTTCTCGATGCGATGCTATTATGCAGCAGATTAACATCCGGTGCCAAGCGATCACAGACGACACCTTCCGTCGATTTCGGGGGCTGCCCCACCGGTGCGGTCCGTCGGCACCTAGGCAAGCGGCTTCACGCTTGACAAGACTCCTCACGATTGCGTAGAGTTGGCGACGTAATCAACCTGCCCGTGAACGCCACCGCCTGGCGCCGGATCGATGGCAGGTAGCGATTTCCCGTCGAGAACCCGGTAGGGAGGGAAAAGATCATGGCCTTGGCACTCGAAGGTATCAAAGTACTCGACGTCTCCCAGGTAGCCGCAGTGCCGCTCTGTGCCCGGCACCTAGCCGATTTCGGGGCCGACGTACTTCATATCGAGCACCCGATACAAGGAGACTCGTGGCGTAATTTCCAACCGCAACAGGCGACCAACCACATGGCGGCACCGTCGGCCTTCGACTATAACTGGGAAAACTGCAACCGCAACAAGCGAAGCGTCACCGTAAACCTGGCGAGCGACGGCGGGCGTGAAGTCATCTATCGTCTGCTGGAGGCGGCTGACGTCTTTGTCACTAACCTCCGGCCGTTCGAACTGAAGCGCTACGGGCTCGAGTACGAGACGCTGGCCGATCTTCGCCCGTGCCTGGTCTACGGCAGTCTCACCGGGTTTGGCAAGAAGGGTCCGGAAAAGGATTTGCCGGCCTACGACGCTACCGCGCTCTGGGCGCGCTCCGGCATTCCCTACATGCTGACGCCACCGGGGATGTCGGGCCCTGGCTTTCGGCCGGCGTTTGGGGACACAGTGGCGGCACTGGCATTCGCCTTCGGGGTGATGACGGCGCTGTACGTTCGGGAACGCACCGGGATTGGGCAGGAGGTGGATATCGCCCTCTTCCACACCGGCCTTTATCAGATGTCGTTTGACACATCGGGGGCGCTGGCCACTAACCTCGACTACACTGACTGGCGCGAGGAGCCGCCGGTGGAATTGACG
>CAZLUE010000085.1:0-1751 GCA_964562625.1 uncultured Dehalococcoidales bacterium | reverse complement strand
ACGGCGTCGGCGCGAGAAGCGGCAATGCCGTTGAGCCGGCACTACCGGAGCAAGGTCAACAACCCACTGTCCGGTGGCTACATCACTAAGGACTCACGGTTCATCCTGATCGTCGCATTGCAACCGGACCGATATTGGGAACCACTTTGCCGGGCGATCGAACGCGATGACCTGATCGACGACGCCCGCTTCAATTCGTTCGACGCCAGGGCGGACAACCGGATGGTCCTCTACGAAATACTCGACGCGGCGTTCGGGTCACGAACGCTGTCCGAGTGGAAGGAGCGTCTCCAGGGG
This sequence comes from uncultured Dehalococcoidales bacterium, assembly GCA_964562625.1. GTDB lineage: Bacteria > Chloroflexota > Dehalococcoidia > Dehalococcoidales > Fen-1064 > CAZLUE01. The sequence goes on along the minus strand of CAZLUE010000085.1, from coordinate 1,454 downwards.
ATTCCGTTCGCGCCCTACCAGAGCCTAGCCGAGGCGGTCAATGACCCTCAAGCGAAGGCCAACGACTTCATCGTCGCTTATAATCATCCCGAGCATGGCCGGATCAAGGGTATCGCCAATCCGGCCAAGCTCAGCAAGACTCCGGCGACGGTGCGAATGCCGGCGCCGGAGTTCGCCCAGCATACCGAGGAAGTATTGCTCGAGTACGGCTACAACTGGGAAGACATCGCCCGCTTCAAGGATTTGGGTGTGATCGCCTGAATGGCGACGCGAGGAGATGATAGACATCGCCAGACTGCCGCTCGAAGGGACACGGGTCGTCGACGTCACCGTCATCTCCGACGAGAGGTGGCGTAGCCAGTGCCACATCATGGGCGACCCGGCGTGGAAACCCGAGAGGGACGCTTTGGCGACGGTCTCAGCCGAGAACGAAATCAGGACGCTTTTGGCGAAGTGGGTGAAGAGGGGAAGGCAGACCAAGACCACTACGATTGGATGTACCGTTTGCAGTTGGCGGACATCCCCGCCGGATCGGTGGTCTTCGAGGACGACGCCTACAACACCCCCCACCCAACCGGCACATTGCCGAGAGTGGCTTCTTCCCGGAGATTACTCACGCCGAGCGCGGCACCTACATGGATCCTAGATTAGGCTACAGTCTGTCGCGGACGCCGAAGGAAATCAGACGCGACTTGGTACGTCTCGGCGAGGATAACGAGTATGTCTACATGGACATCCTTAATGTCTTCGACGAATGGTAACAGCGGCTCGAGGAGAGCGGCCGGATTGGGATGGACTACGGCTCGGAGATACCGTGATGGCCATCCGGCTAGAGCGGCATCGTGGTAACGCTGATTTCATAACAGCGACCAGGGACCATATCGGATAACAGCGCCGACGGCTGGGCTTCCATGGCCTTACTGTTCGCGACACCAGTAACGTCGTGGTGAATGGGGCTGTCGAGTCCCCCGGCCGGACAGGCAGCGGACTCGACAGCCAGCACCGGGTCGACACTGCCCAGTTGTTCGAGATGGATATTGGCGCCGGCGAAAGCGATTTCATCACGCAGGAAGTCGTATGATCCGGAACCGGAGACGATGACCCGTAGGTTGCCCGGTATCGCCAAAACAAAGGTCAGTTGTTCGCCTTCGACGATGCCGACCTCACCGATCCGAACCATAGCATCACGCAAGACGCGGCGGTGACCTCGATGATGCCGGCAGGATTGAGTCCGAAGAGACTGGTGAGCGGTTCGGTGACGCCGCGGCTACAGATGATCTTTGACCCGAACCGATCGACCGGTGCGCCGACGTCTGTGATCTGGTCGTAGTGGTCGTGGGCGGCGGTAATGTAGTCAACGCCGATCCAACGCGTCGCACTTTATCGGTGAAGTCGTTGAGTAGTCGATCTAAGAATCGATGACGAGGATTCTACCCGAAGGCAGGACGACCTTG
>CAZLUE010000084.1:0-5734 GCA_964562625.1 uncultured Dehalococcoidales bacterium | reverse complement strand
GGGAAGGAACTCGTCCTGGAGTTGGATAAGATCAGCGATGTCGTCCAAGACAACTACAGCGCCCGCGTGATGCCTAACTTCGGCCTCGACTATCCGGTTCTAAAGGAGACCAATCCGCGAATCATCATGGTCCGCCAGCCGGGCTTCGGGACGATTGGGCCGTACCGTGACTACATTGCCGGCGGTTGCCCAACCGGCGTCCACGGCGGTCTGCCCTTCTACCACGGCTACCACGATGATGAGCCGATGCGTCCCGAGTCCTGCATCGTTGACCCCTGGGCGGGGATACACGCCTGCGGCGCCGTCCTGGCGGCGCTCTGGCAGCGGCGGCGGACAGGTCGCGGGCAGTTCATCGATTCGGGGCAGTGTGAATCGGTCGCCACCGCCATGGGCGACAAGGTGCTGGCATACCAGATGAAATCGAGCCGGCCTGCCCGCGTCGGAAATCGTCACCATACGATGGCGCCGCACAACTGTTATCCCTGTCGCGGTGAGAACAGGTGGATAGCAATCGCCGTTGCCTCCGATGAGGAATGGCTGGCCCTGCGGGCGGCGATGGGCGACCCCGCCTGGGCGGGGGATGAACGGTTCGTCGATCAGGCGGGCAGGCATCGCCGCCAGGATGAACTGGACCGTCAGATTGGGGAGTGGACACGCCGGCACGACCACATCGAGTTAATGCACTTGCTGCAGGAGGCGGGCGTTGCCGCCGGCGCCGTTCTCGATCAGGGCGAGGTGATGGGCGACCCGCACATCGGCGAGCGAGAATGCTACGTTGAGATCGATCATCCTGAAACCGGGGTTCGCCGCTACGCCCGTTCCCCGTGGAAGATGTCACTCGCACCTCAGCCGATAGAGAGGGCGCCACTCCTCGGCGAGCACAACGGCTACGTCCTTGGTGAGCTTCTGGGCCTGTCAGAGGCGGAGATTGCCGAGCTGAAGAGGGGAGAAGTGATCAGTCATCGGCCGCTCGCCTGACGGATTCAGCCCCCCGTGCGCCTGACCACATGTCTGCTGGTCAGGTGTGGAGTCCTGAAGCAACGAAGGAACGGTTCCTGGATTCGATATCCGACAATCGTTCCCTTATTGCCTCGACCCGTTGACTCTAGTGTGGGTCGGACCTTTCTTGCGTGCTATGATGGGGTACGTCTCTGCAAGGGGTACAATGTGGCAGGCAGGAGTGATGTAGGTACCAGAGTCCGTATTGGCAAGGTACCGGGTGTGGCGGGCAGGACGGGCGTGATGGCGCGGAGAATGATGACTCCTCTAACTTCTGTGAGAAGTGTGGCCACATCGGAATCGTCTCTATGCGGCAGCCTGTCGTAGGAGCCCCTCGCTGCACACAATCCGCCCGACCTCAGTTTCCATTGTCGTGCCGGGCTCGTCCTCTTCGGGGACGGCAAGACGGTGTCGAAGGCGGAGGGCCTCCAGCCGTCGGATGAGGCGTTCACCGCCCACCGACCAGAGGCCCCGGCAGAGACAATCGGTTAGCGGTTTGTTAGCGAAACTTGTCTCGCGGGCCGTTGTTAGGTACAATTTGAGACTGGGAGGGGTGTCCGAGTGGCCTATGGTGACGGTCTTGAAAACCGTTGTCGGTGCAAGCCGACCGTGGGTTCGAATCCCACCCCCTCCGCCATATTTCGAGGCTGGAATGCGCAAAACGACCTCTATCTGCCATAAGGGTGCCCGGTCGCTCCCACTTGCGAGGACGTTCGCGGACGGGGGCCGCCACACCGGGATGATGGACCCTCCCACCGCCTCCTCGAGATACTCCTCGGCAGAACATACCCGGCCGTCGTTACGGATCGACTACCGATACCTCGGCCAGTTGCGCAAAACCCTGCGCATCGAGCCGGTATCCGGCAACGTATGGTCTCACCAGCAGGTAGTTTTGTCCGAACCAAAGGGGCAGACTGGCTACGTCCTCGACCAGCATCCGCTCTATCTCCTGGTAGGTCGCCAGGCTCCGTTGATAGTCTGTATCCGTCCCAGCCTCCTCAAGCAGCGTATCCACCGCCGGATTGCTGTAGCCGCCGAAGTTACTGTCCGTGCCACTGTGGAACAGTATATCGAGGAAGTCCTGCGGGTGAGGGTAGTCGGCTACCCAGCCGATCGAGTACATCTCATCGACCTCTTCCTTGAGGTGATAGAGGAATCTCTCTGGCTCCAGTTGCCGTACCTTAACCACGACGCCGAGGTTACGCCGCCACTCCTCGATGATCGCCTCGAGGTCGCTCCTGATTGCTCCGCCCCAACCGGAGGTTGTGATCGTTATCGAGGGCAGCGCCGAAGCGCTCCCGTAACGTGACTGGCTAAGCGCCGTCCTGGCGGCAGTAACGTCGAATCCCAGGCCTTCCAGATTCTCGTTGAAGCCGGGGATGCCCGGCGGCAGGATCCCTTCGGCGATCTCCACCATGCCGCGGAAGACCAGCGCCGCCAGTTTTTCCTTGTCGACCGCCTGGGAAAAGGCGCGGCGGACATGCACATCGTCGAAGGGCGGCCTGGTCACATTGAAACCAATGTAGCTGAAACTCAACTCGGGCACGATCATCAGTTGGCTATGGAATGGCCCGGTCTCGTCGGTTACCCGGTCGATGTAGGAGAGGGAGACGGCGGTGACATCGATTTGGCCGGTCTCGTAGAGATTCATCGGAATCCCGGCCCAGAGATGGAAGACGACCGATTCGAGCTTGGCGACGGCGCCGTGGTGTCGCTCGTTTCTCTCCAAGACAAACAGCTCGTTGTCGTCCCACCGGCCCACTTTAAACGGCCCCGTACCGTTGGGTTTCCGCCACCACTCGCCGCCGGTAACCACGTTGGCGCGGTCAACGACGAACGCCGTCGGATAGGCCAACTTGAAAAGGAAGTAGGGACGCGGCGAATCGATCGTCACTTCGAGCGTGTAGTCGTCGACCAATCTGACGCCGCTGATCTGTTGGCTGCGTCCCGCAATAACGTCGTCGACACCGATGATGTCTCCCAGGTAAGTGGCCGCCGTCAACGAACCGGTCTCTGGATCGGCGGCACGTTCCCACGAGTAGGCGACGTCTGCAGCAGTGACCTCGGTACCGTCGTGAAAGACAACGTCATCGCGAAGCTCGAAAGTGTACGTCCTGCCGTCATCGCTTATCTGCCACCTTTCGGCGATGTCCGGCGCCGGTTCAAGGTTCTTGTCAAGACGCACCAGACCACTGAAGATCTTGACGACATACCCATGCGAGGTCATCTCGGAGGAGACCGCCGGGTCGAGTGTCAGCGGGTCGATGCCGTAAAGCGAGAGGCTGCCGCCTCCTTCGAGGACGATGCCCTCGGTCTCTTCGTCGGGATTGGGCCGGCAAGCACCAGCCAACACTGCGATTACGAGCAGGGCAGAGACCGAGAAGATCAGCTTCGTTCGCATACAAGTTCCATTCTACCATCCCTGGCCCGTCTTTCAGAAATCCGGAGAACCGTCCCGTCACCGCCAGCTATACCTTGAAGCTTCCGCGTGATTTCCGGGGGCGCGACGTCTCGAATGGCCCGGGGGTGGAACTTATCCTGCCCACACTCGTGGCCGCGTTTGACAAGAACTCGAACGCTCAAGTAGAGTGTGGATAGAACAATGCTGATCGGACTGATATCGGACACGCACATTCGCATCCCCGGCACCCGCGCCGGGCTAAGTTCCCTGACCACCGAAGCGCTCCCCCCAGAAGTGCTCAAAGCGTTCAGTGGGGTTGACCTCATCTTACACGCCGGCGACATCTACACCCTACCGGTTCTCGACAGCCTGGAGACAGTAGCGCCCGTGCTGGTATCCGAAGGTGACGACGACCCCTTCGAGGCGGTCAACGACCGCCGCGTCAAGCCGGAGCACCACCTCACCTTCGATGGGGTCACTATCTGGATAAGTCACTATGGGATGTGGCCGGAGAACTCACAAAAGCCACTACCGGATGTTATCGTCTACGGCCATTCTCACCGTTCCGCCATGGAAAACCAGAACGGCAATCTGCGTATTAATCCCGGCAGTCCAACTTTTCCCCGCTACCAGCCGGTGCTCGGCACCGTCGGTTTCCTGACAATCAAGGACGGTAAGGCGGAAGCCCGGATCGAGCAGCTCGAAGGCGAGCCTCTCGGCGGCGGTACCATGGGGATTCCCGGAAAGACCAACTAGTCGGTCGACGCCTCCGTCCGATCCAGCCTTACTTTCCGACTGTCTCCCGCCACCGATAGTAGTTACTGGCATTCTTCAGGGCGCGGGCACCACGGTCCAGCGAAGCAAAGACCGGTATTCCGCCGTTCAGCAACTTCTCGACAACCTCACGACTGCCCTGCATCGCTTCCGGCGACTGAGAGGCGAGGACAACCGCCACCGGCTTCGACGACCGTTGCCGGATGTTAATCAGCATCTCGATGTCACCTGCCATCTGACCAGAGGCCCGGGCAACTCCCGAAGTCAGCAGCACCAGATTATCGACGTTGTCGTCCACTTCCAAGATCTCCATGATCCGCTTCATTTCCCGCCGGTTAACGTTGCCGGTATCGATCGGATTGCGGTAGCCGCCGCCGATAAGCGTGAAGAACGAGTCCAACTCATCGTATGACTCTTGAGTAAGCGTCGGCACCTTGAGCCCGGCCTCGGCAAAAACATCGGCAATCGCCACCGACTGCCCGCCGGAGCCACCGGCAATACCGACACGGTCACCATATACCGGCGCCAGGTTACCGATCGCCTTAAGGGCATCGACCAGTTCCTCAAGACTCCGCGCCTTTAGCGCGCCGCACTGGGCAATCGCCGCATCCCAGATCGCCATCGGCACCGCCATCGACCCGGTGTGCGAGGCAATCGCCCGGCCGCCCTCCACGGTGCGGCCGCCCTTCCAGACAACCACCGGCTTGCGCACCGCAACTTCTTTCAGTACCCTCAGGAAGCGTCGCCCGTCCCGCACCCCTTCGAGGTACATTCCGATAGCGTCGATGCCATCGTCGCGTCCGAAGTACTCCAAGTAGTCGGCCGAATCGAGGACGACCCCATTGCCAAAGCTGACCGACTTGTTAACGGCGACCTCCTGCTGATAGGCCTCCTCGGAGAAGGTGATCGCGTGCGTCCCGCTCTGGGCGATGAAACCGACCGTCCCTTCGAATCCAGTATGCTGCGTGGGTGTCTGGCGAATTCCAAACGCCGGACTGTAGATACCCATGCAGTTCGGTCCGATCAGGTGAAAATTGGTTTCCTCGGCGCGCGCCGTGAGCGCCGCCTGGAGTCGAATGCCGTCTTCCGTGTCGGTCTCGGCGAAACCGGAGGTAAAGAAATGGGCAGCCGCTACGTCCTTGCGGATGCAGTCCTCGAGGATGCGTGGCGCCACCGGGCGCGGCACCGCCACGATTACGAGATCGACCGCCCCCGGAATCTCCATCAGACCGCTGAAGTTCTTGATTCCAAGCGCCTCGATGCCCTCGATCTCCTTGGGGTCAACCTGAACGGAGTAGAGCTTCCCCTTGAACTCGCTCTGGCCGCGCAGCCACATGTAGTTCGATTCACCTTTGTCGCCGACGACAACGACACACTCGGGATTGAAAGCCCTCTCCAGCTTGGCGAAGTTAGTCTTCATGTCCCGCAGCACCTTCCCACATCATTCTTCATCACGACACGAGACGCTCGTCACCTGCGTCCCTGTCTCTTCATCGAAATCAACCAGCACCACTGTGCCCACCACCGACGCCGATCCCGAATAGTAGGCCACCGGCTTCT
>CAZLUE010000083.1:0-5844 GCA_964562625.1 uncultured Dehalococcoidales bacterium | reverse complement strand
CTACTCAGTGCCAACCCGGTACAAGGCAAGGCAGCCATCCTCAAACCGACCTCAATTCGGCCGATGTCACCCCCGGATCGACCCACATCAATTCACTGCGCGCCTTGGTCGACAACTTCAAAGAGGTGGGCGCCGCCTGCATCACTCTGGCCGAACGTAGCGCATCGGACGATCCGACACGGGCGGTCCTAGGGAAAAGAGGTATCACTGAACTGGTCGAGGAGTTGGGATTCGATATCCCCAACCTTCAGCAGATGGACGGTGATGGCTTGATTGATGTGCGGCCCGAGGGTAGTCACTGGACGGACGGTTGTCGTTCCCCCCACGTCTACGCCGACGACAGTCAATCGTCCTGACTTGCTGCCTCAAGAACCACTCCTACAACGGACACTTCACGATATCGCTCAAGTAAAGGATCAGCATGGTACCCGTCAAGAATCAGTACATCCTCGAACTGCATACCTCAGACTTCCACCGGGAGATGATCACCGAGATAACCACCGCCTACTCCACCGACCTGATCGTCCTCAACGGCGTCGAGGCATTCATCGATGACGGTCCAGATCGGGGATCTTGAGCAGAGGACGGTCTCATCTCGGCGAGAGCAGTGACCGGGTGGTCATCGACGCCGCTGGCGTCGCCATCCTCCGTGACCTTGGGACGACTCCAGAAGTCGGCCGGGGTCGCGTCTTCGAACAGGCTCAGATAGCCCACGCCGCCGAACTGGGCATCGGCGTCGCTTGCGCCGACGAAATTAAGCTGGTCAGCGACGACGACATCGATGAGGCGTACGCGGCTCGAATCCGGGACATCCTGATCGCTTGAAACAGCAGTCCTACCGAAGTTAGGGCCGCTTGATCTCCTGAATGTTCCACCGCGTCAAGGCCATCTGCCGGACTTCCTCAAACATCGCCATCGCTTCCGCCGGTGGAGGCGGCGTCGACTTGAGAAAGACGGCGTTCTGCCTTTCGAAGACCAGCGTCGGTGTGCCGAAGACATTGAAACTGGTGGTGGCGAAAGTATGATCCTCGGCAAGTTTCTTGAGCAAACGGCGGTCTTCGAGGTCGGCACGAAAACAGGCAACGTCGAGACCGACCTCTCCGGCAACCTCGACGAGGACGTCCTTGTCAACGATGTCACGTTTCACCTCATGTCTCGCCTTCAAGAGAGCGAAGTGAAACGGCTCAAAGGCGTCATCGCCCTGGGAACGGGCCGCCTCGGCGGCAATGAAAGCGTTGATCCCTCGGCTTGGATAGTCAGCCGGCTGTTCCCAGATTTTCCAGTTCTCACCTTCCTTACTGTTCATCTGCTCCAGACTGAAATAACGCCATTTGATGGCGAGTCCGTCACCTGACTCTTCCTTGACCTTCTGCAGCCAGACCGCTGCATTGTGAACGAACGGTCAGAGATAATCGAAGTAGACTTCCAGCGCCACGGAGTCTTGAGGCGTCTTGCCTGCCATCATTTCCTCCCTACTCGGCCGCCGGCCAATTGGGCTGGCGGGCGACCAGTCCACGATCGCTAATTATTGTACTCCCGATACCATCCCAGTGACAAGTCTCGGGAACATTGACACTCACGCCGCCGAATAGTAGTATGCCAATACTTAGGCAACGCCGTCGTCCAATACTGAAAACAAAGCGGCGAAAAGTCAGGACAATACGATGGAATACCGCAATCTGGATAATTCCGGACTAAAGGTATCGGCGGTCGGCCTCGGCGGCAACAACTTCGGCTGGTGGGCCGACGAAGCGGCATCAATCCCGGTTATCCACCGGGCAATCGAACTCGGCATCAACTTCATCGATACCGCCGACGTCTACGACCGAGGACACTCCGAGGAATACATCGGCAAAGCCATCAAAGAGAAGCGGGCCGGTCTCGTCATCGCCACCAAGTTCGCCCACCCGATGGGTCAGGACCCGAACGACCGGGGCGGCTCGCGACACTACGTCATCCAGGCGCTGGAAGCCAGTCTGAGACGACTCCAGACAGACTACGTCGACCTCTATCAGATGCATACCACCGACTCGACAACGCCGATCGAGGAGACGCTGCGCACCCTCGATGATCTGATCCGCGACGGCAAAGTACGCTACGTCGGGTGCTCCAATTTCACCGCATGGCAACTCTGCGAGGCACTTCTGACCTCTAAGTCGCTCAACCTCAATGCCTTCGTATCGGTGCAACCGATGTACAACATTCTGAATCGTCAGATCGAGCGTGAACTGGTACCCTGCTGCCAGCAGTACGGCCTCGGCGTCATCCCCTACAGTCCGCTGGCCAGCGGTTTCCTCACCGGCAAGTATCGCAAAAGGGATGACGGGCCAGAAGGCGCCCGGCTCTCCGGCGATAACCCACGATTCTCCGGTATCTTCACCAAAGAGAACTGGACGAGGCTGGCCAAACTGGAAACTTTCGCCAAAGAGCGTGGCCACAGCGCCGGCGAATTAGCAATCGCCTGACTGTTGGCGAAACCCATGGTGAGAACCGTTATCGCCGGTGCAAAGAAGGTGGAACAGGTCACCACCAACATCGCCGCCGGAGAGTGGAAATTAACTGAAGAGGAGGTCGCCGTGGTCGAGGCGCTGCTCTAACGCCGATGCCACCGGTGATTGGCCACAGCCCGTGGGACGGTCGCAGCCAGAATCGACGTGAAACATCTCGAGGGGAACTTCAAGGGAAAAGACGACCTCAACCTCTACTACCAGGCGTGGCTGCCGGTGACTAAGCCCCGCGCCGTGGTCGTTGCGGTGCACGGCCTGGCAGAACACAGCGGACGTTACTCCAACATCGTCAACCGCCTCCTTCCCCAAGGCTACGCTGTCTACATGCACGACCTGCGCGGCCACGGCCGATCCCACGGCCGCGCCGGCTATGTGAAACGCTTCTACTTCTACCTCAATGATCTCAAGCATTTCATCGAACTCGTCACCGGCAAGCATCTGGAACGACCCGTCTTCCTACTCGGCCACAGCGTGGGCGGTACAATCGTCACCGCCTACGCCAGCGAGTGGGCGGACGAGCTTTCAGGTGTGATACTCTCGGCGCCGCTGCTGCGACCGGGCACAGAGTTGTCCCCGATGGTCGTCTTGCTCGCCCATGTACTGTCTCGAATTACGCCGTCAATGGGCGTCTCGGCCATCGACGCCAACAGCATCAGTCAGGACAAGGCAGTCGTCGACGACTACGTCAACGACCCACTGGTGTACCACGGCAAGATCTCTGCCCGGCTCGGTGGCGAGATCCTCTCGGTGATGCACCAACTACTGAAACGAACGCAGCGAATTGACTTGCCGACGATAATCATGCACGGCTCGAATGACGTCCTGTCAGACCCTCAAGGCAGCCAGGAATTGTACGACCTGATCTCATCGACCGACAAAACGCTGACGTTCTATGACAGTTTCCACCACGAGATCTTCAACGAACCCGGCCGCGACCAGGTACTGGCGGACCTCGAAGCGTGGCTGGCGGCGCACACCGAGTAATCACCTGCGCTATAATGACGCCGTCTGGCGGCTTCAGACTCCCCAATTACCCATCTTCCTATCCAGGAAGGAAGAGAAAAACGAAAGTTGATTTGTGACGCACATCCTCACACTCCTGCCATAGCGGCTCCACCCCCCCATAGGCTCCTCGCAAACGAGTCACCGAGAGTGGTGGTATAATTAGCTTTGCCATGCTGCGAATTGTACAGAGCCAGCCAGAGGACGAACTGGACCTTCACGGGACCACTGTCGACGAAGCGATCCCCAGACTGGACGAGTTCATTCACGTTGCCTTCCGCCAGGGACGATGGTGCGTCTGGATCATCCATGGTAAGGGTAACGGGACGCTGCGCCGGGCGATACGCCGCCATCTCTCCAGGCACAGTCTGGTGAAACGAATGGCCACCGCCGACCGGTCGTCGGGTGGCTCAGGGGTCACTGAAGTGAAACTGGCGGACGCCTAGTTCGCTGCGGAGACGGTCACGCCACCGAAGCGACAGCTACTTCTTCCGCTGCACGAGAAACCGAATGAAATCTTTCTGCGAGTCCATGCTGACAAGTTCGTTACCGGTACTCCGGCACCAGGCTCGTATATCATGGGGCACGCCGGGATCGGTGGCCAGCCCCTCTACAACGCCACCGACTGCTACCCGCTTGATCGCCTTGGCCAGTCTAACCACCGGTAAGGGACAAACTAGGCCCTCCATGTTCTCCGTCAGATCTACTTCCGGCTCTTCCATCAATCTCCGCTCCCGTGTATCCATCAAACGAAGAAGGTGGTTTTCGACTGGTCAGCCATCTCCAACATGGATGGGACACCCACTGAGTCCCGGACTTCGTCGATCAGGTTGTCACGGTTTATCTCCATGACTTCCATGCTCATCTGGCATGGCACCAGCTTGACGCCAAGATCGATCGCCGTCTGCCGAAGGGTACTCATTGTCATAATGTTGTGGTCCTTCATCATCTTCTTGAACATCCAGCGACCAAGACCAGCAAAATTGAATCGCGACGGACCTATCCGTTCGATGCCCCCGCGGTTGAGCACTCCCATCATCCGACCGAGCAAACCGCTACCTGTCAGATTCCCTTTCTGAATCGCCTTTAGTCCCCAGAAAGTGAAGAACATCGACGTGTCCCTGCCACCGGCAGCAGCGCCAACCGCGATGTTGAACGCGGCAATCGCTTTATCCATGTCTCCGCTGAAGAGGACTAAAGTTACCCCATTCTTTTCCGCCATCAGCCAGTCTCCTTACATGCCAGTCCGACCACTCGCCGGTTACGTACCAGAACGCAGAAACATCATAACAGACTGCGCCTATCCGGTACCAACCAGCCAGCGCGGCCGCCACCACGTCCGCTTACCAAGGGCGACGCCCGACGTCCCCACCGAGTCGGCACCGCCATCGACGAGACGTACGTAAATGGCATCTGCGATACGCTCATCAACGGCAAACTGCGTGTTGCCGGCATCGAACACTACCGAGGGGAACCTGCGCACAAGCGTGATCGACGCCCCTGGCAGTATGCCCATTGCCATCAGCTTCTGCAGCTTATCCGTCTCAGGGGCGTACAGATAGGCAACCTTGCCGCGGGTGCCCGCCTCCAGATGCGACAGCGGTGACACCAGTAGTCTTGTTTCAGTATGTTCTTCGTGACAGCAGCGACCAGACGGGACAGGCTTGCCATGGGGACAAACCCGAGGATGTCCCAAGAGAGTACAGATGCTCTCATCGAGACCGCGGTCGAGGAGGTGCTCGAACCGGCAAGCCTCTTCGTGCATCAGGTCTTCCCTGGAGCCGAGGACGTCATGCAACAGCCGCTCCGCCAGCCGATGCCGCCGGACGACGCCCCTCGCCTCGGGCAACCCGTCTTCAGTCAGCGTGACGACGCTGCCGGCTACTCTCACTAAACCGGCGGTGAGGAGAAAGTCGACCGGCTCTCCACCCAGATCATCGACGGCAACGCCACTCTCGTTCAGCTCCTGAGTAACGATCCACAGAGTTTCCAGTGCTTCTTCAGCGGACTCTTCGAGATTCATTCAACTTTCTCCTCATCGACTCGATGGCGGCCAATAACCGCGATCGAGGTGGCACATCATAGCCGCAGCGCGGGCATCTCATCATCTCACATCCGAAGCTCATCGGGCATTTCCGGCAAGTTGACACCGACTCCTCAGCGGTGAACTCGAGACTGCAGAGCGGGCATCTGATCACAACGTCACTTCGAAAGTGGTCAGCAGCAGATTTAGGAGATAACCGACCACGAAGGCGAATGGCAGGATGAAAGCCCCAATCGCCAGCGCCGTTTTGACACCCCTCTCCTTGACCATCACCACGAATTGGGCGACGCA
>CAZLUE010000082.1:0-5895 GCA_964562625.1 uncultured Dehalococcoidales bacterium | reverse complement strand
CTGGGGCAACCTTGCCCAGGCGGGCTTGTTTGTGGCACAACCGCGCTATTGAGGAGAGCATGTTTGCGGCGCCGGTGACGATGGCCACCCTATCCTGCAATCTGTCAGTCATTGCTCGTCTCCTTCCGATTGTCTTTCGGGGCGGGGACACCCCGACTTGCTATCCCACCAGATATGTTAGGGTGGCGAGGCGGAAGCTGTCAATCGGCATTAGACTACCAACTGTACCCCCCCCCCTACCTCCTTTGCAGGTTGGGTCGTGCACATGACACCATGTTCTTTCTACCACCCATCAGTCACCGTCATGCTCCACTCTGGTTGATGGCGACTATTCGAGGTTCAATTCACGTTCGATCACGATTGCCAGTTCCGCGGCTGAGTACGTTTTCTCGAGCCGAAGCAGCCTGCAGGGCAGCTTGCCCATCCATTGTTCGTGTAGCACTCTGCTTCTCATCTCTGATCCGGCAGAATCATGGGCAGACGCCCAAGGCATGAAGGCTTCAGAATTATCGTGAACCCAACCTCCAGGCGCGAAAGCATCGGAGCCGTATCTTTCAACTTCTCTCGCCCGCAGCCTGCTCGTTCGAAGTTTCTGCAAAATCCAGAGGAAGATTGCCAACGTGAACAGTGGAATCGCGAAGTTTCCTCATCCACACAACGATCCCAACAGAACCCAGTCGAGAAACCGATGAAGATCAGAGTCCAGTAGTTCTGTTCGTTCGTTCACTGCCCCTTTCTCAGCAAAGGAAATGGCCGAGTTGGCCCAGAAGTAATCGTCGATATCCGATGAGGCACACCGAGCCGTTTGGAGAGAAGAGAGCCAAGGATAATTGTACCATCATCTAAAGCACCGAAGATATGGAGTCTCTGATTCAATGGTTTCCTTCTTATGGAGAGAACCCTGTGGCTCCATCATAAACACTCTCTCACTACCAAGCAGTCCCCATTACGCTTTCTTCTTGTTGTCGAGGATGCTGGAACTTGAGTCTAGCGCTCTTGTCGGGGAGTGTCAATCAAGCAGAGAAGCCTGTCCGGTGATTGCGGGAGACGGGCGATGTTGCTACAATTACCGACGCGAAAGGGTTTCACGGAGAAGGTTATGTCGGATGTACTGGAAATTATGTCGCCGTTCGACACGGTAACCGTCGAGCGGCTGACGGCGGGAACGCGGGTGCTTATCTCGGGCGTTATCTACACCGCTCGCGACGCCGCCCACAAACGGATGGTGGCAGCGCTCGACGGCGGCGAAGAGTTGCCGTTCGACCTTCACAGGCAGACGATCTACTACGTCGGGCCGTCACCGGCGCGACCGGGGCGGGTCATCGGGTCGGCGGGGCCAACGACGAGCAGTCGAATGGACATCTTCACGCCGCGCCTGATGGAGGCGGGCCTCAAGGCGATGATCGGTAAGGGCGGCCGCTCGGCGGCGGTCCGCGAGGCAATCGGACGCTACCGCGGCGTCTACTTCGTCACCGTCGGGGGAGCCGCGGCTTTGATCGCAGGAGCGATCAAAGCCGCGGAAATCGTCGCCTACGAAGACCTCGGCACTGAGTCAATACGGCGCCTCGAAGTCGAAGGTTTTCCGGCAATAGTCGGCAATGACACTCACGGCGGTGACCTCTTCGAGCAGGGCCAGGCGGCCTACCGCCGTGATGGGTAAGCGATGAACTGTCTTTTCTGCAAGATCGTGGCCGGCGAGGTACCGTCAGACATCCTCTACCGGGACAAGCAAGTGGTCGCCTTTCGTGACATCAATCCGCAAGCGCCGGTGCATGTGCTGGTGATATCGCAAGAGCACATTGCCTTCCTCTCCGACCTCACCGAGGAGCAATCCAGTATTTTCGGATGGATGGCAGTGATCGCCAACTGGCTGGCGAAGAGCGAAGGCATCGCCGAGAAGGGCTACCGAATAGCGGTCAATTGCGCCGAGCAAGGCGGGCAACTGGTACCGCATCTCCACATGCACTTGCTTGGCGGTAGGCAGCTGTCGAGCCAGCTCGGATAGTTGCCGATGCCGCCTTGTGGCGGCAAAGAGGTGCAGCATGGACATAGAAACGACCTCGGTCCTCGCCCGCTTCTTCTCCGCCCAGAAACAGCTGAACGAACTCGGCGTGATAAATTCCCGCGACTACATCGGCGACATCGGCAGCTATCTCTGCAGGGAAGTCTACGGGATGCAGGCGCCGAAGGGACGGTCTCACACCGGCTACGACGGCACAATTGGCGATTCGAGGGTACTGATCCGACCGAACAACTGCCCGACAGGCACGGTGGTGCTGATCTCCGACAGCGAAAACTTCGACGAAGTAATCGTGATTCTGGGGCCGAACTGTTCGCTGAGGCCACCGGGTGTCGCCAGCGACATCATCTTCTACCGTTTCACGCGGGAAGAGGCGCAGGCACGGTTCTCAAGGCGACCAGCGGCAGTTACGTCGACGGTAGGGACGCTTTCGACCGCAACTACGACCGTGTCCTCAACCTAGTATCAGGTTAGGAGCGACCGTGACGCCGGTCAAGCAGGATGCGCAGCCCAGCGATGCTCTTGCCATCCTCGAAGGTGTCGGTAGCGAGCATCCCCTCGATGTCAGCGACCGGTATCCGTACCAGGCTGATGCCAGCAGTGTCCTCAGCGTAGAGTTGGCTGGGCGTCAAGTCGGTCGCCAAGTAGAGGTGGAGGTACTCGGTGCAGAAGCCGGGTGAGGAGTAGAAGCCGGCCAACCACTCCACCCTGCCAGGACGGTAACCGGTCTCCTCCTGCATTTCGCGGACAACCGCCTCTTCCGGGATCTCACCGGAATCCACACCACCGGCGGGTATCTCGAGCAGTTCCTTTTCGATCGCCTTACGGTACTGGCGAACCAATAGAACATTGTCGTCCTCGTCGATGGCGATGACGCCGATGCAGTCGTTGTGTTCAACGATTTCACGGGTAGACTGGCGGCCGTCAGCGGAGACGATAGTGTCGACGCGAAGGCGAACGACACAACCGTCGAATATCCGCCGGCTGGAGATCGTCTCTTCCCCAATCAAGATGAGGCTCCGGACGAAGTTACCGTCAACTGGCGGACCATGGCAACTTCGTCGCAGTCGGGGAACTTGGGGCAATGGTAGCACTCGGTCCAGACCTTGCGTGGCAGCTCCATCTTGTCCACCTGGGCGAAACCGAACTTCTCGAAGAAGGCCGGTTTGTAGGTCAGGCAGAAGATGGTCGGCAGGCCGATGTCACGGGCCTCAGCGAGGCAGGCGTCGACGAGGCGGCTGCCGATGCCGCCTCGCTGGCTGGCCTCTCCGACGGCGACCGATTTGACCTCGGCAAGGTCCGACCACATGACGTGGAGGGCGGCGCAGCCGACGACGCAGCCACCGTCGTCATTACGGACAACGAAGTAGTCGCGCAGGTTCTCGTAGATTTCGCTCAGCGGCCGCGGCAGCATCTCGTCTTTGTCAGCGAAGTAGTTGATCAAGCGGTGCATTTCCTCGACGTCACTGATGCGGGCTTTTTCGATGCTATCCAATCTACTGCTTTCCTTTCAGGCGTCTCTCCAAGGTGGTGTAGAACGAATCCGTATCGTGGACACGGAGAAAACGGATCGTGCGGGCGCTTCTGCGAACGGTGACGGTTGTCCCACCGGTGATCGGATGGCTCACGTAGCCATCGACCGTCAGTGTTGCCGTGTAGTTGGCGCCGATCTCGAGCTTGATCGTCGATTCCGGTGACAGCACCAGCTTGTAGCTGGCGCTCAAGTGGGGGACGATCGGCAGCAACACCAACTCTTTCGCCTGAGGGTGGAGGATGGGACCGCCGGCGGCGAACGCGTAGCCGGTACTGCCGGTGGCTGTCGAGACGATGACGCCGTCGGCCTTGTAAGTCGTCAATGGTTCGTCGTCGATGCTGACGTCGACGCGAATGACACGGGCGACGTCCCCGTGGGCGACGACGACGTCGTTCAGAGCGTGGAACGAAGCGGACTGGGCTTGTGCGCCGGTGGTAACGACTTCCGCCTGGAGCAGGGCGCGCTCATCGCTCCAGCCGCCACCGTCGAGCAACTCGTCGAGCCGGTCGCCGGTCTCGTTGGTGGCTAGTTCGGTCATAAAGCCGAGATTACCGAGGTTGATGCCAGTGATCGGGACGGCACGAGGGATGATTGCCTGAGCGGCGCGGAGTATCGTGCCGTCGCCACCGACGGTAAGGACGAGTTCGGTACCATCAACGCGCTCTCTGGCCTTACCGCCATCCCAGGCGGAGCACTTCCAGACAGACAACCGCCTGGTTTCGAGGCGCGCCGCGAGGTCATCGGCAAGCCTGCCGGCGGCCGAGTTGAGGGGATGGTAGATGATACCGATCTTCTTCATGGTGGCGCCGTGCGGCTGTCAGGACTGGTGGCAGTTTGCCGGGAGAGCCTTTGCAGTGTAGCACCGGCAATCTGGGAGTGTCAAACGGCGGACGGGTGATCCGCTGGAGGTAGGTGTCGATCGTGATCTGAACGATGCTTCTTTCACTCACTCGCGGCCCAAGGTACTTTCGGTGTCTCTGTAGAATCGCAGGTTGGCTTTCCTTCCGCATCGAACCTTCTCCTCGTTCGTTCTTCGAACGCAGAGCATGCGCGACAGTATAGCGGCATGCGGACAGGAACGTTACAATTGATCCCCTCCTCTCGTGCCATCCCTGGTCTCAGTCCTGGGGTTATCGGAGTATGGTTCGATGAGTCCCTGGTTGGCGATGGGCGAGAAGAGTGTCGTGAGGCTTGTCGAGTAAACTGCTCGGCAGGTGGGTGCTGAAGACTTCCAAGCAAGATGACGGGCAATGGGCCGAGTGCGAAGTCTGGGTCGAGAACCAGCGTGGCCAGCGAACCAGCGTCGGCAACGCCCAGCCTGACCCTCCCCTGAGGGAATCCCGCCGGAAGCGTCGATTACGTTGACGGAGCCATCACCAGGACGTCTCAACACGGGACAGCAGGAAGATCGTTACCTCAACGATGCCAACCCAACTAATTCACCGGGCTTACGGTGAGTCGATTGGCGGCATTAACATGGCCCGGTACCCGGAATATTATTGCCGAAGGGATACTCAATTGACCAGACTCGCCGGCTCTGGTATGGAGGTACTCCGGTCGAGGAGACGGCGATGGAAGACGAGCGAGCGCAGCACATCAAAGGAGCGCGCCCGTGATTAGCGGCGCGCCTTGTTGCCTGCAGAGGTGGCGAGTGGTGGTTGACCGCCATTGGCGCTCCTTCTTGCCCGAGCTTCTCAACGACTGACAGCGTGCCACCGGCCGGTTGGTGCAACCTACCTTCCTTTGAACTCTGGCTCTCGCTTCTCTAGGAAGGCGGCGACACCCTCTCTGAAGTCTTTAGTGCCGAAGCAAATACCCTGCAGGTAGCCCTCGAACTCCAGGGCTGATGGGAAATCGGTACCCGCGCCCTTATAGAGGGCGCGCTTGGCCAGCTTCATGGTGAGCGGGGGCATGGCTGCGATCCTGGCCGCCAGATCCTTCGCCGCCGGCATCAGCTCATCATGGGGTGTCACCCGGCTGACGATGCCACAGTTCTTTGCCTCCTCGGCATCCAGGATTTCTCCGGTGAATACCATCTCACAGGCCTTGGGCATGCCGACAACACGTGGCAGGAAGTAGGTGGAACCGGTGTCCGGGACAAGGCCCCTCTTGATGAAAATCTGAGAGAAGCGCGCCCTCTCCGAAGCTATCCTGATGTCACAGGCGAGCGCTATGGAGAAACCACCCCCAGCGGCAATTCCATTCACGGCGGCGATGATTGGCTTCTCGAAGTTGCAGAAGGGGACGATAAACGACCGGATGCCGCCGGCGGCAGGGGACTTTGCCGATAGGCTCCAGGCAGAATTGTTGCTACTTCCGAGAGAACCAAGCTCGGTCACGT
>CAZLUE010000081.1:0-6033 GCA_964562625.1 uncultured Dehalococcoidales bacterium | reverse complement strand
AGGGACCACCGACTTCCAAGAACAGTGTTCGCGCGATCGCCGTTTTACGCTTCATTTCCTTGGACAGTTCGCTGGACAGCTTCAGGGAAAGAAGCAGATCGCCGATCCGCTGTCGCGCGAGGTCGGCTGGCATCCGGTATCAGCGCCGAAAAGAGCATCAAGCACTTGATGACCGTCATGTTCTCGTAGAATGGGCTCTCCTCTCGTAGGTAGCCGAACTGGCTCTTGATGCGGTTACCGTGGCAGGCAATGTCCATTCCCACGATCTCGATTATCCATGTCGTCGGCGCCACCAGTCCGGTGAGTATCTTCAGAGCCGTCGTCTTGCCCGCTCCATTGTGGCCGATGATGCCCAATATTTCTTCATCGACGATTTCAATGTTGAGGTTACCGACTGCCATGAAGTCGCGACAGAATTTGGAGACGCCTTCTGGCGCGCCTCGCGAATCGACTCTCGTCATTGTCTCGAACAACTGCACTTCCTCCGTCAGCGCGCCACCACGCGGGCCGCGTCCCGCTGATTGCCCGCCGCCGGCTACTCTTCCACTCCAGCGGCGGTCTTCATTGGGAATATGGCCTGGCCAGCGCAAGATACTGACGGCACTAACCGAGAATCGTGAACCGCCGAGCCCGGTACCTCAGCCACTATCGGAACAATTTGCTTGACAGCCGTCGCGGCGGTCGATAAAGTCAGGACGGGCCAGGGATAGCGCCGTGAAGTGGCACAGGTAGGAAATGTCGGTTGCTGCGGCAATGGTTTCGCGTCATCAGATTGGACTCCAGAATGAGAGGCCGCTACATGCCGCCTTGAAGCAGTGGTATGCCCGTCCCGGTGACCGCATCGAGGTTCCGGTCGATGGCTATCAGGTGGATATCGTTCGTGGTCGGCAGCTGATCGAAATCCAGACGAGGGGCTTCGCCCGCATCAGGCGAAAACTGCTGGCACTTCTCGCAGGTCACAGCGTCCGCCTCGTCTATCCGATTCCTCGCTACAAGTGGATCGTCCGCCTCGCCGATGACGGCATCAGCCGGCTTAGTCGCCGCCGGTCACCGAACCACGGCGGATGGCTGGACGTCTTCCACGAACTGGTCAGCTTTCCTGCCCTGCTGTCTGCCGACGGCTTCTCGCTGGAATTACTGCTCGTCGACGAAGAGGAATTAAGGCGGCATGATCCCAGGCGTAGCTGGCGCCGCAAAGAATGGTTTGTCGAGGAACGGAGCCTAATCACCGTCACCGACCGGCTTCTACTTAAGACTCCGGCAGACCTGACGTGTCTCCTGCCGCCGTCGCTGGTGGAACCATTCACCGTCACCGACCTCGCCGCTGCCATCGGTAAGCGACGCAGCCTCGCCGGAAGGATGGCCTACTGTCTGCGGGAAATGGGCTGCATCAGCTTCGCCGGCCGGCAGGGTAACGCCTTTCTTTACGTACGGACGGATGCCGTGAAACCTTCACGTCGCTCTCGCAGAGGGAAACGAGATGGCTGATTCCGCACGGAACTGGCTCGAGGAACTCAACCTTGAGCAACGCCGGGCGGTCATTCACCGTGACGGACCACTCCTGATCGTCGCCGGTGCCGGCAGCGGCAAGACACGTACGCTCGCGTACCGGGTCGCTCACTTGATTGCCGATGGGGTGCCACCGGACCGGATCTTGCTGCTGACTTTCACCCGTCGTGCTGCTGACGAGATGCTGAAACGAGCGGCTCGCGCCATCGCCACCAGTTCGGAAACTTCTAACCGTGTCTGGGGTGGCACCTTCCACGCCGTCGCCAACCGCCTCTTGCGTATCTACGCCCAGTCGTTTGGCCTCTCGCCGAATTTCACTATCATCGACCGTAGTGATGCCGAGGACTTCCTCGACATCGTCCGTCACGATCTCGCTTTTTCAAGTGGGGAATCCCGTTTTCCGCGCAAGAGCACCTGTCTCGACATCTACTCGCGGCGCGTTAGCGGTGACGAAGACCTCGAAACAATACTGCGCCGTGATTTCCTTTGGTGCCTGATGTGGCGTGACGAACTCAACCGCCTCTTCGGTGAGTATGTCGAACGCAAGCAGCGGCAGAGCGTGCTCGATTACGATGACCTCCTCCTCTATCTCTATCACATGCTCGCCGATGCCGCGCTGGCTGAGTCGGTCGGTGGACGGTTCGACCACGTCCTCGTCGACGAGTACCAGGATACCAACCACATCCAGGCCGGCATCCTTCGCCGCATGAGGCGGCAAAACGACAACCTCACCGTCGTCGGTGACGATGCACAGAGCATCTACAGCTTCCGCTCAGCGACTGTGCGCAACATACTCGATTTCCCGAATCAGTTTCCCGGGACGACGGTCGTCACTCTTGAGCAGAACTACCGCTCGACTCCGCCAATTCTGGAAACGACCAACCGTGTCATCAGCCAGGCTCGGGAACGCTACTCGAAGGACATCTGGTCGGGGCGTACCGGCGACCAGCGCCCGCGGCTCGTTACCTGCGTCGATGACAGCCAGCAGGACAACGTCGTCATCCGCCAGGTACTGGAGCACTACGAAGAGGGGGTACCACTCCACGAACAGGCCGTCCTCTTCAGAGCGTCATCGCATTCGACCTCGCTGGAGTTGGCGCTGGCGCGGCGCAACATCCCGTTCCATAAGTACGGCGGCCTGCGTTTTCTGGAGATGGCCCACGTTAAGGACCTCATCTGTTTCCTCCGTATCATCGAGAATCCCCGCGACGAGATCGCCTGGTTCCGCGTCCTGCAACTGCTAAGCGGTGTCGGCCCGGTGACGGCCATGGCAGTCGTCGATCACGTCCGCGGTCACCAGTACGACCCGTCCTCGGTGGCCGATTTCGCCGCGCCGGCGGCTGCCCGCGATGGCCTCGCCGCCATCGACAGTCTCTTCGCTGGTCTCGCCATGCTTCCCGAAAGTTCGCCAGCGACGCAGATTGAGATGATTCGCCGTTTTTACGATCCGGTACTCGAAAGTAACTACGACAACCCGGAAGCGCGCATGAACGATGTCGAGCACCTCGGACGACTGGCCACCGGCTACGTCTCCAACCGCCAGTTTCTTGCCGACATCGTCCTCGACCCGCCGGTCTCCACCGGCGACCTCGCCGGGCCGCCAACTGTCGATGAAGACTGGCTGGTACTGTCGACGATCCACTCCGCCAAGGGACTGGAATGGGACGCCGTCTACTTGATCCATGCCGCTGACGGCTGTCTTCCATCCGATATGGCGACTGGCAACGACCGTGAGATCGAGGAGGAATTACGGCTGACCTATGTCGCCATGACCCGCGCCCGCAACTTCCTCTACGTCCTCTGGCCATTACGTTACTATCACAAGATGGCTGGCCTGACCGACCGTCATAGTTACGCCCAGCTTTGTCGTTTCTTTAGCGACAACGTCGTCGAATCGATGGATGACATCGGCGTCGCTGAACCGGCCACCAGCCAGGACTCCCCAGTACCCAGGATCTCCCACGAGGACATCGGCGCCCGCATCAGAGATATTTGGCGCTAGTTTCGCGGCGAAAGGCGCTCCGCCTTTCACTGGCGCTCATGGTCGGCGAAGGGTGGTAGCCGTTCACCCAAGGGTGGCGAAAGTAACTTCCCCGCCATCTGCTTCGTTTCGTCTGCAAGAGTCCCCGGCCTTACTTGCAGTAGGCGGCACCGACAGGCGACGGTGCGCTGACTTTGCCCGTCCTGCGGCGCATCTGCTAGAATATGGCTAATCTGAGAGATGCGGCGGCCGTCACGGCAACGTCGCAGTGCTTCATCAAAACGGGGACTGAGAGGGCTAGGGATGGATTCTACCGGTGAGATCACTATCGTCGAAA
Source organism: uncultured Dehalococcoidales bacterium (assembly GCA_964562625.1). Lineage (GTDB taxonomy): Bacteria > Chloroflexota > Dehalococcoidia > Dehalococcoidales > Fen-1064 > CAZLUE01. The sequence goes on along the minus strand of CAZLUE010000081.1, from coordinate 2,206 downwards.
CCGGCTGTTGTCACGACTGTGGCGGCCGCTGCGTCCTCCGAGCGCATGTCCGTAACGGGCGCATCATCAGGTTTGAAACTGACGGCGGTGAGGAGCCGCAGATACGGGCCTGCATGCGCGGCCGTGCCTACCGGCAGCGAGTCTACTCGCCTGATCGTCTCCAGTATCCGCTTATCCGATCCGGGGAACGTGGATCGGGTAAGTTCGAACGTGCTTCCTGGGATGAGGCGCTGGACAAGGTTGCTGCCGAAATGCTGCGCGTTAAGGAGTCATACGGCAACGCGTCGATATTGTTTGCCGGTGGTGCCGGCAATCAGGGGATGCTGCACGGCTCAGGTCCGGCGAGTCGATTACTGATGGCTTTCGGCGGTTTTACCCGTACCTGGGGTGGAGCATCTTACGAGGGCGCCCTCTTCGCATCGATGGCCACCTATGGTACTATCAATACCGGTAACAGCCGGGATGACATGCTCAACTCGCGTTTCATTATCCTGTGGGGCTGGAATCCGGCGGTCACTGTCTGGGACCCTGGTACCAGCCTGATGCTGGCGCGAGCCAGGGAGAAGGGCATCCCGATCGTCTCCGTCGACCCACGCTTCACCGATACGGCGGCAGTTCTAGCCGACCGCTGGATACCTATCCGCCCCGGTACAGACGCGGCGATGCTAATCGCGATGGCCTATGTGATTACTACCGAAGGTCTCCACGACGTCGATTTCATCGAGAAACACACCGTAGGCTTCGAGCGGTACCGTGACTACCTGCTCGGTGTCGAAGACGGCGTACCGAAGACGCCCGAGTGGGCCGAGGCGATAACGACCGTTCCCGCGAAAACTATCACCGAACTGGCCAGACAGTATGCCACCATCAAACCGGCGGCGCTGTTCGCCGGCTGGGGGGCCGCCCGTGCCGCCCTCGGTGAGCAGTATTCCCGGGCGGCCAACGTCCTCACCGCTATCACCGGCAACATTGGCGTCACCGGTGGCTACGCAGCCGGTTTCATGAGGGCCTACTCAAGTCGCGCGTCGCACCAGTCTCGCGGAGGTAAGGGGACGGGCAATCCCGTCGAGACCGGAGCGCCGCCACGAATCAATTCCCTCTACAAGTTACGCGGCGGTACCAACCCCAACAGCAATCGGATTCACTCCACAAAGATGTTCGACGCCATACTGCGCGGTCGTGCCGGCGGCTATCCGGCCGATATCAAGATGGTCTACGTCGCCGCCGGCAATACCATCAACCAGCACCCCAACACTCGCCGCGGCGTCGAGGCTTTCCTCTCGAAATCACTCGAATTCGTCGTCGTTCAGGACCAGTTCATGACACCGACCGCGAAGTTGGCCGATGTGATACTGCCGGTCTGTACCAAGATGGAACGCGACGACATCGCTCCGCCTTGGCTCGGTTCGCCGTACTACATCTACCTGAACCAGGCAATCGACAAGCTCTACGAGTCGAAGACGGACCCGCAGATCTGTCGCGAACTGGCGGCCAGACTTGGTGTCCCTTGGGCTTTCGGCGAGGCTGGCGACGACGACGTCGAATCTCTTCGCGTAATCGCCGCCGGAAGGAGCGACATCGATGACTTCGAAGCGATGCGGCGTGACGGTGTACTCAAGCTCCACGACGTGCCGTCAAAGGTCTCCTTCCGGGAGCAGATTGAAGCGCCCGAGGAGAACCCGTTCCCGACGCTTTCCGGTAAGATCGAGATCTACTGCGACCACATCGCCGAGATGGACAACCCGCAAATACCGCCGATACCGAAGTACCTCAGCCCGTCGGAACACTATGACGACCCAATTGCCAGGGACTACCCGCTGCAACTGATTACGCCCCATGCCAAAATCAGGACACACTCCTCGCTGGAGAAGGTGCCGTGGCTGCGGGAGGCGGAGCCGCAGGCCGCCTGGATAAGCACTTTGGATGCCGCGGCAAGAGGCATTGCCAATGGCGACCTCGTCGACATCTTCAATGCTCGCGGCCGGATGCGGATTCTGGCGCGCGTTACCGAGCGCATCATTCCGGGTGCCGTCTGCATCTCTCAGGGAAGCTGGTACCAGCCCGATAAGGACGGTGTCGATCTCGGCGGTTGCGCCAATGTACTTACCAACGATGACAGTTCACCCGGCGGCGCCGTCATCTTCAATACCGCCCTCGTTCAGGTCGAACCGGCGCCGGTAGCGCAATAGGAGGTTCCTCATGACTC
>CAZLUE010000080.1:0-6083 GCA_964562625.1 uncultured Dehalococcoidales bacterium | reverse complement strand
CGCAACTTAGCGGCAGTTCCTCAAGCTTCGGAGAGCTCGTCTTCGCAAAAGCAAGACCTATACCTGCTCAGATACCTTTACCAAAGCCGTTCAACAGCGTATAATTACACCTGAAATCAGATATGGAGGAACGGAGCGTGGTCGCACTGTATGTGGTGTCGCAGGATGACGGTAGGGGGAAGACGGCACTGTCCGCCGGTATCGGCCGCTATCTGATCGACGGTGGCAAGCGCGTCGGCTACTTCAAGCCAAACCTGCCGTGGACGAGAGGCACCGCCGCCAACAACGCCAGCCGCGACGCTGAGTTCCTGAAGAGTGTCCTCTACCTGAAAGACTCGCCCGGCGACATTGCGCCGACGATTATCAGCAGCAACGGCCAGACGGATGGTTTCAGCCAAGCGCTTGCCAAAATCTCGCGTGACAAAGACGTGGTCATCGTCGAAGTGATCGGCGAGCCACAACAGATTGCGAAACTGGTCGCCAACATGAGCAACGCCCGAATGATCGTCGTCGAAAGACCGATGGAAAACCCCGGGGACGATCTGGCCGAGGCAAAACGTGTCTTCAGCGACCGACTGCTCGGCGTCGTCATCAACAAGATACCGGCGTTACGCCTGGAAGAAGCTCGCTCGCGGGCAAAGACGGCGTTTGCCGAGCAATCGATCGGCCTGCTGGCGGTACTGCCCGAGGACCGCCGGCTACTGGCTCTGAGTGTCGGCGAACTGACCGAGAGAATTCAAGGAAAGATCCTGAACAACCCTGATAAGTCCGGCGAATTGGCCGACAATGTGATGCTCGGCGCCATGTGCGTCGATGCCGGACCACTCTACTTCGGACGCCGGGCGAACAAGGTCGCCGTCCTCCGCAGCGAACGGGCGGACATGCAGATGTCCGCCCTTCAGACGCCGATGACGTGTCTGGTACTGAGCGGCAACCGGGAGCCGGAGCACCAGGTCCGCCACCAAGCGGAGAACAAGAAAGTGCCGATTATCGTCACCGCCAAGAGCGTCCCGGAAATCGTCGCCAGCATCGAGACCGCCCTGGCCAACGCCCGTTTCAACCAGGAACAGAAGGTCCCCATAATCAGCTGGATGCTCGCGGAGCATTTCGATTTCACCGCGCTCGACCGCCGAATGGGTACCACCGGGTAGCCGTTTACCGGACTGGGACGTCAGTGTCCCGAAACCGGTTACGATAAAGTCCGCCCCGGGACGGCGGATCATGCCGGAAAAATACTGGGAGGGAAGGTGATTGGATGCACTAGGAAAACACTTATTGATGGAGCTGGAAGGATGCAACAGGAACGTCCTGAACGACATCGACGCTCTCAGGAAAGCGCTGTTGACAGCGGCGAATCTGGCCGGAGCAACCGTCCTCAACGACTCTTTTCACAGGTTCAGCCCCCACGGGATTAGCGGGGTAGTCGTCATCGCCGAATCACATCTCTTCGTACACACTTGGCCGGAGTACAGCTATGCTGCAGCCGACATCTTTACCTGCGGCACTGCTGTCCGGCCGGAAGTGGCCGCCGGAAAGCTGGTCGAGTTGCTCGGTGCCGAGAAACACACAGTGATGGAGATCGAGCGCGGCAAGGCTGTCGGGGCCGGCAGGTCAATTGCCGAAAACGTCAACCCGGCTGTCGAACCGAGCTCAATGAGATAGGGTAATGGACAGCGAGCCCTACAAATGGTACTGGGACAGAATCAACCAGCATCTGGTGCAGATGCACAGCATCGAAGAGATGCTGTACAGTGGCCGGACTCGGTTTCAGAAAATCGAGATCATGCGAAGCGGCGCCTACGGACGGTTTCTGACACTCGACGGCAAGACACAGTCCAGTGATGCCGACGAGTTCGTCTATCACGAAGTGCTCGTCCAACCGCCGATGCTGGCACACCCGCGTCCGGAGAGAGTATTTATCGCCGGCGGCGGTGAGGGGGCCACACTGCGCGAAGTGCTGGCCCACGACACCGTTCAAAGGGCGGTGATGGTCGACATCGACGCCGAGGTGATCGAGGTCTGCCGGCGGTTTCTGCCGGAGTACAGCCAGGGCGCCTTCGAGGACACGCGAACCGAATTGCTGCACACGGATGCCCGCAAGCACCTAGAAGATACCGACGAGACATTTGACGTAGTCATCATCGACCTGCCGGAGCCAATCGAGGAAGGTCCGGCATACCTCCTGTACACACGGGAGTTCTACCGCCTCGTCAAAGAAAAACTGACGGCCAACGGCATCATCTCCGTCCAGTCCGGCTCAGCATCGTGGACAGAGCTGACCAACCTCTCCGCAGTAAGCAGCACGCTGAAGAGCGTTTTTCCAATAGTCCGCGTCTATCAGACGGACATACCATCGTTCGGTGGCCCGTGGGGGTTCTGCGTCGCCGCCGACAAGCTCGATCCAGCCGCTTGCTCGGCGGCTGAGATGGATCAAAGAATCGCCGAACGCTCGCTCCGCAACCTCCGCTTCTACGACGGGATCACCCACCAGGGGGTCTTCTCACTGCCACGGCACATCAGGGACGAACTTGCCCAGCCGGGGCAGTTGATTACCGACAACGCCCCGCTGTTCACGTACTAGAGTTAGACTGGCGCGACTCCGCAGCCGACCGGAGCGCTCGCCGCCACCATCACAGGGAATGTCATCAGACACGGGATTCATTCAACAAATACCACTGGGCTGCCGGTCTCGTAAGCCTCGTAACCCATCATCTTGAAAGCATGTCGTACGGCACCGAATGTAAAAAGCGGGGTACCCTCTCCCAACACGAGAAGGGGGCAGTCAGAATCATTTCGCCGATGAGATTGCGTTGAGCATCACGGTGCTGATCTGCCCGCCACCAACCAGCGAGATATCCTTACCGGGTTGCTTCTTCAGGGAGCCGGCGAACGCGGCGAAGTCTCCCGAGACGGATCGTACGTGGGTCGTGTCCGGCGGAGACGTACCCCTGATGAATACGCAGTTGGCCTTGTCCGCATAGGAGAAGCTGTCAACCAAGGATGCCGCGCCCCGTCGTCACCTACCAATTCCGCCTCTGATGGAGTAGTATTGAATCCGGTAGCTTCCCCTGAAAGGAGCCTTTCGACCGTTGACGTGGCTAGTCGTTGCCATCGTCGCCGCCGCGGTGACGGCCTCCATCTCGATAATGGACAGCCACCTCATCTCAAAGCGGCTGCCCAGTTTTCAGGCGTTCATGGCGCCGATCGGCGTGGTGCACAGCGCCGTCGGCGTCGTCATCTTCACCATCAACTGGATACCAGCCGGAACCGACGGGACGACAGTACTGATCGCCTTCGCCTCGGGCATCATCCGCGTCGGTGGTGCCATGGCGATGCTGCGGACACTGCGCTCCGAGGAAGTGTCACGGGTAATGCCGGTGGTGAACACCTTCCCGATCTTCGTCGCCATCCTAGCGGTGCCGTTCCTCGGGGAGACGCTCGGCTGGTTGCAATGGCTGGCGATCTTCATGACCGTCGCTGGGGCGATGATGATATCGGTGCACCGCAGATCTCACGGACACGGCGTCCGGCTCCGCCGGTCGTTCGCCAGGCTGGTGATCGCCAGCCTGTTGTTCGGCATTGCCAACACGATGGCCAAGTACGCTCTCGACGACCTGTCCTTTTGGACGTTCTACGGAATCAATGCCATCAGCCTCGGCGGAATGTTCGCGCTGTTCTCACTGCGCGGCCGCGTCTTCAGAGAGCTACGCGACATGGCCAAGCGCCGCTCGACACTGGCGCTGCTCGGCGTCAACGAACTGGCTGCCCTGACCGGTTTCCTGCTCTCCTTCTGGGCGATGGAGAGAGGGCCGATCTCACAGGTATCGACGATACTGGCAACACGCCCCGCTTTCGTCTTCATCTTCGCGCTGGGGCTAAGCCGGTTCTACCCGGCGGCGCTCAACGAGCAGATGGACCGACGAGCGGTTGCCATGAAGATGACCTCAATAGCGCTGGTAATCGGCGGAGTATCACTGCTGCTGACGAACGACTAGGCGCCGGCGACAAGAGACGGGGCGGGAGCCGGCAATAGAGGCTCTTCGACCGACCCCATGACCCCATTCCGGGCCAGGAAGGGGGCGAAGGACAGAAGAAGTTGGTGTCCGAGGCACATGCTCAGGCTCCTGCAAGAGAGGTTTCTCCCTTCTTAACTCCCCGTAGCCGAAGCGCCTGTTACGCCAAAGCAAACGAGTGTGAAGGGCTACTCCTTCTTGAGAAACTGCCTGGCCTGCTCGCCGAAACCGGCGCCGCTGCCAGCGCCGAGGCAAATCTCGGTCTCCATCCGCAGTCCGGTATCGAGCGTCGTCGTCATCCATAGATTAGCCGCCCGCTTCGTCCCTTGGACGACTGCCGGGCTGAACTTGGTAATTTCCCCGGCTAACTTACGTGCCTCCACCATCAACTGGTCGGCAGGATAGACATGGTCGACGAGACCGATACGGAGCGCCTCGGCGGCGTCGATGCGGCGTCCGGTGAGTAGCAACTCCTTGGCAAGGCCGGGGCCGACGATTCGCGGCAGGCGCTGCGGACTGCCAAGGTCGGGAATAACGCCGAACTGGACCTCGGGCAGGGCGAAAGTAGCACTGTCACAGGCAAGCCGCATGTCGCAGCAAAGGCTCAACTCAAAGCCTGCGCCGAGGCAGTAACCGTTGATCGCGGCGATAACCGGCGGCGCCATCTCCTCATACATCGTGAAGATCGCCTTCAGGGCAAGGAGTTGGTCGTAGCCACGACGGTAGCTACCGAAGATAGCGCTGGAACCGCCACCACCGGAGGCGACCATCTTGAGGTCGATACCGGCGCTGAAGGATCGTTCGCCGGAGCCGGTGAGGATGACGACCCGCACCTCAGAATTCTCCCTGATGGACTGTGCGGCGGTTGCCAGTCCGTGAAAGCCTGCCTGGTTGAGAGCGTTTCTGGCCTCGGGACGGTTGATCGTGACCGTGGCGATGGTGTTCTCGATGTCAACCCGAACGGCATCACTGTTGCTCATTTATCCAACTTCCTTTCCGGTACTACGTCAATGATATAGTCTGCCTGGCGGGGCGTCAACTGCCGCCGCGCCGGGGCAAATCTGTCGAAGACGTTAGCCTGCCGCCTTGTGCGGCTCGGGAAACCACTGCCGGGTCTTGTTAGCGATTCCCACCAGCGAGAGCATCACCGGGACCTCAACGAGCGCGCCGACCACAGTCGCCAGCGCCGCCGCCGATGCCAGTCCAAAGACAGAAATGGCAACCGCTACCGCCAACTCGAAGAAGTTGCTGGCGCCGATCAATCCCGCCGGAGCAGCGATGTCGTATGGCAACTTCCACGCCATCGACCAGCCGTAGGCAATTGAAAATATGAGGAAGGTCTGGATGGTGAGAGGAACCGCGATAAGCGCGATGTGAAGCGGGTTGTCAACAATTGTCCGCCCCTGGAACGAGAAGATGATGACGAGCGTCGCCAGCAGTCCGCCGATGGTCACGTTGCCAAACCTGGGAATGAAGACTTTCTCGAAGTAGTCCCTGCCCCTCCTGCTGGTGACTTGCCACCGTGTGCACCATCCGGCAGCAAGCGGTATGACGACAAAGAGCACGACCGACAGGAGCAACGTCGTCCGGGGCACTGCTATGTTGCTCACCCCCAACAGAAATATGACTATCGGCGTGAAAGCGATCAGGATAATGAGGTCATTAGTGGCCACCTGGACAAGCGTGTAGGCTGGGTCGCCCTTGGTCAGATGACTCCAGACAAAGACCATGGCAGTGCAGGGCGCCGCGCCAAGCAAGACGGCGCCGGTCAGGTATTCACGCCCCAGTTCCTCCGGAATCAGTCCCCTGAAGATAACGAAGAAGAACAGCGAGGCGATCGCGTACATGGTAAACGGTTTGATAAGCCAGTTGGTCGTCCAGGTCACGAGAAGTCCACGGAGGTTCTTACGCACGCCGATGATACTGGCGAAGTCGACCTTCAACATCATCGGATATATCATCAGCCAGATGAGAACGGCAACCGGTATCGACACCGAAGCGTACTCGAACCGACCTAGAAAGGCAGGGATGTTGGGCAGATATAGTCCGATCAGCACCCCGGCGGCCATG
>CAZLUE010000079.1:0-6100 GCA_964562625.1 uncultured Dehalococcoidales bacterium | reverse complement strand
AGTCATTTCGATGGTCGGGATTCGGTCTCATCCTTCGCGCCGGTATCACCGGTTATTCATCACCCCGGAGTAATTTTCTGGCGGCCCACTGAGTCTGGTGCTTTGGGGTTGTCCGGAAATGAAAAGCACCACTGGTAGTTCGGCTACCAGTGGTGCCTCGTCTTGCGCTACCGTGCCTATTCTTCCGAGGGCGCACTTTCGGTTCGACTGTCAGTCACGTAGAAACCGGACCCCTTGAAGATAACTGGTGCCGGTCGGAAGACACGACGCGCCCTGCCACGGCATCGCGGACAGGATGCTTGACTGACTTCAATGTAACTGCGTCGTTGCTCGAACTCCGTGTCACAGTCTTCGCATACGTATTCATAAATCGGCATAACGATGTTCCCTTGTGCGTACCCGGCAGTGTATCATAACACCTGTTGACCGCACCTGTCACCTTCACACGGCTGTGATGTCACCTTCGGTCGAACCCGCCAGCGCCGGTTCCTTACGTCGCACGGTAAGCTTCTTCAACTCCCGGCGGTGAGAGCACATCAGACACTGCTCGTACCATCCGTCCATATCGCTATCAATAAAGGTGTCGCCCCCGCATCGTGAGCAAGCCTTTAGTCTCCATGTCAACATCGGTTCTTCCTCCATTGTGCTTCGTAGTCTCTCATCTACGAATACATCTTATTCTGGCAGGAATAAAGTGTATGTAACCTAAGTCTCTTTGGAGATGAGAGGACGGCAAATTTGAGGCGACGATGTCCTGGCAGTTCGTGGGCCGTATCGCTTCGAATTGGAAGGTGAAAGAGGACGTTGCTGGTGCCTATCGTCAAAGGTGATTGAGGGTGGTGTCGCTAATCGCCGTCGCCAAACGTGATCTCGTAAGGGCAGGTGATGGCGTCTAGTGGGCAAACCGCTTCGCAGAGAGTGCACCAGCCACACTCATCGGTTTCGATCATCTCGAGGCTGCTTTCGTGGAGTATGATTGCCCCGCAATTGCAGACATTGACACACAGTCCGCAAAGGTTGCACTTTTCGGCGTTGATTTCAGGCATCTTGGGCAATTTGGTTCACCCCTTCTTCTTCGCCATTCTAGTCGAGCTTGCTCCCACGTGTATGTGACCTAGGTCTCATGCCGATGCTCCAACCAGGTCTTCCAAAACCGCTTTGTCGATGATTCGGATGCGGTGTCGCTCCAGTCGTATTGCGCCGTTCTCCTCGAGCGTTTTCAGCGACCTGGCGACGACCTCGCGTACGGTGCCTGCGACGGCGGCAATTTCCTGTTGGGTCAGCCGTGGCTGTGGCGGATTGACGTCGCTGGCATACTGGAGCAGTATCTTGGCGATCCGGCCGATGACGCGACGGAAAGACAGGTCCTCGACCAGCGAGACCAGTTGCCGCGTCCGTTCGGCGAGAACTTTGGTCGTGTTCAGCGCCACTCTTGGATAGTTACTGAGGAGGTTATGCAACTCGTTGTGTGAGATTCCGTAGACGGTCACCGGCGTCATCGCCTGGGCGCTGGCCGTGGTCGGCCCGTCATCGAAGACAGCGACGTCGTTGAACGTCTCACCGGGATGGACAATGTTCAGGATCTGCTCCTTACCTTCGGCGGAAGTTTTGAAGACTTTGACAGCGCCGTCGGTGACGATGAACAGCGCCTCGGCGGATTTGCCTTCGAGTTGGATGATCTCGCCGCGGCCCACCGACCGTTCGAACATGCGGCCGCGGATTGACGACAACTCCTCATCGACGAGACCTTCGAAGTAGGGTAAGGACTGCAGTAATTCAAGCTCGATCGTCATACTCTTATGCTTCTCTGGCACCGGTGTCGGAACTCTCTAAAGGTTACGGCAAGTCGCTCGGGAATTCAAGAGATCGCGGCTGTGACTCAAGTCACATATCCCGGCAGGCGTCTCATGTAGAATAACATTACACGGAGGAAGTGGGATCCGACTATCCGTAAGGCGCAAACTAGGAAGGAGGAGACACAGATATGGTAGTGGAAAGATGGAGGCCCGCCAGGCAGTTCCCTTGGGGACTGTTTCGGGAATTGGAAGAAACGGGACGGCCCCTTGACGGCCTGTTGGGTGCGAGGTTCTTCCCGCCCGCAGCGCGTCCCTTGTCGGCAGAGATAAAGGAATGGTCGCCGGCGGTAGAGGTTCTTGAGAAAGGCGATAAGTTCATCGTCAATGCCGAACTGCCTGGGTTGAACGAGGATGCCGTGGAAGTACACGTCAGCGACGGTGTCCTGACTATCAATGGAGAGAAGCGGATTGAGAATGAGATCAAGGAAGAGGACTACCATTGGAACGAGCGTTCCTATGGCAAGTTCGTTCGCACCATCGGCTTCCCGTCCAGCGTGGATGCTGAGAAGATTGAGGCTTCCTACAGCGACGGCGTACTCGAAATCACCTTGCCCAAAGTGGCCGAGACCAAGCCTAAGCGGATTACACTGAAAACCAGAAAGGGTACTAAGCCCGAGAAGTAGCCGGTGCGGCCACCCGTCCCACTTCCGGGTGGCCCCGCGGACAATAGAATTGAGTAACTGCCTCGCTACGGCGAGGCAGTTGTCGTTTGGGAGGTGTTATCGGTGATGGTGCGCTTCGGGGTGGAGTGTGCGATGGACTAGTCCATCCGGTTGCCGCCGTTGACGTTGAGCGACTGTCCGGTGATGTTCCGCGCGTCCTCGGAGGCAAGGAAGACCACCGCCCGGCCGATGTCCTCCGGTGTCTCCTCGCGGGCGAACGGCCTCGAGGAGACCACGTGCTTCTCGAAAAACTCGCGCGGTGACATCCCTTTCAGCCGCGGATTCGCCGCGACCTTCGATCTCGCCAATCGCTCCCACATCGTCGTCCAGATGACGCCCGGGCAGACGCAGTTGACGTTGATGTTGTCGGCGGCCGCCTGCCGAGCCAGTGATTGTGTCATCGAGACGACCCCGCTCTTCATCGCGGCGTAGGCCATCAGCGCCGGCGCCGGTATCTTGGCGGCCTCGGACGAGATGTTGACGATTTTGCCGCTCTGCTGCTTTACCAGGTGCGGCATGACTGCCTGGCAGGCAATCACATGGGCCTTGAGGGACAGCCGGTAAAAGCCGTCCCAGGTGTCGGCGTCCTGGGCAACCACTGACACATCGGCATCGGTCCCGCCGACGTTGTTCACCAGGATGTCTATCTTGCCGAACTCGGTGATGACATCCTCTACCGCCTTGGTAACCGCCTCTTTGCTGGTGGCGTCGGCGATAATCGCCAGCCCGCGCCGTCCCATTGCCCGGACCTCCTCGACAACTTTGTTCACCGTCGCCGCCTTGATATCGATGACAGCGACGTCGGCGCCTTCTTCCGCGAGACACCGGACAATGCCGCGACCGATTCCTTCTCCGCCCCCGGTGATGATTGCTACGTTGTCTGCCAGTCTCATCTTTCATCCCGCCGTTGGATTCCGGAATGGCTTCCATTATAGCTTCTGTCGCGGCGGTTGCCAAATTAGTTTTACCGCTGCGCTTGCGCGCTTGGCGTATACGGGCTTTGTATCAAAAGTCGGTGGGCTGTATCAAAAGTCGAATTAATCTCCGGATTACCATTCAAATCGAGCTCTACTGGCATGCCTACTCACAAGCATAAGTTTGACGGACTCTGGAATAGAATGTGGCACTTTTACAGTTTCAACCGGGATTGCTTCTTGCAGCATTACCACAAAAGGTCGAACGCAGAGACAACCTTCTCCATGATCAAAGCGAAGTTCGGGGCTTCGGTCAGAGCTAGATCCCTTGTCGCTCAGGTCAACGAAGTCCTGTGTAAGATTCTCTGCCATAATGTCTGTGTTCTCATCCAATCAATCTATGAACTGGGATTTGAGCCTACCTTCTGGACTTTTGATACAAAAGAGCCAGTTGTTCCAAAAGTGCTTGAGAAATGGGACTTCTAATACAAAGCCGCGTATACGGGAGCCGGGGTTGCGCGCTCGGCGCTTGCGCCACAGGCGGTCGGCGGGTATCATGTCTCTATTGGCTGAAAATAAAGGAGAAAATTATGCTGCCGTTTGAAGGATTGGTCGTACTCGACTTTGCAGGAACTTATCCCGGAGCTTTCACCACCATGTTTCTCGGTGACTTCGGTGCCGAGGTTATTAGAATCGATCGCCCCTCGGCGGCGGCGCCGGCAGCCGGTGTCGACGTCGAGGAGTTGGCTGCTTACATGACCGTCCACCGCAACAAGCGGAGCATCATCGTCGACATGAAATCGGACGACGGCCAGGCGGTGCTGCGTAAGTTGGTGGCCAAGGCTGATATCCTGCTCGAGGGCTTTCGTCCTGATGTCATGGCCCGCCTCAGTGCCGATTACGCGACGTTGAGCGAGATCAACCCTCGCCTTATCTACTGTTCGCTGAGCGGGTTTGGTACCTCCGGTCCTTACGTCAAGACGCCTGCCCACGACATGAACTACATCTCCCTCGGCGGCGTGCTCAGTCTCATCGGCGAGCGTGGTGGCTATCCCGTCCTGCCGAGTAATTTCATCGCCGATATTGGCGGGGCCGCGCTGCACGGGCTGGTTGGCATTCTGACGGCGCTCCATGCTCGTGAACGGACGGGACGCGGCCAGCATGTCGATATCTCATACCTCGACAGCGTCGTCTCACTGCTTGCGCTGGAAGCGCCGGCTTTTTTCCGCACCGGCCAGGTGCCGCGCCGCGGTGAAACTCGTCTCACCGGCGCCGATCCATGGACGAAGGTCTACAAGTGTGCCGACGGCGAATACATCACCGTCGCCTGCATTGAGCCCCACTTCTGGGATAATCTCTGCCGCCTCCTCGGTCACGAAGAATTCATCAAGTACCAACGGTCGCCTCATTCCCAGGAGGAATTGGATACTGTCTCCGCTGAGATGGCGGAAATTTTCGCCACCCGCGGCCGCGACGAGTGGTTCGAGTTCTTCACCGGTGAGGATGTCTGTTTCGGGCCGGTGCATTACCTCGACGAGACCTTCTCTGATCCCCAGGTGCTTCATCGTGACATGGTCGCCGAGAAAGAGCATCCTAGGTTGGGTAAGGTCAAGCAGGTCGGCCTGCCGGTCAAGCTGTCGAATACACCTGCCCGGATCGAAAGCCTCGGTGTCCCCAACGGGGCCAACACTGCTGAAATCCTTGGAGAATTGGGCTACGCAGATGCTGAGATCGATCGCCTTGTCGAGTCGGGCGCCGTCACACGCTGGCAATCTGCCTAGTAGCCGCTCTTCATTCCTGCATCTCAGCCTCTGTGACCCGTGGAACCTTCTCTGTGACCCGTGGAACCTTCGGTCCTTCGCGAGGTAGTCTTCAGAGATTAGAGCGCCAGCCCAGCTCCGGTTTCGCAGAGAGAGGAAGCACGCGCAGAAGTCCGCTCTTCGTCAGGAATGCGAAGAGCGAGGGCAAGACGATGGTGGTTAGCGGCGGGGGAGAAGCCTGGCGCATACTGGAGCGCTACGCGGTCGAGTGTTCCCGAATAGGCGCCGAGATCCTAATGACGGTCTTTGCCATTGGCTCACTATCCGGTGAATACTACCAGTTTGGCCAAAGCGACCTAGGTACCGTCCTCATCGTGGCGGATGGTTCAGAGAGTGTCTGGGGGAATGGTGATGCACCCAGCGAAAGACTCGCTGAACTGAATCAGCGATACAAGCACCAGTACGGTATCCCCAAAGATTTCGGCCCGTGCCCCCTACAACCGAGCTAACTCTGCCTGCTGTATGATCATGAGAGGGAGGTAACGCTCGAGATCGCCAGACTGAAAATATGCAGGGCAGGTGCATTCAAGGTGCCTACTCCCTGGAAGAAGCCCCGATGCCGGGCAAAGACGACTACCTTGCGGATTTCGGACGCTTCGAGCGGTGGTTGGACGGTGAGTTCGCAAGGGGAACGTCTATGGAGCAGCTTGGTGCTCCGGAGTATGTCAACACGATGCTTATGCATCTGGGGCGGTATCTAAATGTGGTCAGTGGGGCCTTCGAATTAGACGAGAGGAAACTCTTCTCGCTGTACGCCACGCATGAGGACTCCTTTCTCACCGATCGTGCCACTGAGGCAGTTCAGAGACACCTGCGCGGCGATAACCTGCCAGACAATGAGGTTCGAT
>CAZLUE010000078.1:4644-6252 GCA_964562625.1 uncultured Dehalococcoidales bacterium | reverse complement strand
GAGACACCCCTCGGTCATTTTCGCCAGGTAGTCTATGTATATCACGTGCAGCGTCACGTCACCTTCCTCGGTGCAGACCACCCGGTCGAATGGGTGTAACGGTGCAACCAAGTCGATCGTCAGTCGAGTCTCTTCCTCAACTTCCCGCATTATTCCTTCCTCGATAGTCTCTCCCACCTGCAACCCGCCGCCCGGGCATATCCACTTGCCCTGCCAGTAACCACCTCGTTCCAGGCGGTGTTTTACCAGCAGCACTCTCCCCTCGTCGTCCTCGATGACGGCGCCGACTCCGATCATTATCCCATCATGTGCCACGATTCCCGCCTAGAAACTGATCATGTCGTCTAAGAGCCGATTAAGACGGCGATCGGTGAAACGCCGCGCTCGATTACGTCGGTGATGATCGCCGGGTAGATGCCGATCAGCAAGATCACGGCGACAAAGGCAACCATGTACACTTTCTCAAGGCGGTCGGCGTCCTTGGCACCATTAAAAGTTTCCTTGACCGGACCGTAGAAAGTACGCTGCAGCAACCACAAGACGTAGCCGGCGGCGGCGACGACGCCGATTACCGCCAGCAGCGTCAGGACTTGGCTACCGGCAATACCGCTCGTGTAGCTACCGACGAAGGTAACGAACTCGGCGGCGAAGCCGCTAGTCAACGGTAGTCCCAGTGATCCGAGCCCAGCGATCGTGAAGACGATTGCCACAAACGGCATCTGCCGCGCCAGCCCGCCGAGCTTTCTCAGGTCGCGTTCTTCGACATTGTGCATCGTCAGTCCGGCCAAGGCAAACAGCAGACCAGTCAACAGGCCGTGGCTGACCATCTGGAGACCGGCACCGGCCAGACTGACCTCGCCGAGGGCAAAGATGCCGAGCAACACGAATCCCATGTGGCTGACGCTGCTATAGGCGATCATTCGTTTGATGTCCGTCTGCCGCAGCGTCAGAGCGGCGCCGTAGAGAACACTGATCACAGCCAGACTCATCAACAACGGCGCAAAGTCGCGGGCAACCTCCGGGAAGAAGCTGACACAGAGCCTGATCATCCCATAGCCGCCCATCTTGATCAGCGCCCCGGCAAGCATGACGCTGCCGGCGGTCGGCGCGTCGGTGTGGGCGTCGGGCAGCCAGGTATGCAGCGGAAAGACCGGCAGCTTGACCGCAAAGCCGATCAGCAGCAGGAAGAAAATCGACGACGCCGGCATTATCGACTGCAGCATGCCAAGACCGCCGGTCGATATGGCGACCATGTCCATCGTGCCGGTAGTGAAGTAGAGGCTGAGTATTCCGGTAAGCATGAAGGCGCTGCCGAACAGCGTATAGAGGACGTACTTGATCGACGAGTACTCCTTACGGCCGGTGCCCCAGATCGATATCAGAAAGTACATCGGGATGACCTCGATCTCCCAGAAGATGAAGAAGAGCAGCAGATCGAGCGAGCAGAAAACACCGATGATACTGGCTTCGAGGAGCAGTAGCCAGGCAAAGTACTCACGGACGCGAAGGTGGACCTTCCATGAGATGAGGACGACCAAGAATCCGAGGAAGGCGGCCAGCATCACCAGCGGCGCGCTCAGACCATCGACGCCGAGGTGGTAGCTGGCG
>CAZLUE010000078.1:2724-4634 GCA_964562625.1 uncultured Dehalococcoidales bacterium | reverse complement strand
TCGGCACGCCGGAATCCATGGGGCCGTCTCTTCGAACTGGATGCCGGCGGCGGCGCGGTCGAAGCCGGCGAAGACGACGGCGGCAAGGACAAACGAGGCGAAGGTAGATACGGCGGCGATCCGCCGTATCCAACCCTCGCCCAACCGCGGAACGAAGGCGATCACGATCGCCCCGGCCGCCGGAAGCAGAACTATCGTTGTCAGGTAGTTAAAGTCCACTTCTCCTCGCTGTTCTAGCCAACGAGCAGGACGACGATGGCAATGATCGCCGCTCCGATGGCAATAGATAACCCGTAAAGCTGTAGTTGTCCGGTCTGAACCTGGCGGGCCGCCTTGCCGCCGGCCAGCGCGAGGCTACCGGCGCCGTTGACCGCAGCATCGATGATGCCGGAGTCGGTCTTTTGCAGGCCACGGAAGAGACCTCCGATGAGCAACTTGCGGACGATGACGTCCTCATAAAGCTCATCGAGCCAGTATTTCCTCAGGAAGGCAGTGTACATCGGCTTGAACCGGGCTGCCATCCTCTCCGGTGAGACCCGTTTCGCCGAGTACATCAGGTAGGCGAGTAAGATGCCCGCCCCTGCGAGCAGGAGCGAGACCCACGGCAGCCAAGTGCCGAAGATACCGAGGAATCCCTCGATGAACCCCTTGGTCTCACCGTGTCCCATGAAGTCGCCGAAAGCCCCAGTGACGTTCCACCAGCCGGCGCCAATGGCAAGCACCGCCAGGAAGACCATCGGCCAGACCATGACGCCGGGCGACTCGTGGGGATGGCTCTTCGTACTGGGGTCACCACCTTTGTATTCCCCGTGGAAAGTGAGGTAGATGACGCGGAACATGTAGAAGGCGGTCATGAAGACGGTGATCAGGGCCAAAACGAAGAGTGGCTGGTTACCCTCGAAGGCGGTCAGCAGAACCTCGTCCTTGCTCCAGAAGCCGGCTAGCGGCCAGATACCGGCCAAGCTGAGAGAGCCGATCAGGAAAGTGCTGTAGGTCCACGGCATCTGCTTTCTGAGACCGCCCATCAGCCGCATGTCGAAGGTATCGGTGGCATGGTTGACGCTGCCCGCGCCAAGGAAAAGGAGCGCCTTAAAGAAGGCGTGGGTGAAGAGGTGGAAGATACCAATCGAGGTAGCAGCAATTGCCGCCGCCACGGTGACGTGACCTTCGTGAATGATGACGATGCCAGCGGTTCCCAGAGCGAGCATCATGTAGCCGAGCTGGCTGATCGTCGAGTAGGCAAGGACGCGCTTGATATCGGTTGCCACCAGACCCATCGAGGCCGCGAAGATGGCGGTGAAGCCACCGACTGCAGCGACCACCGTCACCGCTTCGATCGAACCTGCGAAGATCGGGAAGGTGCGCGCCACTAGGAAGACACCGGCGGAGACCATCGTCGCCGAATGGATCAGGGCGCTGACCGGGGTCGGACCCTCCATCGCATCCGGTAACCAAACATGCAGCGGGAACTGGGCGGATTTGCCAATCGCCCCCGCGAAAATACCGATTGCCGCCCAGGTGAGCGCCCCGGCGCCAATCGTTCCGGCGAGCGCAGCATCACGCAGCGCCGTAGTGTCAAAGGTGCCGGTATTGGCGTAGAGTACTAGGATCGCCGCCAAGAAACCAAAGTCGCCGAGCCGGGTGACAATGAACGCCTTCTTGGCGGCGTCGGCCGCCGATGGCTTGTGGAACCAGAAACCGATCAGCAAGTAAGAGCCGAGGCCGACCAGTTCCCAGAAGATGAACATCTGGATCAGGTTGCCCGCCAGAATCAAGCCCAACATCGAAGCGGTGAAGAGTGACATCCAGGCATAGTAACGGGTGTATCCGGCTTCGTCATGCGCCATGTAACCGAGCGAGTATATCTGGATCATCAGGCTGACAATGGTGACGACGACGATCATCACCAC
>CAZLUE010000078.1:0-2714 GCA_964562625.1 uncultured Dehalococcoidales bacterium | reverse complement strand
TCGCCGATAGCTACCCAGGTGATCGGCGTGACAGCAATCTCGTGACCGGGAGCCCCGAGCACTTCGGCCAGCGCCCAGACGGCAAGCACCGCCGAGGCGCCGATGGTGGCGATGGCGATCAGACCTGCAAGCCGTGATTTGACGGACACTAGCGGCCGCACCACCAGCGAGATGATAGCAAACGATGCCATCGGCAACAGGAAGATCAACCAGAACAGTTCTTCGGGCATCAGAGTTTTCTCAGCACCTCTTCGATCACGTGACGTCTATCCTCCGGAACGAGTATCCGGTAGCTGGTCAGCTGTTGGCCAATCGGCAGGCCGGACTCGGGCATCAGCCGGCTGGGGATGCCTTCACCCTCGAAGAAATCCTTCCACATCTCGGCCAGAACTAGATTCGGGGCTTTCTTGATTTCAACCCACATAATGCTACTGCTTCATCGAATCGATTTCGGTGGGATCGACGGTCCGGCGACCCCGGTAGACCGCCATGATTATCGCCAGCCCGACGGCTGCTTCAGCGGCGCCGACGGCTATGATGAAGATCGCGAATACCTGTCCCGTCAGTTCCGCCGAAGTGACGTAACGCGAGAAAGCGACCATAGTTATATTGACCGCGTTGAGCATGATCTCGATCGAGAGCAGAACGGCAATGTTGTTACGCTTCGTCAGTGCCCCGAAGAGGCCGACGACGAACAACACCGCCGAGAGCATCAGATAGTGCTCCAGCCCGATCGACGTCATCTATTTCTCCCTCACGAGGACGATTGCCCCGAGCACGGCGGCGAGCAGCAGCCCGCCGGCGATCTCAACCGCCAGCAGATAACCACCGTCACCGAAAAGCCTGTCGGCCAATCCCGCCGTGGTAGGTCCCGGCACCATCCCGGATGATAGTTGCCACGGCGCGTTGAAGACAGCGAAGGCGACCACCCCCAGGGAAATGACGGACACCACCAGTGCCGGCAATCTCAACTTATTTGACGGGCTGCCTTGGCGGACGTCGCGGGTGAGCATGATGCCAAGGATAATCAGTATCGAGATCGCGCCGACGTACACGAGCACCTGCACCGCCGCCAGAAAGTCGGCGCTGAGAGTCGCGTAGATTCCGGCGACAGTGATGAAGCAGAGTACCAGCGACAGCGCTGCCCGGAAGACGTCACGCAGCAGGACAACCGCCAGTGCGGCGGCAACGCCGACGGTGGCCAATATCCAGAAGGCGATGTTCAGTCCCACTACTCTCGCGACTCCCTACTGTCCATCAGCAGATCCTGCGGCGGCAGTGTCTCCGCGATCCTGGGGTGGTAGTAGCCGCTCGCCTGCCGGCCATCGGCCATCATGTGATCGCGTGACTGCACCAGCTCCTCACGGCGGTACTTGGCCAACTCAAAGTCAATGCCCATGAAAAGGACGTCGTATGGGCAGGCCTCGACGCAGAGTCCGCAGGAGATGCAATAGCCGGTGTCCGCTTCGAAGGTATCGACGGTGTAGCTATTGTCCGAACCGACCGAGGTCACGATCCGGATGACCCCTTGTGGACAGGTACGGGCACAGGTTGAACACCCCGTACACTTGTCCCGGTCCCAGATGAGCTGGTTACCGCGCGTCCGCCGCGAGACCGACAACCGCTGCTCCGGATACTGGGTAGTTACCCGGCTGCGGAAGAGGTTCTTCATGGTAACCGTCAGCCCCTTGGCAATGCCGGCCCCGTAGTTGTCAAACTTCAACTCTACCCCATCCCACCTTAAATAGCCGGCTACCCAGAAATACCAAGCCGGCGGCAATCGCGAAATTGATCGGAATCACATAGAACGGCATCGCCGCCGGCCAGACGAGCACCTGGACCGCAGTGATGAACATATTGGCCAGCGCCAAAGGAAACATGAACTTCCAGGCGAAGGCCATCAACTGGTCGATCCTGACACGGGGCAGGGTCGCCCGTGTCCAGACCATCGTGAAAAAGACGAGGACGATCTTGGCGAGCAGCCAGAACCACGGCGGCAGCCAAGGCCCCTGCCAACCGCCGAGGAAGAGAATGGCGATCACCGTCGACATCACCACCGCCTCACCGTACTCGCCAAGGTAGAACATGGCGAACTTCATCCCAGAGTATTCAGTGTGGAAACCAGCAACCAGTTCAGAATCCGCCTCCATCAGGTCAAACGGACTACGGTTGATCTCAGCACAACCACCGACGAAGAGCAAGGAGAATCCGAGTGGCTGCAACAGTATGAAAGGCACCCGCGCCTGGGCAAGAACGATGTCGTTCAGCGACAGGGAACTGGTCAGGATGACAACCCCGGAGATGGCGAGCACCACTGGAATCTCATAGCTGACGACGGCGGCCACGGTGCGCATGGCACCAAGCAGCGAGTATTTGTTGCTCGAACTCCAGCCGGCCATGAAGACGCCGATCGTCGAGATCGATCCGATGGCAACGACAAACAGCAGACCGATGTTGAGGTCGGCCAGCATGGCGCCGTCCTGGAAAGGGACCACCGCCAGCACCATCAGCACCGGAGCGAAAACAACCATCGGCGCCAGCCAGAAGACGATCTTGTCCGCGGCTAACGGGGTGATGCTCTCCTTGAGGAGCGACTTGATAGCGTCGGCACCGGCCTGGAGCACGCCGAACGGGCCGGTCCGGTTGGGGCCGATGCGAGCAGCGAACCAGGCGATGCCACGCCGTTCGATGTAGATGACGACGATGACCATCGT
>CAZLUE010000077.1:0-6278 GCA_964562625.1 uncultured Dehalococcoidales bacterium | reverse complement strand
CGCCGACGTGGCTCGCGCCCTTGCGGAGAGGGGGATATCGGTGCGGGCGGGGAGCATGTCGGGGTTGGCTGAGGAAGCCTCGCAGGCCTACAAAGACGTCGATCAGGTCGTTGATATAACCGAGCAGGCCGGTATTTCGCGAAGAGTTGTCAAGGCGGTGCCGCTTGGCGTCATCAAGGGCTAGCGCCGCGGCGCTGCTTGACCAGCCAGTATTCGAGGGAGTCCGCCAGGGCCAGCCAGCTGGCCTCGATGATGTCGGTCGAACTACCGACCGTCACCCAATCGTCTTTACCGTCACTGGACTCGATCAGCACCCGGATTTGGGATTCCGTCCCGGTGCTCTCCTCTAGGATGCGGACCTTGTAATCGACGAGTCTGACTACCGCCAGGCCGGGATACGCTTGCAGCAGTGCTTTGCGTAACGCCTGGTCGAGGGCATTGACCGGACCGTCGCCCTCGGCGACGGTGTGCATCACTTCGTCGCCGACCCTCATTTTGACCATCGCTTCGGCGAACATTTCCTCCTGGTGTTGTTTCGACGAAACGCGCCGTCGTTTTTCGACGATCACCATGAAGTCGACCAGTTCGAAAGGCGGTGCGTAGTCCGGTCTGGCGCGATGCACCAGTAGGTCGAAAGAGGCCTCGGCGTTGTCGTACTGGAAGCCACGGCTCTCCAGTCGCTTCACTTGCGCCAGTAGTTTCCGTGTTTCGGCGCCTCTTGGCAGGTCGAGGCCACGTTCCTTAACCTTGTGCCAGATGTTACCACGGCCGGAAAGATCGGAGACGACCACCCGAAGCACGTTGCCGACCAGTTTCGGGTCGATGTGCTGGTAGGCGTCGGCCCACTTGGTGACGCCGGCGACGTGATAACCGGCCTTGTGGCTGAAGGCGCTGGTGCCGACGTAAGGTAAAGATGTATCGGGGACAAGGTTGGCCGCCTCGGTGACGTAGTGCGAGACCTCGGCTAGCCTGCCGAGCTGCTCGTCACTGACGCAGTCGATGCCCATCTTAAGTTTGAGATTGGGGATCACGGAGCACAGGTCAGCGTTGCCGCAGCGTTCCCCGTAGCCGTTGATCGTTCCCTGAACGTGGTTGGCGCCGGCAATCACCGCCGCTAATGTACTCGCCACCGCCAGTCCGCCGTCGTTGTGCGTGTGGATGCCGACCGGGACGCTTGAGGCCTTCATCGCCTTCGCCGTCGCCATGGCGACCTCCTTGGTCAGCGTCCCGCCGTTGGTGTCGCATAGAACCAGGCAGGCAGCCCCTGCCCCGGCGGCGGCCTCGAGGGTACGCAGGCTGTAAACGGGGTCATTCTTGTAGCCGTCGAAAAAATGCTCGGCGTCGTAGAAGACGGTCAAACCGTGCTCGCAGAGGTAGCGCACCGAATCGGCGATCATCGCCAGATTCTCCTCGAGCGTCGTCTCGAGGACCTGAATCACCTGGCGGTCGGAACTCTTGCCGACGATCGTCGCCACCTGCACCCCAGCGTCGACTAGCATCACAAGGTTCTGGTCGTCCTCGGCTCTGACGCCAGCGCGACGGGTGCTCCCGAAGACGGCAATGCGTGCATTGGCCAGCTTCAGTCTGCGAACACGCACGAAGAACTCGGCGTCCTTCGGATTGGAGCCCGGCCAACCACCCTCGATGTAGTCGACGCCTAGCTCGTCCAGCTTCTCGGCGATCTTCAGCTTGTCGACCACTGAGAAGGAGATGCCCTCCGTCTGTGCGCCGTCACGGAGCGTTGTGTCGTAGAGTTCGATCGCCAAATTCAGATTCCTGTCCTGGCTGCGATGAGGTCACCCATCCGACTGGTGCCGACCTTGGTGTCTCCCTTAGAGACGATATCGTAGGTGCGGTAGCCTTCGGCGAGTACTCGGTCGACCGCTTTCTCGACAACTTCGGCTTCGATGGGTAGCGCCAGCGAGTAGCGCAGCATCAGTGCCACGCTCAGAATCATTGCGCACGGGTTGGCCATGTCCAGCCCCGTCCGGCGCGGCGCGCTGCCGTGGATCGGTTCGTACATACCGAGCGTCCGCGTGCCTTCACAGGGGACGCCGGCGAGGCTCGCCGAGGGCAGCATCCCCATCGAGCCGGCCAGCATCGACGCCTCGTCGGTGAGAATGTCGCCGAAGGTGTTTTCGGTGACGAGGACGTCAAGATGCTTCGGGTTCTGTATCAACCGCATCGCACAAGCGTCGACCAGCATATGCTCCAACTCGATGTCGGGATACTCCTCGGCGATTTCAGTGATGACCTGCCGCCAGAGCCGTGACGATTCGAGGACGTTGGCCTTGTCGACCGAGATCAACCGTTTCTTCCTGCCGCGGGCCAGTTCGAAACCGACCCTGACGATACGATCGATCTCCTGTTCCGAGTATACCATCGAATCGACCCCGTGCCGACCGGTCTTGGTCTTCCAGCACCGCTTCGGTTTGCCGAAGTAGAGGCCACCGGTTAGTTCGCGGATGAAGATGAAATCGACGCCATCGATCACTTCCGGCTTGAGATTGGTCGAGTTGACCAGTTCCGGAAAAACCTTGACTGGACGCAGATTGGCGAACAGACCCATCTTCTTACGCAGCGCCAGTAGCCCGTCCTCGGGGCGCACCTTGCCTCGCGGATCATCCCATTTGGGACCGCCGACGGCGCCGAGGATGATGGCGTTCTGCTTGAGGCACTTCTTGAGGCACGCCTTAGTCAGCGCCTCGCCGGAGGCGTCGATCGCCGCGCCGCCAATCAGGTCGTAAGTAAGGTTGAAAGTGTGTCCGAACCGGTCACCGACCGCTTTGAGTACTTTGATCCCCTCGTCGGCGACCTCAGGGCCGATGCCGTCGCCCGGTAGAACGACCAGGTTGAATGATGCCATCAAGTCCTCCTGCCAGCCAGTCTCTGTTTGGTCTGCTCGATCAATCCGCCCGCGGCGATGATTTCACTCATGAACTCTGGGTACGGTTCCGCGGTAAACTCGATGCCCCGTGTCAGGTTACGTGTCTGTCCGCTGGCGAGGTCTACTTCGAGTTCGTCGCCGTTCTCAGCACCGTCGACCGCCGCTGCACATTCGAGTAGCGGCAAGCCGATGTTGATTGCGTTGCGGAAGAAAATGCGGGCAAAGCTCGCAGCGATGACGCAGGAGATACCGGAAGCCTTGATCGCCAGCGGAGCGTGCTCCCGCGAGGAACCGCAGCCGAAATTGATTGTCGCGACTATTATATCACCCGGCTGCACCCGGCTGACAAACCCGGTGTCGAAGTCATCCATACAGTGCGCTGCCAGTTCTTCCGGCTCCGAGGTGCTCAGGTAGCGCGCCGGGATGATGGCGTCCGTGTTTACGTTTGCCCCGTACTTGTGGACCTTGCCCTTCAGCATGTCTTGGTTCTCCTCGTCGTCTATCTTGGCCACCTTCTTGTCCACTAGGTGCGTCCGGTAGAGGACCTCCTTCTGGGTATCCTCCCAGTCCTTCGTCCAGCCCTAGTGACGGCACATCGGCTTCCTTGGCAGGATCACCCAGAATCGGCCGCCCGGTAGAGGACGACATCGCACTCGACTTTCTTCTAGTCGGTCAGCACTTTGATGTTGGTGGCTTCGCGCTAGAGCCGCCCAAGTGTCGCCGCGTCGGAACGGATGAAACGCACGTGGCTGCCCCGACCACTATTCCCAGTTTCGTCGCCAGTTTCGGTATCGATCCCCTCCCTACGCGGTGACTTCCCTGGGGTGGCTGATGTGGCCGGTTATGGCGCTGGCGGCGGCGACCGCCGGGTTCGCCAGATAGACTTCCGATTTGGGGCTGCCCATCCGGCCGACGAAATTCCGGTTGGTCGTCGAGATGCAACGCTCACCCTCTGCCAGGATTCCCATGTGTCCCCCGAGGCATGGCCCGCAGGTCGATGTGCTGACAACTGCACCGGCGACAATGAAAGTTTCGATCAAGCCCTCCTTGAGGGCATCGAGGTAGACCTGTTGCGTACCGGGGATCACTATGCAGCGTACCCGTGGATGGACCTTCTTGCCGTCAAGTATCCGCGCCGCCAGACGAAGGTCGCTAAGGCGGCCGTTGGTGCAACTGCCGATGACCGCTTGGTCGATCTCGATCTCGTCGACTTCGCTGACCGAGCGCACGTTTGATGGCAGATACGGCATTGATACTTGCGGCTCGAGCTGAGAGACGTCGAACTCGATCACCTGCAAGTACTCGGCATCGGTGTCGGGTTCATAGACGACACAAGGGCGGTGCGCCCGACCGCGAACGTAGCTGAGCGTCTTGTCGTCAATGTAGAAAAGCCCGGTCTTACCGCCAGCCTCGACCGCCATATTGGCCATCGTGAAGCGTCCGTCCATCGGCATGGCATCGATCGCCTCGCCGGTGAACTCCATCGCAGCGTAGAGGGCGCCATCGACACCGATCCGGCCGATGGTGTCCAGTATCATGTCCTTGCCACCGACCCACTCGCCGAGC
Source organism: uncultured Dehalococcoidales bacterium (assembly GCA_964562625.1). Lineage (GTDB taxonomy): Bacteria > Chloroflexota > Dehalococcoidia > Dehalococcoidales > Fen-1064 > CAZLUE01. Next base: position 1,825 of record CAZLUE010000077.1, on the reverse strand, counting down.
CGGCCGCTGTAGACCAACTTTATCGTTTCCGGCACCTTCATCCAAATATCGCCGGTGGCCATCGCCGCGGCGATGTCGGTCGAACCCATCCCGGTCGCCAGTGCACCGAGGGCGCCATAAGTGCAGGTGTGCGAATCCGCGCCGACGACGATATCGCCAGGCACCACCAGCCCTTTTTCCGGCAACAGCACGTGCTCGATGCCCATCTGGCCAACGTCGAAGTGCAGTATCCCCTGCTCAAGGCAGAATTCCCGCATCAGCTTGGCCTGTTCGGCAGAGGTGATGTCCATGTTCGGCACGAAGTGGTCGGCGACCATCACTACCGTGGAAGAGTCGAAGACACGGTCGATACCGATGCGGCGGAACTCCTTTATCGCAATCGGCGCGGTGACGTCGTTGGCCAGGATGAGGTCGACTCGCGGGTTGATGAACTCACCGGGGTTGACGCAGTCGCGACCGCAGTGGGCCGCCAGTATTTTTTCTACCAGTGTCATATGTCAGTACCTTTCCACTTGAGCTTCGTTTACGGTCGGCGTCGGTCTTCTACCCCCCCTTTGACGGGACGAGCAGTACTACCAAGACGATAGCGCCGCCCGCCACCGCTATGACATAGAGCCCCATTCCGGCTGTCAACCCGAGCGCGGCCACCATCCAGATGCTGGCTGCTGTTGTCAGACCGCCGACCAGTCCGCCCTCGCGGCGGATGATTGCCCCGGCACCGAGAAAGCCAATTCCGCTAACGATCCCGGCGGAGATCCGGGTCGGGTCGGCGTCGGGAAAGCCGAGGGCGGAGGCCACCGTGAAAAGGGCGGCGCCGATAGCGATCAGGCTGTGTGTCCGGACTCCGGCCGGCTTGCCGGCGATGGCCCGCTGGTAACCAATCACGGCCCCCAGTGCCGCCGCCAGCAACACGCGCAGTATCATCTCCAGTTCTATCGTCATGACCCCGTCTCCGCACCACCGCTAGTCGGCCGTTTTCCTGAATGTCATCAATCGGTTGAGAGCGTTTGTGTACGCCTTAGCGCTAGCGACGATGATGTCCGTATCCGCGCCGCGGCCGGTATAGGTTGCTTCGTCAGCCTCAATCCTGATGAGTACCTCACCGATGGCGTCAATCCCCTCAGTGACGGAGTTCACACTAAACTCCGTCAATTGGCAAGGCACCCTCACAATCCGGTCGATTGCCAGACAGACAGCGTCCACCGGGCCGGTGCCGATGGCAGCATCCTCCAATGTTTCGCCATCCGGCGTCGTCAGTCTGACGGCGGCATTGGCGACGCCACGGTCCCCGCTGGTAACCTGAACGCGGTCGAGGTGGTAGGTCTCAGAAACAGTGCGCTGTTCTTCGGCAATGAGCGACTCAATATCGCGGTCGGCAATCTCCTTCTTCTTGTCCGCCAGTTCCTTGAAGAGGGCAAAGGCCCGATCGAAGTCTTCTTCAGCCAAGCTGTAACCCAGTTCCGCCAACCGTTCGCGGAAGGCATGTCGTCCACTGGTCTTGCCCAAGACCAGACTGCTGGACGGGATGCCAACCGATCTTGGATCCATTATCTCGAAGGTTGTCCGCATCTTGATGACGCCGTCTATGTGCAGACCGGACGAATGCCGGAAGGCATTGGCGCCAACGATGGCCTTGTTTGCTTGAACCGCAAAGCCGGTGCGCTCGCTCACCAGTCGGCTGGTCTTGTAGATCTGGGCGGTGTCAATGTTGGTCGTCAGGCCGAAGTAATCCTGACGGGTCTTGAGGGCCATGACGATTTCCTCAAGCGAGGCGTTTCCGGCCCGTTCACCTATGCCGTTGACGGTACCCTCAACCTGTCGCGCC
>CAZLUE010000076.1:0-6339 GCA_964562625.1 uncultured Dehalococcoidales bacterium | reverse complement strand
AGCGTCAACTGGTCGGGGAGCCTCGCCCGCACCGTGCCCGGATCCGAATTGCCGTAGACGCCGGAAAAACGCCCGGTGAGGCCACGCAACTCGTCAATGACGGCGGCGCCGGTGTAGTCGCCGCAGTGAACAAGCCAGTCACTTTCGCTGGCGGCGCGGATGACTTCGCGGGGAAGTTCGTCGATTGCCCGTACGTGGGTGTCCGCCAGCACCAACAGCCTCACCATGTGGCCAGTATAGCACAGGGTCACGGTGATGCCATTCCGACCGGCCAGGGCTCAGCCGACCGCCTGACTGACGGTACGCTGTCGCGCCGGCAGCGCCATGGCAACCGCCACCCCAAGGAAGCCGGCGGTGACGGACAACACCAGACTCCAGGTGTAGCCGCCGGTCCAGTCGAACAATGCCCCACCGAGCCAGCCGCCAATCGCCATGCCGAGCATCGCGCCGGCTATTTGGTACGAGTATATCGTGTTCAACGGAGCTCTCGTCCCGTAGTACTGGCGGTTGAAAATGGGGAAGCCGACCATCTCGCCGCCGAAACCGAGGCCGAAAACGAAGGCAAATAGGTAGAAAGACCGTAGCTCGGTACTGACGAGCAACAACAGGGTCGGCACCGTTTGCAACAGCACTGCGATTGCTAGCGTGAAACGGGCGCCCTTTCGCTCGGCGACGAGCGACATTCCGAAACGGCTGAAAGCCGATGTGGCGACCACTACGCTGAGGACACCGGCGGCGGCGACACCGTCGATTCCGGCAAAGGTTGCCATCGAGACCATGTGAGCGAACAGGACGGAATGCCCAATACAACCGAGGACGTGGACCCAGACCAAACCCTGGAAGCTTCTCATCCTTGCCAGCTGGCGCAGGTTAAAACCGGCCAGCGGCATGGCGTGGTCGGCCGGCGGTCGGGTGGGATCGGTGTCAGCAGACTCATTGGGCGCTGCCCCATAAGGAGCCATCCGTTTGTTCCCGGGACGGTCACTAAAGAAGAAGGTGGCGACCAGCAGGACGGCGCCGCTTGCCAGACCGAGAACAATGAATGTCTGGCTCCATCCGGCGGATTCGATCGAACCGCGGATCAATGGCGACAGAATCGCCGGGCCGATGCTGAGACTGACCCACATGAGGCCCATTGCCATTCCGAGCCGCCGGACGAACCAGCGGCTCAACAGCACCGGCAGCAAGACTGCAAAAGGAGCGGCGCCGAGACCGCCGACGATTACTCCGAAGTGCAGGTGAAACTGCCACAAGCTGGAGATCGTGCTGGTCAGCAGCAGCCCGGCGGTGAAGATGACACCTCCGGCGAGGACAATCCGGCGCGGACTGATTCTCTCCGCCAGACGACCGATGATGATGACGGCTGGTATCGCGACCAGGAATTGGAGCGTGTAGGCCAGTGAGATGTCACCCCGGCTCCAACCGTATCCCTCGACGAGCGGATCAAGCAGAACGCCGAACGAGATCCTGATGCCGGCGGTGACCATCGAAACGACCATCACCGCCGCCAGGACGATCCAAGCGTAGTGGAGTTGCCCTTGCCATCGCAGCAGCCACATACTTGAGAACTTACCATGGCGCGGGCGCAAGAATCTAGCCGACGATACCGGGCTACCCCGCCGGTCTTTACCGGCCGAGTTCCCCTGTGCTAGGGTTGGTGTGTTTCAACCTCCGGGAGAGGATGAGAGGGATCGGCGCCAATGAGCTTCAAGGACAAGTACGCGATAGTCGGCGCGGCGACGACACGGTTCGGTAAGCTGCCGGGCTCGACCGCCGAAGGGATCACCGTCGAGGCGGCTAAGCTGGCAATCGAGGACTCGGGGATCGACAAGGACGAGATCGACTGCGTCCTCGCCAAGTACCCGCGGACCGGTTTCGTCAGTCTCTACGCGCACCGAATCGCCCAACACCTCGGCATCATGCCGACGATTGCAGCCGAGATCGACAACGCCGGGGCGACCAACGCGACGCTGGTGCAGTACGCGATGATGGCGATCGACGCCGGCCTGATCAAGACGGCGGTGTGCTGCTACGGAGACAACCCGGTGACCGGTATCACTTGCACCTACGGTCAGGGCGGCAGCGTCGACGCCGCCTACGGACTGTTCGGCGCTGCCGCCGGCTACGCCATGATCACGCTGCGCCACATGCACGAGTACGGGACGAGCAGCCGGCAGTTGGGAGCGGTCGCCGTGTCAACGCGCAAGTGGGCGTCGATGAACCCCAACGCCCAGATGCAGACGCCGATGACGATCGAAGACCACCAGAACTCGCGCTGGGTGACTTGGCCGTTGCACCTGCTCGATTGCTGTCTCGTCTCCGACGGCGGGGCGGCGGTGGTGGTCACCTCAGCGGAGCGGGCGAGAAGTCTGCGGAAACCGCCGGTCTACGTGATGGGCATCGGCCAGCGGCACGTCGCCTGGGAACTGAACCACCGGCCGGTGTTGACCGAGGCCGGTGGTAAGGAATCGGGGGCACTCGCCTTCCGGATGGCGGAGATCACTCCACAGGACGTGGACGTCGCGGAGATCTACGACTGCTTCACGATCACGCCGGTGATGACCCTGGAGGACTACGGATTCTGCGGCAAGGGTGAAGGTGGCGACTTCGTCGAGGGCGGCCGGATCGAGCCCGGCGGCGAACTACCGATGAACACTTCCGGGGGGCTGCTCTCGGAGAGCGGCATGGCCGGAATGCAGCTGATCGTCGAGGCCGTCGTCCAGCTGCGCGGCGAGTGTGGCGCCCGGCAGGTCAATGACGCCGAGATCGCCTGCATCAGCCTCCAGGGTGGAGTAATGCACAGCCATTCCACCCTGATCCTGAGGAGATAGCGTGACCGAATACACGAAACCGCTGCCCGGCATCACGCCGGACAACCAGCCTTTCTGGGAAGCCTGCCGTCGGCACGAGCTGTCGCTGCCGCGCTGCGGCGACTGCGGCCATCTCCGCCTGCCGGGGCCGATCTGCCCGCAGTGCCTCTCGATGGACTCGGAGTGGGCGCCGGTCAGCGGTCGGGGCAAACTCTATACCTGGACGGTCATCCACCAGCGGTATCACTCCGGCTTCGCCGATGAACTTCCCTACAACGTCGCGATCGTCGAGCTGGAAGAGGGGCCGAAGCTGATCAGCAGCGTCGTCGGTTGCGACAACGACGACCTTCGCGTCGGCATAGAGGTCGAAGTCGTCTTCGAAGACGTCACCGGCGAGGTCACTCTCCCCAAGTTCAGGCCGTCGGCCTAGCCGAGGACAGCCTGGCGGCTGCGGAGGAAACGCATGGAAACGGGCTTCCAGCTACCAGAAGACATCAAGATGCTCCAGACCTGGGCGAGGGACTTCGTCCGCCGCGAGATCCTTCCTTTGGAACTCAACATGGATCCCGAGGCGGTTGATATCTCGCAGGAAGACTGGGACCGGCTTTCCAAGGTAACCAAGGACGCCGGCATGTGGTGCCTCGGCGTCCCCGAGGAATACGGCGGCGGGGGGCTGAGTTGCTTCGCGATGACGGTCCTCGGGGAGGAGCTGTCGCAGCACCGCAACGGCCTCTACAATCCCGGCTACCGGCTCCTCGGGAGTCCACCGCCGCCGGTGATCTTCGAGGGGACGAAGGAGCAGATCGAGAAGTACGCATTGCCGACGGTGCGAAACGCCGACCACACGTTCTACGCGATCACCGAACCCAGCGGCGGTTCCGATCCGGCGCGGGCGATTCAGACGTCGGCCGTCCGTGACGGTGACGACTGGGTGCTCAACGGCACTAAGGTCTTCATCACCGGAGCCGGTCTGTCCGACTGGGGAATCGTCTTTGCCCGCACCGGCCCGGGAGAAGGACGCCACGGCGTGAGCGCCTTTATCGTGGAGCGGGAGACGCCGGGACTGACGATGACGGCGATACCCGTCATCCGCCCGCACTATCCCTACGAACTGGCCTTTGAGGACTGCCGGATACCCAGCGCCAACCTGCTCGGCGAAGTCGGCAAGGGCTTCGACATGACGACCAAGCTGCTCGGCAAGCTGCGCTTCCCATATTCGGCGGGCAACCTCGGCGTGGCGGTCGCCGCCCAGCGGATGGCAGTCGACTACGCCAAGCAGCGCAGCGTCTTCGGTGAACTGCTCAGCCGAAAACAGGCGATCCAGTGGATGCTGGCCGATTCGGAGGTCGAGATCAGGGCGGCGCGCTGGCTCATCTGGGAAGGCGCTTGGAAAGTCGACCGGGGTGAGGACTACCGGCAGGAGGCGTCGATCGCCAAGCTGTACTCTAGCGAGGTGCTGGCGCGGGTGGTCGACCGCGCGGTTCAGATTCACGGCGCCTACGGGGTCTCCAAGGACCTTCCGCTGGAACGCTGGTACCGTGAGGCTCGGGTGAGACGACTCGGCGAGGGCCCCTCAGAAGTGCACCGCCTCGTCATCGCCAGAAATCTGCTCAGGAACTAGACCGAAGGGGGACAACCGATGGCTCTCATCTACGAGAAGAAGGACAAGATCGCCTACATTACGATCAACCGCCCCGAAGCGATGAACGCAATGGATCCGGAGACCTACCGGAAACTGTCCGATGCCTGGGCCGACGTCCGTGACGACCCCGACGTCTGGGTGGCGATTATAACCGGGGTGGGGGACAAGGCGTTCTCGGCGGGGGCCGACCTCAAGAAGACGATCGGGCGTCCGGTGGACGCCTGGCACTTCTGGCAGACCCAAGAAGAGCAGATACTGAACCGGGGACTCGAGGTGTGGAAACCGATAATCGCTGCCGTCAACGGCTTCTGTCTGGCCGGTGGGATGACGCTGCTGCTGGCGACCGACATCCGGATCGCCACCGAGAACGCCACCTTCGGACTGTCCGAGGTGAAACGGGGGATACTACCCGGCAACGGCGGCACTCAGCGGACGATCCAGCAATTGCCCTATCCGGTGGCGATGCATCTCCTGCTCACCGGGGAGCGGATGAGTGCCGAGGACGCCGTCAAGGCGGGGCTGATCAACAAGGTTGTCCCCAAAGACGAACTGATGGACGAAGCGGAGCGGATTGCCCGCAAGATATGTGAGAACGGGCCGCTGGCAGTGAGAGCGATTAAGGAATTGGCCGTCAAGGGTCAGTTCATGCCGATTGAATACGGTCTCCGGCTGGAGCAGGCGGTGCAGAAGGTGCTGGCCAACACCGACGACGCCAGGGAAGGGCCGAAGGCGTTCGCCGAGAAGCGTCCGCCGTCATTCAAGGGGAAGTAGCCAGATTTTGTCCTCAGCAGGCTTCGCGTCTGGTGTCCACTTCGAACATTAGCCGGAAGCGTCGGGCACGTCGGCCTCGGTGGTGATGACACCTTCTAGCATCAGCTCGGCGACATCGTCATCGGAGTAGCCGAGGATGTCCTTGTAGACATACTCGTTGTCCTCGCCGAGACAGGGAGCGGAGCGGGTGACTTCAGCCGGAGTGGCTGATAGGCGATAGGACGGAGTCGTGTAGAGCATCGTGCCAACCTCGCTGTGGTCAAGCCAGCGAAACGCCTCGCGGTGGGTCGCCTGGGAATCGTTGATGATCCCCTCGCCCGAGGTTAGCATTGGGGCGGCCGGCACTCCGGCCGACTGCAACAGCGCGGTCGCCGCCTCCGGCGTTCGCCCGACCGTCCACAGGCCGATCATCCGGTCGAGTTCTTCCTCGTTATCCTTACGGGCCGCCATGGTGGCGAACTTCGGGTCACGAGTCCAGTCCGGTTCGCCGATGACTCCGCACAGCGTCTGCCAGTCATCTTCGTCCCTGACGGCGATCACCAGCCAGCGGTCATCGCCAAGACCTGGATAGGCATTGTGAGGACAGAGGCCGGGGTCCTGGTTACCGCTGCGGCCGGCGATGCGTCCGTTAATGGTGTAATCGAGCATCATCGGCCCCAGCATGGTGACGCCGGCCTCGATCTGTGATTGGTCAAGGAACATCCCGCGACCCGTCCGACGGTGGTGCAGTAACGCACCGATCAGAGCGGTCGTCTGGTACCACGGGGCAACGAAGTCACTGTAGTTGTTGTATAGTGGCAGCGGCATGCGGTCGGGAAAGCCGAGAATGTGGGAGAAGCCGGCGTAAGCAGCGCCGAATTGGCCGTAGCCGCCGAAGGCGTGGTAGGGACCCTGGTGTCCCATCTGGCAAGTCGAGCAGTAAATGAGGTCCGGTTTGAACTTGACTACGCTATCGTAGTCAAGTCCCCATCGTGCCAGGCTTCCCGGTGTCATACTGTCCATAACGACGTCCGCCCAGTCGATTAACCGGCGCGCCACCTCTTGACCGCGGGGCTTACTGTAGTCGAGGCTCATGCCCAGCTTCTGGGTGTTGAAAGCGCAGCCGAAGGCGCTGCG
>CAZLUE010000075.1:0-6431 GCA_964562625.1 uncultured Dehalococcoidales bacterium | reverse complement strand
GCGTGCCCACGAGGATTTCACAGGTACGCTGTACTCGGTGCAGGTCAGCGCCAAATCGATCGAGCAGATCGACAAGCTCGGCGTCACCAACTACAAGAATGTCAACGACATTCCGGAGCCTGTCGACCTTGCGATCGTCGCTGTCGGACGTAAGATCGCCCCCCAGATACTTGAAGACCTCATCCGTAAGGACGTTGCCGCCGCCCATTTCTTCACCGCCGGTTTTGCCGAGACGGACACTGAAGACGGCCGTAAGCTCCAGCGGGATATCATCGAACGCGCTGAGGCAGCTAATTTCCACCTCATCGGCCCAAATTGCATGGGCATTTTTAACCCGGCACTCGGCCTCAAGCAAAACATTAGCCAGTACGTCGGCAGCGTCGGTCCGGTAGGTTTTATCTCACAGAGCGGCACCCACGCTATGAATTTCAGTCTTGAGTCACATCTTCAAGGGGTCGACGTTAACAAGTCGGTCAGCTTTGGCAATGGCGTTATTCTCGATTCGGCGGAGTTCCTCAACTACTTTGGTCAGGACGACGAGATTCAGGCAATCGGCATGTACCTCGAGGGAATACGGGATGGCCGGCGTTTCGTCGAGATCCTGCGTGATGTTTCCCGGCGCAAGCCGGTGGTGATCTGGAAGGGCGGTCGTACTGCTGACGGCGGCCGGGCGATCGCTTCGCACACCGGTTCGCTGGCGGTGCCGCAGAATATCTGGACTTCAGTGATGCGCCAGTGCGGAGCAATTCCGGTCAGCGGCATGGATGAGATAATCGATACCCTCAAGGCTTTGCTCTACTTAAAGCCGGTCCACGGTGGCCGGGTCGTTCTCGCCGGTGGCTCCGGCGGTCAGTCGGTCGCTATCACCGACGCCTTCACTGAAGTCGGTCTCGATGTCCCGACGCTTTCCCAGAAATCATACGATCAGTTCGAGGAATTCTTCTCTGTTATCGGCGGCAGCTACCGCAACCCGATCGACACAGGTAACCCCAACCGCGCCCAGATGAACCGCATCATGGATATCATCGAGCACGACGGCAACATTGACAATATAGTCATGCTGATGCACACCGGTGGTGGCGGCCCGCCGGGCGTTCCCGACCGCCAGGACGAGGAGATCGACGAGATCATCAAGATGGGCGAGCGCACCTCGAAGCCGGTGATGGTTACCATCACCGTGCCCTTCCTGCCGAAAGTAGTCGGCGAAGCGCGGACGCTGGTGAAGAAACTCCAGGCCGGCGGTGTCCCTGCCTTTACCAGCCTGGAAAGGGGTGCCTACGCTCTCAAGCACGCGCTTGACTACTATCGCTTTTGGCAGGGCGAGGCCGAGTAGCGAGGCGACTGCGAAGCGGTCGCCGAAACGGCTAGTCGGTGGCCGTGGGCCACTCGTAGCGGAAGATTTCCATCAGCAGAAAGTTGTGGCCGTCCCGTTCGAGGAACCCGCAGGCCGCCATGCCGCATTTGCTGAAGCATTTCTGGGCGCGTAGATTAGTCGTCAGCGTCTTCAGGTAGAGCCGATCCAGTCGAGTCCTTCGGAAAACCATGTCGATCAGCGCCATCATTGCGTCCGTCCCGTAGCCCTGGCTCCAGTAGTCCTGGTCGGCGATCATGATTCCCAGTTCCGCCTGCGACTTTACTTCGTCGACGTTGTAGTAGACGCAATTACCGATGTATTTTCCTCCCGTGGTCTCGATGGCGAAAGGCTGGCGGCTGAAAGATGGGTACTGTATATCTCCGGTGTAGTCGGCAAGGAATTCCTCGAAGCTGCAGATCAGTGGAACAGTCGCATCGAGCCGGGCCAGTTCCGGGTCTTTCTGCCAGATGTAGTCGTCACGGGCGTCGGACACTCGTTTGTTGCGAAGGACCACTTTGCTGCTGCCGATCATGCCTTTACTTGTCCGGTTCTTGCAACGCCGAGGTGTCGTCGAGGCTGGCAAGCGTTTGCAGTGCCGCTTCGGCGCCGGTGGCCACCGCTGGATCGGGGTCGACCACCGCCTGTTTCAGCGCCTCGACCGCTTGGGAACCACCGATCGCTCCAAGGGCTCGCAGCGTCGCCAGTCGCACCGGGATATCATCATCGTAGATGAGGTCGGCGAGCCGGTCAACCGCATCTTCCTCACCGATTTCTCCCAACGCCACCGCCGCTTCCCGTCGCAGTTCAGGGTCACGGTTGGCTAGTTCCTTGAGGAGTATTGGTAGCCAGGACAAGTCGCAACTCTTCCCCATGGCGCGGACGGCGCTCAGCCGCAGCCGGTCATCATTTCCCTGGTAGGCCCGCATGATCATCGTGGTAATCTCCGGGATGCTGAGCGACGCCGCAGATTCCAGCACCTGGCATCTGATTTCAACCGACGTCGTGACAGCTTCGACGGTGTCGATCAGGGTTCGTGTCATCATCTCGGTGCGATCGGGCGGCAACTGGGCGCACTCGGCCAGCAGGACAAACCGCCCAAGCGCCTCGGCGGCACGGACTCGTACCTCCTCAGAACTGTCCTCGGTCAGGATCCGTACCAGCGATTCCACCAGCCAGGCGTCCTCGCATTCCCAGAGACCTTCGATTGCCCGGCGCCTGACCTCGGCGTCTCCATCGTCGAGACGTTCCCGGAAAACGCTTTCGAAACTAAGACGGACATCGTCGGCCGCTAGTTTCACAAGGCGGTCGAGGATCTGCCGCCGGCGTTTCGCGGTAACCCCGGACCATTTCGAATGGAGTGTCGTCGATTCTTCCCGACCGAGCCCGGAAAGCTCGAACAAGATGGCATCGGTGACCTTCCCTCCGTCGCGGAGACACTCGATCACGTCGGACAACGGCAATCCGGGCCTCCCTGGAGCGGGCTAGTCCGCATCGTTCTCGTCTTTCTCGTCGTTCCCGAGTTCGCTGTCTTCGCGTTGCCATATCGGCTGCGTGAAATGCTCGATGTACTCGCCCATGGCAACCGCCGTCGCGTACTTGATCTGTTCTTTGGTCTGTTGTGCGACTTCTGACAACTCGTCGGTGTCGATCTTGAAGCCGAGCATCCGGGAGAGTACCTGCAGAATTGCTAGGGCCGCCATCGGGTTGGCGACGCGAGATGTCTGGTTAGGTACTTCGCCAAGCAGACAAATGGCGTCGACGCCTCTTTCCTTGGCGACGCCGAGAAGGAGCCCGTTGAGTCCGGCAATCTGGATATTACCACGGTGCACTAGGTCATAGCGAGCCAGTTCCTCGGTGAGTTTCGGTCGCGTCGCCACTCCCCAGACACGGGGCTGCTCGGTGAAGTGAATCCGTGTCAGCGCGGCCGCGCACGTAATGACCCGTTCCACTTGAAACCGGCGACCGACATCTAGAACGCACTGCGCCAGTTCGTATATTTTGGCCGACGGCTGGTCCTCGCCGACGAAGAGAATGACGTCGCGCTCATCATTGCCGCCTTTGCGGTAATAGAAGTGGTTCTCTGGAAATTGCGGTGCTTGGACGACGTTGTTCCGGGCGATGACACCGATCGGGTCGAAGAAATAGGATCCATCGAGTGCCCCCAAGTCTTTGAACGATAGCTTGCGCAGCACGTACTCGGCGACGATCAATGACACGTTGCCGACCCCGGGCCAAGTCGCCACCAGGACCGGCGACGCCAGTTTCGGTCGGGCCTTGATATGTACGTGCGAGAGGCTTTCCAGCGTCCTTGCCTCCTAGTGTCGCCGTGTCACGACTAACCGATGCGTAGCGACATTACCAATATACCTAAATGGTACTCCTCGGCATGAAGCTGGTCAAGGACTACGTCGCGTTGAGTGGCCGCCGGGTTGGCAAGACCGTCGGCGGATGTGTCGCCAATCTGGTGGAGAGCCCGAGGGAAATCACAAAGGCGATTACTTGCTGGCGACCGACACCTGGGCACAACACAAGGACGGGGTATTGAAAAGGCCGCCCGCCCAGCGCGCGTCGTTGCCGACCGCTGCCAGTTTGCTGCATATCTCGAAGGCATTACCGGAGACCATCGTATCCTTGACACGCCCAACAATTCGGCCATTTTCCACTTTGAAACCGAGCAGCACGTTGCCGCTGAAGTCGCCTCCGAGCACATTGCCTTGGGTGGCGCCCATCACCTGCTCGACCACCAACCCTTCTTTGATATCGGCGATCATATCGTCGAATGAAGTTTCGCCCGGCTGTACGAAAAGCAGTCCCGGCGCCGGTCCCGGAAGTCCTCCCTGACTGCGATGGGCGTTGCCGGTCGTTTCCGTGTTCGCCAGGCCGGCCGTCTGCAAGTCATAGATGAAGCCGCATACCGTACCCTGGTCGATCAGTTGTTTCGGCCTCGTTGGTACCCCTTCGTCGTCACATGGGCCGCTGCCGGGGCGTAACGGGACCGTCGGGTTGTCGGACAGCGTCAGCTTAGCGTCGAAGACGCGTTCACCAACACGCCTCCCAATCGGTGATGCCCCTTCGAGGACGTTCTTGCCGTTGAATGCCGAGATAATCGGTCGTGCCAGCGTGCTGACAATCCCCATCGGGGTGAAGACCACGGGCATCGTTCCGGTTGCGACCGTGGCGCGCTCTCGCGCCATCTCGAGTTGGCGGATGACCGTGTTGGTAATCACCCCGGCATCGAGAATCGGACGGCATGATGACTGGCCCTCGAAGACAAATAACATGTCAGTGCCATGGGTCAACTGGCCTTCCAGTGCCAGGGAGAAACCGCTCTGCCGGTAGCTGGCTTGCCCGCTCCGGGAGTTGATCAGGCTGATCTCGGCGGTCGTCTTGCTCACCCCGGCTTCGCAGACGATGCCGGGCGTGTCCCCGGTGACGGCATCGACCAACTGTTGGCCGAGCTGCGTCATCTGATCCAGGGTGACATTCGCGCAGGCCGGATCGAAGACGTCCACCTTCGGAAACTCGGTGAACGATGGGAAGGCGAAATGGGCCGGATTGCCGAATTCGGCTGTCGCTACGGCGTTGGCCACGAGACCGTCGATGTCATCGTGGGAGGTGCTGGTCGCGTATCCGGTCCGCCCGTTTTTGACGACACGCAGCGCGATGACACTGCTCTGTTTGCTCTGGATGTGCCTGAGACGATTGGCCTCGAATTCAACTGGCGTCTCGTCCGAGGATACAACGAAGACCTCGGCCTCGTCGGCCAGTTGCTGGGCGCGGGCGAGTATTTCCTCCACTAGCTGCCGCCGACCAGGCATTGCCGGACGCGGATGTGCGGGCTGCCGTTACTCACCGCCAGTGGTGACTGGCCGCCCTTACCGCAGCCGCCGCCCTGGTTCATATCGAGGTCGTTTCCGATCGCGTCGATGTTCTCTAGGGTGTTGAACACGTTGCCAGTGAGAACAATTGGCCGTACCATCTCGGCAACTTTGCCGTCGCGGATCATGTACGTCTCACCGGCGGAAAAGGTGAACATCTCCATGCTCGTCTGGCCACCGTACCAGTTGCGGGCGTAGATGCCTTCCTTGATGTCACCGACGATATCCTCGAAGGTGGCCGTCCCCGGTTCGATGTAGGTATTGGACATGCGGACGATTGGTGGGTGACGGTAGCTGATGGCGCGGGCGTTGCCGGTCGGCTTTTCGCCCATCTTGGCGGCCGTCTCTCGTGAATGCAGCCGTCCGACCAATTTCCCTTCGTGGATCAGGTAGTTCTTGTCTCCGACTACGCCCTCGTCGTCGTATTTGTAACTGCCGCGTAGTCCTGGTATTGCCGGCGAGTCGACAATGTTGAGATGCGCCCCACCGAAAGCCTTACCGAGCGTCATGATCTCGCGGACTTGTTTGTTCTCGTAGACGAAGTCGGCCTCCGATAGGTGACCGAACGCCTCGTGGACGAAGACTCCAGCCAGCACCGGGTCGAGCACTACCGTGTACTCGCCACCCTTGACCTTGGGAGCGGCCAAGAAGCCGACCGCCCGTTTCGCCAGCTGCTCGATTTCTTCGTGGCGTCCGCGAACCGCGCCGAAGTCATTCCTGCCGCCGACACTGATGCCGGCCTGCTGAACGTCGTTGCCATCGGCGGCAACCGCGACGACTCGCATGATCACGTCGCATCGTTCTTGTTCGATGCGGCTGCCGGCGGAATTAAGGAATATCGTTTGCCGCTGACTGTCGCCGTAATTAACCGTCGATGTCTGGATTCCGGCCACTCTCCAGACGATCTCGTTGTACTCATCGAGAAGTCGCTTCTTGTCGGCCAGGGGAATCGCCTCCGCGTCTTCCGCGATGACTTCCGCCACCGTTTCGACCGCCGGAGGCACTTCGGCCAGTTGGCTCGTCTCTTTGCCGACCGAACGCGCCTGCCGTACCGCCATGGCGACCTTGCCCTCGATGTCGCCGAAGTCGTTGAAGCTGACGAATCCCCAGCCGCCGCCAACCAGGGCGCGGATGTTGCCGCCGGTATTGGTCGTCTTGCCGATCGAGTCGAGTTCTTTGCCCCGGTAGCCGATGACGGT
>CAZLUE010000074.1:3647-6578 GCA_964562625.1 uncultured Dehalococcoidales bacterium | reverse complement strand
CGCCACCGGCCCTCCTGCCGCCACCGGCCCTCCTGCCGCCACCGGCTGTTTGAGCGGGTCCTTGGTGATGCTGACGTGGTAGATCGAGTGAACGACGTCGTGGCGGATACCGGCCATCAGCTCGTCGAACTGGGCGGCGCCCTCACGTTTGTAGGCGACCAGTGGGTCGCGCTGCGCCATCGCCTGGAGACCGATCCCTTGGCGCATCTGGTCCATCTCAGTGAGATGCTCGACCCAGAGCCCGTCGATAATGCGCAGCATCAGCAGCCGCTCCACCATCCGCGTGTTGTCAACCCCGATCTCCTGCTCGCGCTGCTGGTAGAACGCCTCGGCCTGGTCAACCAGGTCTTCGGTAATCTGCGACGGCCCAAAATCGACTCTGCCCCCTACCTTGAGACCGTCCAGCAACGGCAGTATCGTCGCCGCCTCGACCAAGAGGTCGGCCATGTCTTCCTCGGTCGATTCGTTGCGGCAGTGGGTTTCGACGATCTCGCTGATTTCCTCAGCTACCATCGAGAGAATGTTGGCCCGGAGGTCGGCGCCCTGAAGGATCTTGGTTCGCTCGGCGTAGATCAACTCTCGCTGGGTATTGATGACGTCGTCGTATTCGACGAGGTGTTTGCGAATGTCGAAGTTGAAGCCCTCGACCCTCACCTGGGCGTTCTCGAGCGTCCGGTTGACCAGCCGGTTCTCAATCGGAACGTCTTCGTCCATCCCGGCCCACTCCATGATAGTCTTGACCCGGTCGCCACCGAAGCGCCGCATCACGTCATCCTCGAGCGACACATAGAACCTGGTGCTCCCCGGGTCACCCTGGCGCCCAGACCTTCCCCGCAACTGGTTGTCGATCCGCCGCGCATCATGGCGCTCTGTACCAAGCACACTAAGCCCGCCCAACCGGATAACCTCATCGTGCTCCCGCTGCCAGTCATCGGGCGCCCGACCATCGGGATTGCCGCCCAGAACGATGTCGACGCCGCGGCCGGCCATGTTGGTTGCCACCGTCACCGCACCGAGGTGCCCCGTCTGGGCGATGATGCCGGCCTCTTTCTCGTGCAACTTGGCGTTGAGTACCTGGTGCTTAATTCCCTCGCGCGTCAGCCGACCGCTCAAATCCTCGGACTTCTCGATCGAGACTGTACCGATCAGTACCGGACGCTTCTCGGCGTTGAGCTCGGCTACCTCGCGGACAACGGCGTTGAACTTAGCGTTCTCATCCTTGTAGACCTGGTCGGTGTTGTCGCGGCGGGCCATCGGCAGATTAGTCGGCACGATGACCACTTCGAGCTCGTAAATCTTGTGGAACTCCTCGGCCTCGGTGACCGCGGTGCCGGTCATCCCCGCCAGCTTGCCGTACATGCGGAAGTAGTTCTGGAAGGTGATCGTCGCGTAGGTCATACTCTCGCGCTGTACCTTGACCCTCTCCTTGGCCTCGATCGCCTGGTGAAGCCCGCTCGAGTAGCGCCCGGGCATCAACCGGCCGGTGAACTCGTCGACGATTATCACCTCTCCGTCGCGAACGACGTAGTCTCGGTCACGGCGGAAGATGACCTCGGCCTTGAGAGCGTTGTCCAAGTAGTGCGTCAACGTCGCGTTGGCCGGATCGTAGAGACTGGCCGATTGCAGCATACCATCCCGTTCCAGCATCCGCTCGACACTATTGGTACCATCATCAGTCAGGCTGACAGCTCGTCGCTTGTCATCAATCGTGTAATCCCTCACCTCCCGCAGCCTTGGTACCAGCCGGGCAAAGACCTGGTATTTCTGCTCCGCCTCGGCCGCCGGCCCGCTGATAATCAGTGGCGTCCGCGCTTCGTCGATCAGGATATTATCGACCTCGTCGACAATCGAGTAATTGAGCGATCGCTGCACCCGCCGTGAAATCTCGACGACCAGGTTGTCGCGCAGGTAGTCGAAGCCGAATTCGTTATTCGTACCGTAAGTGATGTCGGCGGCGTAGGCTTCACTTCGCGAGATCGGTCGCATCGAAGGCCAGACCGGATCTCCGGAATCTCCGACCGCGTCGAACAGGAAAGACTCCTCGTGCTGCAGACTAGCGACCGTTACCCCGAGAGCGTGAAAGATTGGACCCATCCAGTTAGGATCGCGCTTCGAGAGGTAATCATTGACCGTCACCAAGTGGCAGCCGAGGCCAGCGATAGCATTCAAATAGAGTGGCAATGTCGCCACCAGAGTCTTGCCCTCACCGGTCTTCATCTCGGCGATCTTGCCCTGATGAAGAACCATACCGCCGATCAGCTGTACGTCGAAATGTCGCTGGCCCAGTGTCCGCTTGGCCGCTTCACGAACGGCGGCAAACGCCTCCGGAAGCAAATCGTCAAGCGAGTTTCCGGCCTGAAAGCGCTCTTTGAATTCATCCGTTTTGGCGCGCAGTTCATCGTCGCTGAGTCGCTCGAATTCACCTTCGAGACCGTTGATACGGGCCACTACCGGACGAAGCCGGATCAGTTGCTTTTCGTTGGAATCGATAAGGGCGCTCAGCCATTTCGGCATCGTCAGTTGTTCTCCGCGAGCCGTTCCATGGGTTCCTCAGCCACCACCGCCTCCACCACCACTACCACTACCTCGCCCATGCCGTCGACGGCGAAGGCGTGAACTGACGGCGCCGCTTGTAACTTAAACAGGCAAGGGGGATACCGCTGTTTTCAAGCAGACCCTTTATCACTTGCGCCTGCATTTCCCCACTGGCCCGGTAGACGGTGACCTGTTTCTCGCCGTTACTCAAACATGGCTCCGACGGACAGCCCGGTATGGATTCGGCGGATCGCCTCGCCCAGCAGTGGCGCGATCGGTAGCACCGTCATCTTGTCCAGCTTCTTACTACCGACCACCGGAATCGTGTCGGTGACGATCACTTCCTTAACCGGACTGGCATCCAGTCGTTTCGTGGCCGGCGACGACAACACCGGG
>CAZLUE010000074.1:0-3637 GCA_964562625.1 uncultured Dehalococcoidales bacterium | reverse complement strand
GGTGCGTACAGGCAACGTAGACATCCGTCGCCCCTCGCTCCAGCACGGCATCAACCACATTGCAGACCGAGCCGCCAGTGTCGATTTCATCGTCAAAAACAAGCGCAACTTTATCCTTAACGTCACCGATAACATTCAGTACTTGGGTGCCTCCGGTATTACCAAACCGTCGTTTCTCCATGATCGCCAGCGGTGTGTCAAGGCGAGCCGCCAAGTCGCGCGCCCGTCGCGAGATGCCGATGTCCGTCGCCACCACTACCAGATTCTCGATCTCTTTCTTCTGGAAGTAATCACTAAGTAGGAACAATGCCGTCAGTTCATCGACCGGAACGTTAAAGAAACCCTGGATTTGGGGGGCGTGCAGATCGACCGTGAGCAAACGGTTGGCACCGGCGGTAGTCAGCAGGTCAGCCACCAACCGAGCGGTCACCGGCACTCGCGGCTGGTCCTTCTGATCGGACCGACCGTAGCCGTAGAATGGAACCACCGCCGTGATCCGGTTCGCCGAGGCTCGTTTCAGAGCGTCAATCATTATCAGCAATTCCACTAGGCTCTGGTTGACAGGACAGCATATCGGCTGGACGACAAAGGCATCCCTTTCACGAACGTTTTCCAGGATGCGAACAAATATATTCTCGTTGGCGAACTGAAAGACCTCGGCTCGGCCCAACGGCATCCCCAGGTACTCGGCAATCGCCCCCGCCAGGAGAGGGTGTGCGTTGCCGGTGAATACCTTCATGTCATCCATATCGGCGTCCTCTCTCCACTCCCCAAGTCTGTTCCAGACACGCGTCAGTGCCATTATACCACTATCTCTGAGCGCGCTCATCCCTTCTCGGAAAATCCACCGGCATCTAGTCCCGGACGCAGACAGTCATGCTACAGTCCGGTCAGAGTCTTGCCGAACGGCGGGCCTCACCCCGAAGACAGCTACACAAACTGCTCGCCCTCACCGGGATGAATATCCAGGACTTCAACATCATCGAGATCAATAAAACCTTTGCCTGCTGGGTCGTCTACTCGATGCGTGAACTGGATATGCGTCCCGAGGAGCGTGCCCGGGTCAACCACAAAGACGGTGCGACCGCCATCAGTCACCCGCTGAGAATGACAGGTACCCGTCAGGCGGCTGTCATCGCCCACGAGATGGTTCGCCGCAACCTCTGCCGGGAACTGGCCGGGCTCTACGTTGGCGGCGGCCAGGGAATGGCAACCGCCCTTGAACACGACAACTACGTTTAGTCTCTCAGTGACCCGATAACCGCCCGCAATTGTTAAAGCCCCCGTTGTCCTGAGACGAAGGGGGCTTTCTTTTCATGGCATGACGGCGCCGACTGCCACCGAGGTATCTTTCCTAGTCGACATCGCCGACACCGGGCACGGGGAATCGACGGCACAGTTCACCGACCTCTTCAGCGGTCACCCGCTCAACTTCAACGTCGCCGGCTCTCCCGATCACTCGAACGATCATCGCGGCGACCTGCTTCATCTCTTCGCTGCCGAAACCGCGCGTCGTCACCGCCGGCGTTCCCAACCGAATGCCGCTAGTCTCCCAGTTTGGCCTCGGGTCGAACGGGATGACGTTTCGATTAGTGACGATCCCAGAGCGCTCCAGTGCCTCTTGGGCCGTCTTGCCGGTAATACCGGCCTCGGTGAGATCAACCAGCATCAGGTGATTGTCGGTACCGCCGGATACGAGGCGCAGGCCGTGGCCGCGCAGTTCGCCGGCGAGGACGCGGGCATTCTCCAGTGTCGCCCGCTGGTAATCGGTGAACTCCGGTTGCATCGCCTGGTGAAAAGCCACCGCCTTGGCGGCAATCGTCTGCATCAACGGCCCACCCTGCGTCCCTGGGAAGACGGCGGAATCGACTGTTGAAGCCATCTCGGTTGTGCACAGGATGAAGCCGCTCCGGGGCCCGCGCAGTGTCTTGTGAGTCGTCGCAGTGATCACGTCCGCGTAGGACACCGGCGTCGGGTGCAGTCCGACAGCCACCAGTCCGGCAATGTGGGCGATGTCGGCCAGCAGTTTCGCGCCGACCTTGTCGGCGATTTGCCGGCAGCGTTCGAAGTCGATCACCCGAGGGTAGGCGCTCGCCCCCACGACGATCAATTTCGCGTGGTGCTCTACGGCCAATCGCTCCATCGCCTGGTAGTCGATCCGCTCAGTCTCGCGGTCAACGCCGTAGCCGACAAAATTGTACAGTTTACCGGAGAAACTGGTGAGGGCGCCGTGTGTCAAGTGACCGCCGTGGGCCAGTGACATTCCGAGAACCGTGTCGCCCGGTTCGAGCAGTGCAAAATAGGCCGCCATGTTCGCCTGGGCACCACTATGAGGTTGCACATTGGCATGGTCGGCGCTGAAAAGTTGCTTGACCCGTGATCTCGCCAAAGTTTCAACGATGTCCATGTTACCGCAACCACCATAGTAGCGCCGTCGCGGGTAACCCTCGGCGTACTTGTTGGTCATAATCGAACCATCCGCTTCCATTACAGCGCGGCTGGCGTAGTTCTCGGAGGCGATAAGACCGATTGTCTCTCTGAGTCGACGTCTCTCCGCTTCAATGATTTGGTTGATTTCCGGGTCCACCTTACTCAGATAGTTCATCTTTCCTTCCAAGAGGAGTCTACAACCATGGTCGATGGTTGTCAATGATTCCCGAGAAGACCGCCATCCATCGAATCTACATGGCTGATGACGAGACGAAAACGGGATTGGATGTCCGGGCGCGCAACACTACAGATCTCTGTGGCAGCCATTCCAGGTGAGCCAGGGGAGAATGGTCGAACATGCACCTCGAAGTATTCTGGCAATCGACAAACTCCCGATCAAGACCTCCTCCAACCAGAGTCGACTCTGAGCCTGCCAGATTGACTTGAAGGGACGTCTATGCTAACATTACCGCAAGATCTAGCTGCGAACGTCGCTACCAATCGAATAGCATGTCAGCATTGACCGCACTCAACGAGGAAATAGCCCGCTGTCAACTCTGTGAGATCGCCAAGCAACGCACCATGGCTGTCCCCGGCGAGGGCGCCGGGGACGCTGATCTGGTCTTCATCGGCGAAGCCCCCGGCTGGAACGAGGACCAACAGGGCCGGCCGTTCGTAGGACAGGCCGGCAAGTACCTGGATCAACTGCTCGCCTCGATCAACCTCGACCGCGCCCAAGTCTACATCACCAACGTCATCAAGTCACGCCCGCCGAACAACCGTGACCCGCTCCCGGTCGAAGTCGCCAACTGCCGCCAGTGGCTTGACCGCCAACTGGAAATCATTCGTCCCAAGATTATCGTGACGCTGGGGCGCCACTCACTGGTACGCTTCCTGCCGGGCAGGACGATCGGCCGCGCCCACGGCACCGCCTTTCCATGGAACGGAATAACATGCTTTGCCCTCTACCATCCGGCGGCGGCCCTGCACCAGGCCAATCTCCGCGCCGTGATCGAGGCGGACATCCGCAAGCTGCCAGGGCTGTTGGCGGAAGCAGGAACTGCCGCACCGGCACCGGAAAAGACGTCGCCCACGCAGCAACTCAACATGTTCGAGGTCTAGCGCCATGCCCAAGGCAAAGCTGAAGCTGATACCCCTCGGCGGACTCAGCGAGATCGGCAAGAACATGATGGTACTCGAGTATCGG
>CAZLUE010000073.1:0-6632 GCA_964562625.1 uncultured Dehalococcoidales bacterium | reverse complement strand
AAGGTCGCCGGCTACAGTGCTTTCTTCGTGCAACTGACGAAGCCCAATCAGGACGCCATCATGGCTAGGACAATGCATAGATTATGAGTGGTCTTGATCGTTTAACGCGCGGAACTTACTGAGGCCGGGCATCACGAGGTGCCCGGCCTCAGCGCATTGCCACCACCCGGTGCGACGAGAGGGCGATCGATCAGATCGCGCGCCTGAATGTATGGTGTGGACTGCCCACGGAAAGAACGAACGATGCTCGCGTCAGAATCGTTCTATGCAAGTACTACGGGCAAACAGTCCAGGATGCACCATTATTCTCGTTTTCATTATGTCTACTGCCGCCGACCGCTCGGGGTCGCCAGTGCAATACGTATTGTGGCATCCTTTCGTACTGTAGATCGAAGAAGGGATTGGACCCTGGTGTTGGGGTGACCGCGGTCACCCCAGTGTCCTTGATCCATACAGCCTCGAACATGCTGGCAACCGTCGATCCGTTGGTCGCCGTCATTTCGGTCGGCGAAGACAATCGTTTCGGATCCCCGACGGCTGAGATCACCGGCCAGCTGGCGGCGGATGTCGATGAGGCAGGCATTACCGCACTGATAGGGACGGCGCCGTCGAATTCGTCACCGACGGCCACCGCTTCTGGGTGAAAATGAACTTTCGTTGACGCAAGCACCGGCGTCACGCAAGGCAAAGTCAACCGGTGGATGCCGCCAGTACTTGAGCAATCGGCCGGTCCGGTCTCCACTGCCTGCCTATCCTGCAATCATTTCTTAGTACGAACATGCTAGAATGGCGGCAGCCGGTACTGGGGCGAGGATCATGGCCGACCGCAGAATAATGCACATCGACCTCGACGCCTTCTTCGTCTCGGTGGAGCAGGTGCTCGACCCGGAACTCCGGGGCAAGCCGGTCGTCGTCGGCGGCCGGCCAGACCACCGCGGCGTCATCGCCGCCGCTTCGTACGAAGCCCGTGCCTTCGGTCTTCATTCCGGAATGTCGCTGGCAACCGCCGTCCGTCTCTGTCCCCAGGCAATCTTCATTGAAGGCAGCTTCCCCAGGTACCGCGCCGCCTCGACGGCATTCATGACAATCCTCGGCGACTTCTCTCCATTCCTCGAGCCACTGGGACTCGACGAGGCCTATCTCGATGCCACCGGGTTCGAGTCGCTCCACGGTTCGATCCGCCGGATGGCGCTTGCCATCAAGCAACGCATCCGCGATGAGCAGGGACTGGTTGCCTCAATCGGCATCGCCGGCGGCAAGATCATCGCTAAAGTCGCCTCCGATCTGTCGAAACCGGACGGCCTTGTCGAAGTACTGCCCGGTGAAGAAACCGCTTTCCTGGCGCCGCTGCCGATCGACAAGATGCCCGGCATTGGCAAGAAGACTGAACAACGGCTCGTTGGTCTCGGCATCAAGACCATTGGCCAGCTGGCCCAGGCGCCGGACAACGCCCTCCGGAGCTACTTCGGGGCGTCCGGTAAGGGGTTGCGGCGCTACGCGCGCGGAATCGATGAGCGCGGGGTTTCGCCACCGGGAGTCGCCAAGTCGATCAGCCGCGAGACGACCTTCGACCGCGACGTTGCTGACCGCGGGGCCCTCGAGGCGACGCTGCGCTATCTCAGCGAGCGGGTCGCCGGGGACCTCCGCCGCCGCGTCCGCCAGGCGCGCTGCATCACCCTCAAGCTGCGCTACGCCGATTTCGCGACGCTCACCCGTAGCCAGACACTCCCCCAGGCAATCGACGCCGACCAGATCGTCTTCGGCATCGGCGTCAAGCTGATGCGCCGGGCGCTTGCCGGGGAGATGCAACCTGTACGCCTCATTGGCATCGGCGTGTCGAACCTGTCCGAGCCGGGGCAGCAACTGGCGATGCTGGACGTCTCCGGGGCCAGAATCGAGAAGCTCAACCGCACCGTCGATCGCATCCGCGAGAAGTACGGCTTCACCTCGATTCAGACTGGACAGACGCTGCGGCTACGAGACATCTTCCGCTCTGACGGCGGTGACTACACTTTGCAAACGCCGAGTTTGTCGCGTTGACCGTACCGCCGCGGCGCACTTGCCTCGCCCCGGTTCCTCACGTATAATATCTTTCACTACGTGGGGGCCATGCTATGATGAAAAAGTGCTTCATCATCGAGATGGGTACCGGCGTCAACCAGAACGGTCAGAGCGCCGCCGTGGCGGACACCCGTGCCGTCAACGGACGCCATCGGACGCGTCTGTCTGATCGTCCTGCTGGAACTGGTCGATGTCGGGACGCCCAATTGGATGTTCGTCGAGGTGCTCGTCACCCGCCCCATTCCGACGAAGTCGACCCCGCCGAGGTGCTCGCGGTACTGCCCTTTGGCCAGAAAGAAATCAAGGTTGTTGCCGGCGGCATGACCGTCCGCGGCCACGCTTCCGACAACCTCGGTGACCGCTCGGACGAGATACTCGCCGCCGCCGCCGCCGTCACTGTATCGGTGGATTCTGACTGCGCCTTACTGAGGAATTGAACCGACCACCCACGGGAGAGGAGATCGCCTGACATGCCATCATACGCCTATCTAAAGAACAAGATCGTCCCTATCGAAGACGCCAGCATCAGCGTCATGACCAACTTCATGCACTACGGCACCGCTATCTTCGAGGGCATTCGCGGCAACTGGAACGCCGAAAATAAGCAGCTCTTCATCTTCCGCAACCGGGAACACTACCAGCGCCTCCTTGACGGTTGCCGCCTGCTTAACATCGAGCTACCCCACTCGCTCGATAACCTTTGCCAGTTGACAGTGGAACTGGTTGAGAAGTGTGGCTTCACCGAGGACGTCTACGTCCGCCCGCTCGCCTACAAGAGCTCCGAGGCGATGGGCGTTCGTCTCCACGACCTCGATAGCGACTTCCTGATGTTCGTCTTTCCCTGGGGACGCTACATCGATGCCGACCAGGCGCGCTGCCAGGTCTCGTCCTGGCGCTTCCCCAGTGAGGTGCCGCGCGCCAAGATATCCGGTCTCTACGTGACCAACGCCGTCGCCAAGACCGAGGCCATCGACAACGGCTTCGACGAGGCGATAATGCTCACTCCGGACGGCTTCGTCGCCGAGGGCAGTGGCGAAAACATCTTTGTCGTCGTCGACGGCCAGTTGGTGACACCACCAGCCTCGGAAGGCATTCTCATCGGGATTACGCGCGCCACTGTGATCGCCCTCGCCCGTGACGAACTCGGCATCGAGACGGTGGAGAGACGCGTCACCCGCGTCGAACTATACACGGCGGAAGAGTGTTTCATGACCGGCACCGCCGCTCACGTGACGCCGATCGCCGAAATTGATCGGCGCAAGATAGCTGACGGTGAGACCGGAAAAATCACCGCCAAACTCCAGGAGCTCTACGCGGACGTGATACTGGGCAACAACCCGAAGTACGCCGACTGGTGCACGCCCGTCTACAAGAAATAGACTAGCCTGAGAGATCTTGAATGATCGCCAACGAGTTCGTCAGCGGCCTGGTCATCCTGCTCGCCGGCTACCTGCTGGGATCAATCCCCTCCGTATACCTGTTCACCCGCTGGTCAATCGGGAGAGACATCCGCCAGCTCGGTGCCGGCAACGTCGTTAGCCTCAATACCTTCCGTGAAACCGAACTGCTGCTGGCAATCGGCGTTGCCGCTATTGACCTCTCGGCAAAGGCGACGCGGGGCGGTGGCCATTACCCACTGGGTACTCGGCATGGACCCCATCCATGTCTTCATCACCGCCGGATCGAGCGTCGTCGGCCACAGCTGGATGGTCTGGCTCAAGTTCGCTGGCGGCAAGGGGGTGGGGGTTACCATCGGCGTGCTGATCGTCCTGATGTCGGTCTACAATTACCCGTTGGGGTTCGCTATCGTCCTCGGATTGATCATCGTACCGCTGGTACTGATCCGCAACGTCGCCCTGACGATGGGGATCAGTCGCGTTCCGTTACCGTTTGTCGTCTGGCTTACCGGGCAAGACGTGGTAGGTATGTTCGTCATCTGGTCGGTCGTCATCGGGCTGATAATCGCCGCCAAGTTCACCCCGATGGCACTGGCATCGCTGAAGCGGACGGCCAGCGTCAATGGCTTCATCCGCGGCGATTAGCCGGAAGCTAACGCCTCTCCGCGTTCACTTGCAGGGACTTCAGCAGACAAGTCACCTGGCTGCTTTCCTCGAGCATCGCCGTGCCGTGGTAGGCATCCTCGAGCAACTGGCCGACGGCGTAGCTGCCGTGTCCGTGCAGCATCACTGCCCGGTGCTCCTTGAGCGAAGCGGATATCTTGGTAATGAAATCGACTGGCTTGACGAAGCTGTTGTCGCCGAGTACCGGCACTTCACCGACCGTGGCCAGCCCCTCTGCGCAATTGGGCACGATCTCGTCGACCGCCAGCGACAGGGCAATTGCGTGCGGCGGGTGGGCGTGGACGATTGCCTGGGCCGGCGTCAGCCGGTATATCGCCCGGTGGACAGCGAGGTCGGCCGAAGCCATCGGCATCGCCCGATCATTCTTGATAAGCCCGGTCTCGACGAGGTCGTTCTCTTCGAGCGCGCCCAGTTGGCAACTGCGTCGGGTAATCAGAATACGGTCGCCGAGCCTCACACTCAGGTTCCCGCTGTTGGAGGCAACCAGTCCTCGTGTGAACAGGTCGCGCCCCACTCTCTGAAACTGGTTCAGCATGCTGGCTTTCTCCGGCGGGATTCTCCCCTTGGTTGCGTCACGCGTCTACCTTGACGCCCAAATCCGACGCGCTCTCCAGCCAATCATGGCAGAAGGCCACGCGTAATCTACACCCCACAGAGATGGATGTCAAACTGGCCAGCGACCGGCCTTCAAGCGCCTGCTGCTTGACTCAGCTTCTTCATAAGACGCGACTTGCGTCGGGCGGCATTATTGGTATGGAGAACACCCTTAGTGGCGGCTCGGTCGAGCGACTGAACAGCGACGGCAACGGCCTCGCGGGCTGCCTCGAAGTCGCCGGCTGTAATCAGGCGTCCCGCCTTGACGACGTTGCCTCGACAGAGGCTGCGAACGGACTTGTTCCGTTGTCGCCGCCGCTCATCGACGCCCACTTGCTTCTTGGCTGACTTGGTGATCGGCAATCTCTTCCTCCTGAGTTCCGTATCTTCGCGAAAACCACTGGGTAGTCCAGCGGTGTCAGTCTACCTCGGATTTAGCCGCTCCTCGCGCTTCCCTTGACGGCGGTTGTCTTGCCCTCACGAACGACGGCAGTGACGCTGCGAATCGCCTCCGCCCGCATCAGCATCCGGCTGAGTTGAGTGAGACCGCTGATTTCCAACGTCAGGTAGATCGTGGTCGTCTGATCGTCGTTGTTGACCAAGTTGACGGCGGCGATGTTTACCTTCTCATCGGCGACCAGGGTGGTGATGTCACGCATCAGTCCCACTCGGTTCCACGCGTCGATGCGTACCTTGACCGGATAGAGAATGTCGGCCCGGCCCCATTCGACGCCGAGCAGCCGCTCCCGCTCTTCCTCGTTGACGACGTTGCTACAGTCGCTGCGATGGATGGTGACACCGCGGCTGCGAGTGACGTACCCAACAATCGCGTCGCCGGGCACCGGGTTGCAGCACTGGGCGAGGTTGGTCATCATGTCGCCGGAACCGAGCACCCTGACCGTCGATGTCGGACGGTTCTTCGGCGCCGCCGTGACCGTCATCGGTGCCTCTTCCTCCTGAACGGCTAACCGGACGGTGATCTGGTTAGCGGTCACCCCGCCGTAGCCGATTACGTCGTAAAACTCGTCGAGAGTGTCGTACTTGAACATCTTGGCGAGACTGGCCCGTTCGCTGAATTTGATGCCGAGCTGTCTCATCAGCTTCTCGAGCAACTCCCGGCCTCGCTCGACGTTCTCCGTCCTCTCCCGTTTCTTGAACCACTGCCGTATTTTCTCGCGGGCGTGCGACGTCTTGACGTAGCCGAGGTTAGCGTTGAGCCAGTCACGGCTCGGGCCACGGTCGCTCTTGGTGGACATTATCTGGACGACATCGCCGTTCTCGAGTTGGTGGCTGAGCGTCACCAGGCGGCCGTTTACTTTCGCACCGATGCAACGATGGCCGAGGTCGGTGTGAATCCGGTACGCAAAGTCCAGCGGGGTCGATCCTAGTGGCAAGTCTTTGATCTCGCCGCGCGGGCTGTAGACGAACACCTGGTCGCTGAAAACGTCGGTCCTCACCGATTCGAGGAATTCCTCGTCGCCGTGCAGTTCGCGGTGCCACTCTATCAATTGGCGGAGCCAGCTGATACCCTCCTCGAAACCGGAGTCGTGCTTGCCGCCGTCTTTGTACCGCCAATGGACGGCGACGCCGTACTCGGAAAAGTGGTGCATCTCACGGGTGCGTATCTGCACCTCGAGCAGTGTCGTCCCATTGCACATTACCGTGGTGTGCAGTGACTGGTAGCCGTTTGGCTTGGGGTTCGCAATGTAGTCGTTAAACTGGTCCGGTATCGGATGCCACAAAGCGTGAACGATACCAAGCGCGTTGTAGCAGTCGGGCACGGTATCGACCAGCACTCGCAATGCCAGCAGATCGTGTATATTGTCGAAGTCTTTGCCTAGGGCGGCATAGCGCTCGATCTTGTTGTAGATACTGTAGAGATGTTTCGGTCGGCCA
>CAZLUE010000072.1:0-6713 GCA_964562625.1 uncultured Dehalococcoidales bacterium | reverse complement strand
CGACGCCGGGGGTGAACCTCAGAGTATCAGCATCGCGTCGCCGAAACTGTAGAACCGGTAGCCCCGTGCCGCCGCCTCACGATACGCCTCCAGTACGAAGCCGCGACCGGCAAAGGCGGCGACCAGCATCAGGAGCGTCGATCGTGGCAGGTGGAAATTGGTCACCATCGCATCGACCATTCGGAACTGATGGCCGGGCATGATGAAGAGATCTACCCAGCCGTCAACGGGCTGCACGCATCCGGGTGGTGCGACCTGAGCGGCCGCCTCGACAACGCGTACCGAGGTCGTGCCGACGCAGACGATGCGTCGGCCGTCTCGCCGTGCCCGCGTCAACTCGCCGGCCACCTCGGGAGAAAGAATACCATATTCACGGTGAATCGTGTGCTCTGCCGGGTCGTCTTCCTCGACGGGACGGAACGTGTCGAGGCCGATGTGCAACGTCACGTTCCGGCAAACGACGCCTTTGGCGGCGATCGTCTCTAGCAGATCGGCGGTAAAATGTAACCCAGCAGTCGGCGCAGCAACACTGCCTTCGGGACGAGAGTAGATCGTCTGGTAGCGCTCTCTATCTCTTAGCGGCGCGTGAATGTAGAGTGGCAGGGCGAGGCTGCCGAATCTGGCCATGGGGGTTTCCGGAGGGAATCTGATCAGCCTGACGCCGCGCTCTCCCGTGCCGACGACCTCGACGATGACCCCCAGCCTCAACGCATCGACGCTGTCGACCAGTTCGAGTATTTCTCCCACCCTGATTCGCTTGGCAGGTCTCACCAGCGTCTCCCAGACATCGTCATCGAGGCGACGCAGCAATAGCACTTCGACGGAACCGCCGCTGGCCACACGGCGAGCGCGGATCCTTGCGGGAATCACTCGGCTGTCGTTGAGGACGAGGACATCGCCCTCGCGGAGAAAGTCGACCAGTTCCGAGAAACGGTGGTCGGTGAGCGAGCCGTCGGCTCGCCTCGCGACCAGCAACCGCGACCGATCTCTGGCGGCAATCGGCGTCTGGGCGATCAGCTCCGGGGGCAAATGGTAGTCGAAGTCCTCGGTCCGCACTGGTCTCCAGCCGGCGACCACAATCGCCGGGACATTGTTCACCGACAACATTATAGGTCTTGGCTAACGGCAAGACAAAAACACCGGCGACCCGATCCCTTCCGTGCAGGATGACAAGATTCGGAGAAAAGACTACAATAGGCGCTAAACTATCGGCATCGATGCATGGTGTGCGCAAGGATGGAGACCATCCGATGAACAACCGGACTCAAGCCGAGATCATCTCTGTAGGCACGGAACTTCTCCGAGGAGAGATCACGGACACCAACGCCGGCTATCTTGCTTCCGAATTACCGTTGCTCGGCATCACGGTTTTCCGGATGACCACCGCCGGCGACCACCTTGAAGAGTTGTGTCATGTCATTCGACAGGCGCTTGACGGGTCACCCCTGGTGATTACCAGCGGCGGTCTGGGACCGACCGACGACGACCTGACGCGCGACTGCATCGCCAGTGTTCTCGGTGAAGAGATGTTCATCGACACCGAGTTGGAACAACAGCTTCATACCATGTTCGGTCGGATGGGCCGTGATATGCCGCATCACAACCTTCGCCAGGCGACGCTAATTCCGTCGGCAGAGTCATTGCCCAACCAGCACGGCACAGCTCCCGGTTGGATGGTTGTCAAGGGAGGAAGCACGGTGGTGGCCCTTCCCGGACCGCCACGAGAACTCAAGCCGATGTGGAAGAACGAGGTTGTGCCGCGAATACTGTCCAGATTCCCCGGAGATCCGATTCTATCACGGACGGTCAAGACATACGGCCTTGCCGAGGCGAAGGTTTCCGAGATGGTACATCCGTTCTTTGATTCCGCGAATCCGCTACCCGGCATCTACGCCAAGCCGGATGGCATCCACATTCGCCTGATTGCCCACGGCGATGACGCCGAGGAGATGCTCAACTCGGCCGAGTCCAAGCTGACGGAAATCTTCGAAACCACAGTTTGGGGAAGGGAAGATGATGCACTGCCGGAGGTAATTTGTCGCTGGCTGAACGCCGGTAATCTGACGCTGGCGACAATTGAGGATGGCAGCGGAGGCCTGCTCGCCAACGCTATCAGCGACATGCCGGAGAGTTCGTCCTGCTATCGCGGCGGCCTGATTACCGGTTCCGCCGAGACGAAGGTAACCTGGGGAGTGCCCGTCGAACTGATCAGGCAGCACGGTGAGATCAGTCCCGAGGTAGCCGAGGCAATGGCGGTAGCGGTGCGAGAGCGTCT
This sequence comes from uncultured Dehalococcoidales bacterium, assembly GCA_964562625.1. Lineage (GTDB taxonomy): Bacteria > Chloroflexota > Dehalococcoidia > Dehalococcoidales > Fen-1064 > CAZLUE01. The sequence goes on along the minus strand of CAZLUE010000072.1, from coordinate 4,438 downwards.
CGCGGCCGACATCGGACTGAGCACGACCCCGATCACAGGTATCGAGAGTCCGGACTGCAGACCGCCGGGTATCGGTTTCATCGCCGTCGCCGATGCTCACGGCACCCAGACGTGGCAACAGAATTATCCTCCATCCCGTGGTGACGCGACCGGCCGGGGCGCTATCGCCGCCCTGTTTCGTCTTAGGGATAGATTGATCGATTTCGGCATCACCGACAGACGACGCCGGTCGTGATGGTAAGGAGAATCGCTCCAGAAGGATGTCAATGATGCTTGGCGACGTCATCGAACTGTCGGTCGTGGTCCAAGACATTAAAGCGGCGGTGCAACATTTCGGGGACCCCTACGGTCTCGAAGTCCACAGCCGTTTCGAGTCGGAGGAATTCGGCTTCAAGAATGCCATTCTACCGCTGGGCAAGGGCCACATCGAACTGATGCAGCCGACCGACCCGACCAAGGTGGTCGCCCGCTACTTGGAAAGGCATGGGGAAGGCGTCTATTTGGTCGGGTTTGACGTTGAGAACGTTCCTGACAGCGTGAACCGACTGCGCGAGCGCGGCGTCCGTGTTGCTCAGCCGGCGCCGGAAGCGCCTCTGGCATGGGCACATCCTTCCGACCACAGCCAGCGGATCAGGTGATTCCAGCAAGAGTACCGGCAACGATGTCTTGCTGCGAGTCTCCGGGAAACGTCAGCCGCTTGTCGTTCCCGTCGGCATGCAGTAACGAAATCAACTGCGGAGGAAAGAAAATGGCCACCTACGAACTGAAACTGGACATTACCGGCGACGGGGATTGCCGTATCATACCGGGAGGCGCTGTCGTCGAGCATCTTGCCAGTGGCCTTGGTTTCACCGAGGGGCCGATATGGTGCGGTGACAGTCTGCTCTTCAGTGATATCCCGAACAACCGGATAGTTCGTTTCAAGGCATTTCCCGAGGGGCCGGAGTTGACCACCTTCCGCACACCCAGTGGAAACTCAAACGGGCTGACTCTGGATCGTAGCGGCCGGTTGATCGCTTGTGAACATAGCGCCCGAAGAGTCACCCGAACCGAGGCGGATGGTAGAATTACGATTATCGCTGAGCGATACGATGGAAAACGATTCAACAGCCCAAACGATGTCGTCGTCCGCTCCGACGGCAGCATCTACTTCACCGACCCACCTTACGGGCTGGCCGGACTGACCGCGTGGAAGGAACTGCCTTTCAACGGGGTATATCGGCTGGCCCCCGACGGCGAACTCGAATTGCTGGTGGACGACTTCGACCGACCCAACGGGCTGGCTTTCTCGCCCGACGAAACCATACTTTATGTTAGTGACACCGCTCGAGGCCACATTCGCGCCTTCGACGTTGCTGCCGATGGGCGAACGGCTAATGGTCGTGTGCTGATTGACATGACCGGTGATGACCCGGGTCGGCCTGACGGAATGAAAACCGATGTCGAGGGCAACATCTACTGCACTGGTCCAGGAGGCTTCTGGATAATCGATCCCGCCGGCAAGTGCCTGGCACGTGTCTTGCCGCCGGAACTGCCGGCCAATCTCGCCTGGGGTGACATCGACCGCAAGAGCCTCTTCCTGACAGCGCGCACCGGCATCTACCGCGTCAAGCTGACGATTGCCGGTGCGCCACTCTTTTAATGGCGCGCCGGCCAACCGACTATTCGAAGAAATCGCGAATGGCGTCGAACTCACTAGGCAGTAGAGCCAGAACCAGCGGGAACTTGTTCAGCAGTATCCCTGCCAGGAACGAGTCCGTGACGATTCCCTCCCCAAAGAACTGGACAATCGCCGCCAGAATCGCGCCCATGAAAAGCGCCCCCATCAGGAAACCGAACACGGCCCCGCTGGCGCGATCGATCCAACCGAACGTAGCTGCCTTGACCGTGAACTTGAGGACAGCGGAGAGGACGTAGGCGACGGTCATTACGACGACCAGTATTATGATATAGGCGGTGATGTTGGCAACGTCCGGGTTAGAGATGAAGGACAGAATCCCTCCCAGTTGTTCGTTGAAGTTGCTGGCCAGCATGGCGCCGACGATGACGCCGGCGAGCGACAGCGCCGCCTTGATGATTCCCTGCCTCAGCCCCGCAAAAGCCGGCGTCACCAGCGCCACCAGAATGACAATGTCCAACCAGTTCATCAATCTCTCTCCCCGATGAGCACCAACCCGATAGACGATCAGCGTATTGTATCATGAAGCTCCGTATTGGTAAACTAAAATTGGTGCCCTACCACAGGCGACAACCTAACCGAACCACACAATGGAGCGGGCCTGATGAATAAACATCGAGTGATATTTCTGCCCGGCGACAGATCGGTCGAAGTCGAAACCGGAACAACTCTGCTGACAGCCGCCGAACGGGCCAACGTTCACCTCAACACGATCTGTGGCGGCGAAGGGCTTTGCGGCGAGTGCCGTGTCCGCGTCGCCGGCGGTAAGGCTCAGGCCGATAAGCACGCCATCGGTTTTTTCACCCGCGACGAACTGACGCGGGGCTACGTACTTGCCTGCCAGACCCGAGTCGAGGATGACCTCGAGATAGAAGTTCCGGCGAAGTCACGCGTCGAGGCGGAGAAGATCCTCACCGAGGGCGTTCGACTAGAATATAGCCAGCCGGAACGGATTAGCCTCCACCGCCGGCCCAGGGATCCGGCCACTTCCTTCGAGCCGATCGTCGCCAGGACCTACCTCGAACTCCCCGAACCGACACTGATCGACAACACCGCCGACATCGACCGGGTCATCCGTGAGTTACGCCAGCAGCTCACCGAAGACCACTTCGAAGTATCCCTCGCCTGCCTCCAAGACCTTGCGGAGAAGCTGCGTCGCCATTACTGGAAGATCACCGTAACCGTCGCTCGCCACGACGGTATCAGCCGGATCATGACTATCGATGGTGGCGACACTACAGGGCGGCACTACGGACTGGCGGTCGACGTCGGTACCACGACGGTTGTCGTCCAGTTGATCGACATGACGACCGGTGAGGTTCTCGGCGTCGAGGGCAGCCTTAACCTCCAGGCGTGCTACGGTGAGGACGTCATCTCGCGGATGGTCTTCGCCTGCGGCCGCGGTTCACTCGATCCGGTACATCAGGCAGTGGTAACCAACATCAACAATCTGACGAAGACCCTGGTCGAGCGCAAGGGAATCGAGCTTGACGATATCACCGCGATCGTTGCCGCCGGTAACACCACGATGAGTCACTTTCTGCTCAACCTGACGCCGTGCAACATTCGACTCGAACCGTACGTACCGACGGCAACCGTCTATCCGCAGGTGCTCGCTCGCGATGTCGGCATCGCGGGCAACCCACAGGCGGTACTCGAGATTATGCCCAATGTCGCCAGTTACGTGGGCGGCGACATCGTCGCCGGAGTGCTCGCTAGCGCCATCGCCGACACACCAGAGGTGAAATGCCTGATCGACGTCGGCACCAACGGCGAGATCGTCATCGGCAACAACCAGTGGCTGGTCTGCTGTTCAGCATCAGCGGGACCGGCATTCGAGGGCGGCGGTTCACGAAGCGGAATGCGCGCCGCCAGAGGGGCGATACAGAAGGTCGAAATCAGTGACGGCCGGCTTCGTTACGAGATAATCGGTAACATCAGACCAAGAGGCATTTGCGGTTCCGGTCTGATCGACGTCATACACGAGATGGTACGCAACGGTATCATTGGTCAGGACGGTAAGTTTGACCTCTCTCGCGAGGACGAGCGGCTGCTGCATGAAGATGACCCTCGATATGTGATCGCCTTCGGCGAGGAAACCGAAGACGGCCGACCACTGACCGTATCCGAAGCTGAGATCGGCAATCTGATCAAGTCCAAGGGAGCCGTCTTCGCCGCCATCAAGTCGTTGACTGACTACGTGGGATTGACTTTCGATGACCTGGAGATGATCTACGTCGCCGGCGGCTTCGGCAGCTCGCTAGACATTCCCAAGGCGGTGGCGATCGGGTTGCTGCCGGACATCGACGCCAAACGAATCCAGTTCATCGGCAACAGCTCCGTAATGGGGGCGCGTATGGCCCTGATCTCATCGTCGGCGCTGGCACAAACCGTCGAGATCGCCAGGAGCATGACCAACATCGAACTGTCGACCTATCCGCCGTTCATGAACGAGTTCGTCGCCGCCCTCTTCCTGCCGCACACCGACCGCAAGCTGTTTCCCTCGGTCAGCTACTAGAAGACAGCGCCGTCAGTCCAGGTCGGGCCGGCTATTCGCCCAGGGAGCCGCCTTCTCAAAGGCAGCCGCCACCTTGAGGACTCCGACGTCGTCAAAACGCCGTCCGATGATCTGCAACCCGATCGGCAGACCGTCCTTCGTCCAGCCGCAGGGAACCGAGGCCGCCGGCTGGCCGGTGTAGTTGAACAGGTAGCTGAACGGCGTCCAGTCTATTGCCGGCGAGCCTTTGACTCCGGCAATCT
>CAZLUE010000071.1:0-6720 GCA_964562625.1 uncultured Dehalococcoidales bacterium | reverse complement strand
AACGACGCCGGTGATGTCAACGTGACCGGAAGCCGGCCCCGGTGACCGTTCAGTTCGTTGACAGGCTCGACCGCTTCCACTAGAATCATAACAAATCCCCACCACATCCATGGAGCTTCGGTTGAATAGTGACGAAATTCGTTCGGCATATCTAGAGTTCTTCGAACGGCGTGCCCACAAGAAAATCGCCAGTTCATCGCTGATACCACATGGAGACCCCACTCTGCTGCTGACCAATGCCGGTATGGTGCAGATAAAGCCGTATTTCACCGGTCAGAAGGAGCCGCCGGCGCTTCGTCTCGTGTCCTCCCAGAAATGCTTCCGGACAACCGATATCGAACTCGTCGGTGATTCCAGCCACCTGACCTTCTTCGAGATGCTTGGTAACTTTAGCGTCGGTGACTACTTCAAGCGGGAGGCGATCGCTTGGGCGTGGGAATTCCTCACCCAACACCTGTCCATTCCTGCCGATCGCCTCAGCGTCACCGTCTTACTGGAGGACGACGAAGCCTATGGCATCTGGATTGAGACCGGCGTCCCTGCCGAACGCATATTTCGCTTCGACGAGGATGAGAACTTCTGGGGACCGGCTGGTAGTAGCGGTCCCTGCGGACCTGACTCAGAGATTCACTACGATCTCGGTAAGGACAAGGGGTGCGGAGAACCAAACTGCGGGCCGAATTGTGACTGCGGTCGTTTCCTTGAGTTCTGGAACCTTGTCTTCACTCAGTTCGATCAGGCCGAGGACGGCAGCCGGACGCTGCTGCCGGCTCCCAACATCGATACCGGTATGGGCCTCGCCAGGCTGACCACTATCCTCCAGGGTAAATCATCCGTCTATGAGACGGATATCTTTTCACCGATACTGGAGCGCGTCGCCGCCATCAGCGGCAAGAAGTATGGAAATGATGACGCTATCGACCATGCAATGCGCGTCGTCACCGAACACGGGCGCGCCGTCACTTTTCTGATTGCCGACGGCGTCATACCGGGCAACGAGGGCAGGGGATATGTCCTTCGCCGACTGTTGCGCCGGGCGACCCTTTTCGGTCTCCGGCTGGGCTTGGACAAGCCGTTCCTGGCGGAGATCGCCGCTGCCGTCACTTGCCTCGGCCACGTCTATCCAGAAGTCGTCGAGCGACAGGACTTCATTAAGCGCGTCGCTGAACTCGAGGAAACCCGTTTCAGCGAGACCCTTAAGGTTGGTCTGGAGGTGCTTGAAGGCGTCCTCGCGACCGATGGCGGCACCAGGGGTAAGCAGATTTCGGGTAAGGATGCCTTTCGTCTCTACGACACCTACGGTCTGCCGGTCGAGCTTACTGCTGAGGTTACCGCTGAGCGCGGCCTCTCGGTCGACATGGCCGGCTTCGAGAAGGAAATGGAAGCTCAGCGGCAGCGTGCCAAGAGCGCCCACAAGTTTGACCTGTCCTCCGGCGAACTCGACGGACTAGAGCGGCGTCTCGGCGTCAAACTGACACCCTTCCTCGGCTACGATAACATCGAGATGTCCAGTCGCGTTCTCGATCTTATCGTCGACGGCCAACCCGTCGAAACGATAGTGGATGGACAGGAGGCCACTGTTATCCTTGAATCGACCCCGTTTTACGGTGAGTTGGGGGGGCAGGTTGGCGATACCGGTCAGATCGTCGCTTTGAGCGGACGTTTCGAGGTTACCGACACTGCCCATTTGACGTCGGACGTCATCGCTCAACAAGGATGGGTCAGCCAGGGGTCGTTGTCGGTCGGTGACGAGGTCGTCGCTGCCGTCACCGCTGACCGGCGGCTCGATATCGCCCGTAACCACACCGCCACTCATCTCCTTCAGGCGGCGCTGCGCCAGGTGCTCGGTGACGAGGTTCAGCAGCGCGGTTCGCTGGTCGCGCCCGATCGCCTTCGTTTCGATTTCTCCTACCTGACGGCGATGATGCCTGAAGAGATCGCCAAAGTGCAGGCCATCGTCAACGAACTCATCCGCCGTAACCTTCCGGTGCTCGTCGAGGAAATGCCCTATCCAATCGCCATCGACCGTGGAGCAATCGCCCTCTTCGGCGAGAAGTACGGTGACACCGTCCGTGTTGTCAGTAGCGGTCTGCCCGCCGTCAGCGTCGAACTTTGCGGCGGTACCCACGTTGCCGCCAGTGGTGAGATCGGCCTCTTTCGGATTATCAGCGAGGCCAGTATCGGTTCCGGGATGCGCCGTATTGAGGCCGCTACCGGCCGTGGCGCTGAGATGCTGGTCACCGAGCGCTTCGGTCGGCTTGATAAGATCGCCGGTGCCGTCGGCGGCGCGCCCGATGAAGTTACCGATAAAGTCGCCGCCGTCATCGCTGAGAGGGACGAAGTGCGCCGGCAGGCGCTCCACTTGGAACGGGAACTGGCACAACTGATCGTCGAACGGCTTGTGATGGAGATCGAGGTCGTCAACGGGACGAACGTCCTCGCCGCCCGGGTGCCGTCGTTCCCTCAGCAGGTAGTCCGGGAAATGGTTGACCAGTTACGGAGCCGTCTCAAGAGCGGCGTCATTGTCCTCGGTGCCGTCCAAGATGATCGTCTCTCCTTCTTGGCGTCGGTTACACCGGACCTTGTTGAGCAGGGGTACGACGCCGGTAAAATCGCCAAGCAGGTTGCCCAGGTGACCGGCGGCGGCGGCGGCGGTAAACCGGGGATGGCTCAGGCTGGTGGCCGTGACGCCGGCAAGCTGGACGAAGCGCTTCGACTCGTCAGGAGTCTCGTCTAGCCGTCGGCTGCTTCGGTTATCGTGCGTCGACGGGAGGCGGAGCGTACGCACTATCTTTGGACTTCAGGATTGAAATGCGCAGCATGGGACTCGACGTCGGTGACCGCAGGATCGGCGTTGCTTTGAGCGACGCCACCGGAATTCTGGCCAGTCCTTTCGGAATCGTCAAACGCGCTGAAGGTGAGGCGGCCGTCGCCGAGATTCTAGACATCGCCCGCCGGCATCAAGTCGCCGTCATCGTTGTTGGCATGCCGCGTACCATGGGCGGCGCCCTCGGTCAACAGGCAATCAAGGTGCAGGCATTCGCTGAGGTTTTGCGGCGGGCTACTGACGTCCCGTTGGAGTTCCGTGACGAGCGGCTGTCGACCGTCACCGCGAAACGCCTCGTTGGACGCCGGAGCGGCCGGAAGGGCAGGGACAAGGTACGTTACGACGCCGCCGCGGCGGCTGTCATCCTTCAGAACTACCTCGAGGAACTGCGCCCCGGACAACTGCCGATCCCCGATGACACTGCCTCCGACGACGGCGAGGACCAGACCTGATGGCGACGTTCAATTCCCCAACATTCAACCTCTTGACGTCCCCCGGCAGTCGCGCCCGCGCTGGCGAACTGCTGGTAGCTCACGGCGCGGTGACGACACCGGTGCTGCTTCCGGTCGGCACTCAGGCCAGCGTCAAGGCGATCACCCCCGAGGAAGTCCGCCAGTCCGGTTTCGCGATGCTGCTCGCCAACACCTATCACCTTCACCTCCGTCCTGGCATCTCGGTTATCGAAGCGCTCGGTGGGCTGCATCGCTTCATGGGCTGGGACGGCGCCATCCTCACCGACAGCGGCGGTTACCAGGTTTTCAGCCTGGCCGGTCTGCGCAAGCTGGATGATGATGGCGTAACCTTTCGGTCGCACATTGACGGCAGCCGGCGCCGGCTCACCCCGGAGTTGGCAATCGACTATCAGCAGGCCCTCGGCGCCGATGTCATCATGGTGCTCGACGAATGCGCCCCGGCCGATGCCGACAAGGACACGGTTCGCCGGGCGATGCTGCGCACCCATCACTGGGCGCAACGGTGCCATCGGGCGCACACACGCAGCGATCAGGCACTCTACGCAATCGTCCAGGGCGGGGTTTACCCCGACCTCCGGCGCGAGTCCGCCGGGTTCCTCGTCTCGCAGGACTTCCCCGGTTACGCCATCGGCGGCCTCTCCATCGGCGAACCGAAGCAGGCGACACTTGACATAACCGAGGAGACTGCCGCCTTACTCCCCGAGGAGAAGCCACGCTACCTGATGGGCGTCGGCTCGCCAGAGGATATCGTCGAAGGTGTCGCCCGTGGCATCGATATCTTTGACAGCGCTCTGCCGACTCGAGTCGCCAGAAACGGTTCCCTGTATACCATGACGGGTAGGCTGAACGTGCTCAACGCTGCCTACGCCACCAGCCCTGAGCCGATCGACCCCGAATGCGACTGCTACACTTGCCGTCGCTTCTCCGCCGCCTACCTCAACCACCTTTTCAAGGCGCGTGAACTGCTCGCCTACCGCCTGGCGACACTGCACAACCTGGCGTTTATCAGTCGGCTCGTCGGTCGCATTCGCGAATCCGTGATCGACGGTACTTTCGAGGTCTTTCGCAAGGAATTTCTAGCGAACTATCGCGCCACCGACGAAGCGACTCGCCTCGAGGAGAAACGACGCTGGCTGTTGGCGAAGCGTGACAAAGCATGGGGTTCGGGAATTCCCTGAGGAAGTCCTCGGACCTTACTTTCGGTGACTGGCCCCTGCCGTCCTAGCCGGCGAGACCGATTCCATGGAGGCGTCCCAGGATACCTTTGGCGTCGGCGACCATACCGTCGATGATTTCCTTGACTGTCGGTTCGTTGTCGAGCATGCCAACGCACTGGCCGACCGTTATTTGGGCTTGGTTGGTATCACCGGTCTCGTAGGCGTTGACACCGCGCTGCCCGCTCAGCAGCGGCAGCAACTCTTCGAGGGTGGCCCCCTGGTTCTCCATGTTCAGGATCTTTTCGGTGTGCTCTGTCCTGACGACTCGGGTGGCGTTCTTTAGCGAGCGCTGCGTCATTATCGTGTCCATTTCGTTGAGGCTCTTCAGCCATTCCTTGATGTTGGCGTGGACCTTGCACTCCTGAGAGCACATGAAGCGGGTTCCCATCAGGACCGCTTCGGCGCCGAGTGACATCGCGGCGACCATTCCGCGACCATCGCTGATACCGCCGGCGGCAATTACCGGGACACTAACCGCGTCGACGGCAATCGGTACCCTGACCATCGTCGTCACGTCTTCCTGGCCGGGGTGTCCCGCCGCTTCCATGCCGACGATGCTGACGATGTCGATGCCGACTCTCTCCGCGGTACGCAGATCGCGCGTTCGTGTCGCCCGGTGCATCGTGACCACTCCCGCTTCCTTTAGCACATCCATGTACGGCTCGGGACTGCGTCCCGATGTCTCGATGATGGTTGCCCCGGACTTGATCGCCGCCTTCATGTAGGCGCCGTAGTCCACCGGCTTCGCCGTCGGCAGCAGCGTGATGTTGACCGCGAATGGCTTGTCGGTCAGGCTCTTGGCGCGTAACACCTGCTCACCCAGTTCCCCCGGTGTCTTGAAGCTCAGCGATGCCAGGATTCCCATTCCCCCGGCGTTGGAGACCGCCGCCACGAAGTCGGCGTCGGAGATGTAGGCCATCGGGCCGGCAATGATCGGGTGTTCGATTCCGAGCATCTCGGTAATCCTCGTTTTCAACATGGAACTTACCTCCGTTGCATCCGATACGTCACTTATCGTACACTCCGGTCTATCAGGTGTCAATACGCCGCCGGTGACTGCCGGTGCCGCTTGCATCATCCTCCGCCGAGCAGGTAGAGAAGGTGGACGTCGGCGCCGTCCTCGATCTTCCGGTCGAGTTCGTCACCGCAGGTAAAGTCACCGTTGAGAAAGACGCTGACGTAGTCGTGCAATTGCCCCGGCCCGGCGAACAGCATCCCGCTGATCCTGGGGAATTGGGCTACCAGTCCATCTATGCAGGCCGCGGTCGTCTCGCCACTAACCTCGACAGTCTCGGCGTCGCCGGTGTGCTGGCGAAGATAAACGGGCAGGTGTATCTTGACGCTCACGTAGTAATTGCTCCTGTCGACCCTGTGGTCCGGTTTTACTTGCCCCTGAAATAGGGCTCTCGCTTCTCAACGAAGGCGCGGGCGCCTTCCTGATGGTCTTCGCTGCCGAAGTAGAACCGCATCGCGAAGGCGTGCCACTCCTTCCATTCTTCGGAGGGAATGGCCAAGGCGCGCCGGATACCTTCCTTCGCGAGTCGCACCGAAAGCGGCGGCTTGCTGGCGATCTTGTCGGCCATTTCCATTGCCGTTGGCATTAACTCATCGTAGGTCATTGACGGGCTCCTCGCTTGTCTTCGGGAGTAAATCATAGTATCGCCTGCTCGGGTTTGTCAATCGACCGTCTCTCGGTGGATGTCTGCCGCGCCCGACCTCCTTTGACAAAGGCAGACCTGATTGCTAATCTAAGTTAGTAATTGCGGGGGAAAGGGCGGTTCCGCCCGGGAATCCCGTGATCGGCCGGGTGAGTAACGAGACAGTAATTCCTTTCCGAAAGATAGACCTGCACATCCACACCCCGTGCTCGGAGTGCTACAGCGACGGCTCAGTGACAGCCGAGCAGATCGTCGATGCCGCCCGGACCGCCGGTCTCGACGCGATCGGCATCACCGACCACAACACTGTCGAAGCCGTTGACGGCATCCGGCGGGCCGCTGAAGGTACTGATCTGGCCGTCTTCCCCGGTGTCGAGTTGACCACCGCCGGCGGTCATGTCCTGGCGCTGTTCGATGTCGCCTCCGATCTGTCGGTTCTGCGAGTCTTCCTGGAAAGCGTTGGGCTCGACAGCGACAAATGGGGCGATCCCGCCAACCAGACCGCTGGAGACACCATCGACGTCCTCAAGGAGATCGCTGCCAAT